>PALN01000022.1 GCA_002706405.1 Rhodospirillaceae bacterium | reverse complement strand
TTGGAAATCGCCACGGGCACGATGAACAGCGTCACCGCCTGAGCCGGGTCGATCACCATGACCATGATGGGAAGGCCCACGGCCGGGATGCCGGCCCCCAGCACGCCCTTGACCAGGGAGCCGGAAAACAGGCCCAGAATGATCACAATCAGGGCGGTGGTGGAAAAATCCGGCAGCGTCATAGGAATTAAGTGTCCGCCGGATGCTCGTCTGCGAAGTCCGGAAAAAGGAGGCGGGGAACGATCAGCCGAATACTCCGGCGTTTGATCGCGATGGGCATGTTAGTCTTGAGAAACGTCGGAGCTCAAGTGGGTGTCGGTCAATGGGGGCGGCCCGGTTGAATATCAGGGCCAAGCGGATGGAGCTCATAGTCGAGCGCCGCGCGTACCATGAGTTGCTGTGTCGTGGCGTAACCGCTGCGTTCCTTTGCCTTGTTCAGATGATAGCGCACGTTGGGATAGCTCATCCCGGTGATGTCGGAAATCTCGTGCAGGGTTTTTCCCGCCGCCATCCATTTCAGGCATTCAAGTTCCGTTGTCGTCAGCTCCAATGTCTAGTCCGACACGGCGCCAGAATCCGTCGCAACGTTGCGTGTCGATTCCCATTTGACCATGTAGGCCAGCGCCAGCGAGACGGTCTCTTCCATCAAGCTTTCCGAGACGAGATGGAAAAAGCCGATTCCCAAGAGGCATTTCATCTTGTGATGCCGGTAGGGAATACAGACGAAGTCTTCGATCGGCCGAACCCCGGGTGGTCCCATGGCGCGTTTGAGCAGGAGCCCCGAGAACGGGACGTAACGCAAAAGCTGGCTGAGGCGGACCGGGTTTTTGCGGCGGAATAGCCATAGGCTGAGCCAGCGGGGGGCGTCCTGAAAGGATCCGTCGATGATATCCTCGGGCGACAGCTGGGCGCGGTGCAGGTTGCCGGACAGGTCTTCACCCCACAACAACAATGGCCGCTCGTCGCGTTGGTCGAACGTAATCAGGCAGACCCCCGCGACGTCACGCAGTGCCAAGCCGCTTAGAAAAACCGACCGGGCGGTGGTTTCATCCTGAGACAACAAGAGAGATTGAAGATGGGCGTGAAATCCGGGATCCCGGATTTCATTGCTGACGTCTTCTTGCATCCGAGTTGGCTCTCCCCACGGCACCAATTCTCGGAATTTATAGCAAACCGGGTACATCAGACAAATGCGAAGTGACGGGAGGTTCCGGCACGTGGCGCCGAAACTTCCCGTCCATCTCTCTTCGAACGGCTGCTTTCCCTTAACTCCCCGCGTCCATGTGGATGGTGTACTCCTGATGGGCGGCGCTTGATCCGCTCAACTTCGGCTGACCATAGAGCTGGAAATTCTGGTCTCGCTGAACGGTCCAATAGGTGCCATGGGCGTCGGACTTAAGCCGCACCTTGTCGCCGTCGGTGATGCAGTCGCCGGACTTTTTACCGTCGACCGATTCCAGGATCACTTGCTCGGCGCTGTTCGCGTGCGTGGCCTTGGAATCGACGGGGTTCGTCTTCTTATCCAGCCGCAGGTAACGGTCCTGGCGGTTCTCGTTGTAGGTCAGGAAGGAAACGTTGGCGCCGTAGACCGGGCAGCTGTCTTCCTTCTGATCCTTGCCCTTGACCTGATGGTACATGATGAAGGTCGCGGATTTCTCCGGGTTATCACCGGTGGCATGGGTGACATTCGTGTTCCCGCCCTTATCCGGCCATACGTACTTTCCGTTATAGGCCTGCAGGTAGACAACCACGCCGACGCTGTCCTGGTCGGGATGGAAGGGATCGTCCGCGTCCTTGTCCTTGCCCAGGCAGATATCCTTGTTCGGAATGCTGAACTTCGTTCCGAGAATTTTCTTGCTGCCGGAGACCCGGAAACAGCCGCTGCTGAGCTCCATCCCCTGATTGACGTCGATATGGATTGAATCGCACTTGCTGGTCTTGTGGCCGGCAACCTTGACCTTGACGCAGAACTTGGCCTTGGTGCGGGATTTCAGATGGCCGGAGACGCCGATGGCGCCGTTCTTGGCGAGCAACGCCGCTTCGACCTCGCCGTCGCCGGTCAGGCGGACCGACCCGCCGCTGATCGAGAGCTTCTTGTTGTAGCCGTACTTCTTGGTCGTCTTGACGTCGGCCGCCAGCCACCCCGAGGTATTGAGGTGGAGGTCGCCGAAGGAAAAGTCACCCAGATGAGACACGGCGGCGAGCTTGCTTTCCGCCAGCTTCAGACCTTTCTTGGAGGAGTCGTAAGCCATCTTGCCGGCGTTGAGGGTCAGCTTGCCGACCTTGAAGGTCAGGTTCTCCGCCGCCTCAAGCGTCGCCTGGCCCTGCTTGTTGACTTCGTCCAGGCCCTTGACCGCAAGGTTCTTGCCCAGGATCGCGAGCTTGCCGGCATATTCGACCGCCCCCTTGCGGGCCTGGCAAGGGCTGACCCGGGGCGCGTCCAGGGAATAGCCGAACAGCTTGGACTTGGCCTTGAAGTCGAGCCAACATTTGGTATCCGTGACCCGGCCTTCAACCTTTGCCGTGCCCAGGTTGGCGGATTTCAATTCCGCCGCAACATCCAGTCCGCTGGTCGTCATGCCCAGGTGCAGGTTTCTGAACTGCACGCCGTTGATCTGCAGGATGTTGTTGAGATCGAGGATCAGGCCGAACTTCTTCTTGTTGGTGGCGTAGCCATAGACCGAGCCGTCGGCGATCAGCATGGGATCGATGAAGAACAGGATGTTCTCCAGTTTCTTGCCCAGGTTCGGCTTGGTCTTGCCGAACCCGAAACGGACGCCTTTCTTGTCGATGGCGACGGAGCCTTCGCCGACCGTGAACTCGGCATCGGTTTTCAGCACCTCGGCAGAGTAGGTGAGGGCGCCATTGACCCCCAGCTTGCCGGCGTCGGTGTTGATGCAGATGTCCGACGATACGGCGATCGTCTCGGCAATGTCGAAGGCGCCGTTCAAGACGACGTTACAGGAGAATTTCTCGGTTTCCTGCTTGAACTCGCCGCTGTAAAGCGGCTTGGACGATACGTACTTGAACGCGCCCGAGGCGGAATAGCCGAACCCGGCCTGGGTCGGCTGTTCCGCGCTGGCCTCGATCAGCGCGTCGATCCCGTTGAGAAGCTCCTCGATCGCCGGAACGGGGCCTTCGTAATAGAACGTCCCCTTGTTGAATTCGATCATCATGGTGGCGGCGGTACCGCCGGTATCCGGGACGGTAAAGCTGGCGTTGTCGCCGACCGACAGGGTGATGGCGTTGTTGACCGAGGCCAGCATCACCAGTTCATCCTTCTTGAATTCCGCGTTGGACGGCGCATCCTTGATGACGTCGCCGGGCAACAGCGAAAATTCGAATGACCCGGCGGAAATGGACAGCTTGCTGAACGACGGCGCGACGGACATCTTGAAGCTGCCCCCGGCCTTGCCGACCTTGGCTTCGGACTCGAACAACTTGACCTGGCCGAACTCGATATCGGCCTTCACCACATAGTAGGTGTCGCCGCCTTCCTTGGTGGTTTTCCAGGGCTTCTTGGCCTTCAGGTTCAGGGTATGGTTCTTGAACTTGACGGCCAACGTGTTGGCGTCCTTCAACGACAATGTCAGCGTGCTGGCCGCGCCCGCATCGGGAACGGCGAAAAGGATGGCGAATGCCATCAACGCAAAGAGGCGAGGGAGCATGTGCCCGGTCTCCTGTCTGTAAATCCAATCCCCAATCGAGGCAGGATCAGGTTTCAAACAAAGACCGCGCACGATCAACTGACAGACCTGCTAGTCCGCCAGAACTATATTTAGACTCAATAAGTTAAAGGCCGCAAAATCGGGTCAGGTAACGACCGGCGTATCGTCGCGCGCTCCCCATTCGGACCACGACCCGTCATAGACCGCGACGTCTTCCTTGCCGATCAGGTAAAGCGCCAGGGCGGCGTAGCACGCCGTCACGCCCGACCCGCAGCTGGTGACCAGCGGCCGATTGAGGTTGACCCCCGCCTTGTCGGCCAGGGCCTTGATTTCCTCGGCCGAGCGCATGGTGCAGTTTTTGTCTGCATCCATCAGGTCGCCGTAGGGCAGATTCAGCGCGCCCGGCATATGGCCGGAACGCATGCCCGCCCGCGGTTCCGGCGAGGTGCCGGCAAAGCGCCCGGCGGCGCGCACGTCGAGAACGTCTTCGCGCTTGCCGTCGATATTGGCCATGATCTGATCGACCGTGCGCACCATCAGGTGGTTTTCGCGGGGCGTGAAATGGCGTTCCTGCGGGTTGGGTTCGATATCCGTCACCGGGCGGTTTTCCGCCAGCCACTTGGGCAGGCCGCCGTCCATGACGCAGACGTCGTCATGGCCGAACAGGCGGAACATCCACCACACCCGCGCCGCCGCCATGCCGCCGCCGTTATGGTCGTAGCAGACGATGCGGTTGCCGTCGCCCAGGCCCAGCTTGCGCACTTTGGCCGAAAAGATATGCGCCGGCGGGATCATATGGGGCAGGGGGTTGTCAGGATTCTTGACGTCATCGATGTCGAAGAACACGGCGCCGTCGAGATGCTGCTTGGCATATTCCTCGCGTCCGTTGCGGCCGTCGTTGGGCAGGTAGTAGGTGCAATCGACGAGGCGCACGTCGGGGGCCGTCATGTGATCGGCGACCCAGTCGGTGGAAACCAGGGCCTGCGGGTTCGAATAGGGCATGGGGCTGTTCCTTCCCGGCGATCAGGGCAGGAAGTCCGGGACCGGCAGGCCCTTGGACTTCAGGAAATCACGGTTGAACAGCTTCGACGTATAGCGCGTGCCAATGTCGCACAGGATGGTGACGATGGTCTTGCCCGGGCCCAGTTCCTTGGCCAGGCGTACAGCGCCCGCCACGTTGACGCCCGACGACCCGCCGAGCACCAGGCCTTCGTCCTTGATCAGGTCGAAGATCAGCGGCACGGCTTCCTGGTCGTCGATGGAATAGGGCTGGTCGACCTTCAAGTCCTCGATGATCGCGGTGACGCGGCCCAGGCCGATGCCCTCGGTGATCGAGCCGCCTTCGGTCGCCTTGGCCTCGCCGTCCTTGAACAGGTGGTACATGGCCGCCCCCTTGGGGTCGGCGCAGCCGACGACGATGTTGGGGTTCTTTTCACGCAGGAAGGTGGAGGTGCCGGCCAGGGTGCCGCCGGTGCCGACGGCGCAGATGAAGCCGTCGACCTTGCCGCCGGTCTGTTCCCAGATTTCCGGGCCCGTGGAATGGTAATGGGCGCGGCGATTGTCCAGGTTGTTCCACTGGTCGGCGAACAGCACGCCGTTTTCTTCCGTCGCGGCCAGTTCCTCGGCCATGCGCCGGGCGATGTGCTGATAGTTGTTGGGGTCGGAATAGGGCAGGGCCGGAACTTCGACCAGCTTGGCGCCGCACAGGCGCAGCATGTCCTTCTTTTCCTGGCTCTGGGTTTCCGGAATGACGATGGTGGTGCGGTAGCCGCGCGCATTGGCGACCAGGGCCAGGCCGATGCCCGTGTTGCCGGCGGTGCCTTCGACAATCAGGCCGCCGGGCTTCAGGTCGCCGCGCTTTTCGGCTTCCAGGATCATGTGACGGGCCGGGCGGTCCTTCACGGATTGGCCGGGGTTGAGAAATTCGGCCTTGCCCAGAATTTCACAGCCCGTTGCCTCGGACAGCTTGTTCAGACGAATAAGCGGCGTATTCCCGATGGCGTCCACCAGGCCCTTCTTGATGTTCATGTATTTGGGTTCCGTCCCTAGAGGTTCTTCAGCTTGGGTTGGTTGGGGTTTTCGGCAACATAACCATGCCTGCGGAGCCGATCAAGGCGCGGGCATTGGATTTCGCGCGGATTTCCTGTTCCGTCAGGCCGGTGGTTGGCGCTATTCTCCCCGCCCGCCGGGACGGGCACGAAACAAATAAACCAGAATGGAGAACGAACATGGCCGACGAACCGGTCCTTGTAGAGATTGACGGGCGTGGTGTGGCCACGGTCACGCTGAACCGACCCGAGGTCAACAACGCCTATAACGGCGAAATGATTGATGTCCTGCTGTCGGGGATCAAGAGCCTGTCCGCCAACGATGCCGTGCGCCTGATTGTGCTGCGCGGTGCGGGCAAGCACTTCCAGGCCGGGGCCGACCTGAAATGGCTGTTGTCCGTGTCCGAGCAATCGGAGGCCGAGAATCTGGAAGTGTCGCGGCGCACGGAAACGGTGGTGCGGCTGCTCGACACCTGCCCCAAGCCGACGGTCGCCGTGGTGCAGGGATTCTGCGTCGGCGGCGGCACCGGCGTGATTGCCGCCTGCGACGTGGTGATTGCCGCGTCGGATGCCACCTTCACCATTTCCGAAGTGCGCTGGGGGCTGATCCCGCAGCCGATCCTGCCGCAGTTGATCGCTGCCATGGGCTCGCGCAACGTCCGCCGCTATGCCCTGACCGCCGAACGCTTCTCCGCCGAACAGGCCAACATCATGGGCCTGGTTCACGAAGTCGCCCCCAGCATTCAGCTGGAACGCACGGCGGAAAAAACCATTGAAGCCTTCCTGCGCAGCGGTCCTGACGCCGTGACCCAGACCAAGGCCAAGATCCTGGAGCTTGCGGAAACCAGCATCGACGAAGCGACGGCCGAGGAACTGGCCCGTCTACATTCGGAAAAGCGCCAGTCGGCCGAAGCCAGCGAAGGGCTTGCGGCGTTTATCGAAAAGCGCAACCCGAGCTGGTTCAAGGAATAGGGCAGCCGCTCACGTCCACTCCCGGCGCAGGGCGTCGCGGTTCAGCTGCAGCCATTGCAGGCAGATGATCGCCGTGCCGTTGTTGACCGTTCCGTCGGCGACCATGCGGAAGGCGTCTTCCGCCGGGACCGTGAACACGCGGATGTCCTCGTTCTCATGATCCAGACCGTGGATGCCGTCGGCCTTTGAGGCGTCGACCCGCCCCAGATAGAGGCGAATGGTCTCCGACGAGCAGCCGGGCGTCACCAGATAGGACGTGATCGGCTTGAGGGCGAGGAGATCGCAGCCGCATTCCTCCATGGTCTCGCGGACGGCGACCTCGTCCGGGTGCTCGCCGTCCTCGACGATGCCGGCGACGATCTCGATCAGCCAGGGCGAGGGGGCGCGGCCCCCCCAATTGGGCGACGGCGCGCTGGCGGCGGCCCCGACGCGGAACTGTTCGATCAGCACGACCTCGTCGCGGACAGGGTCATAGGGCAGGACGGCGACCGCATGGCCGCGTTCCAGACATTCGCGGGTGAACTCGTTGCTCCAGCCGCCGGCGAACAGGCGGTGGCGGATGCGCCATTCGTCCATGCGGAAATAGCCCTGGAANACNTGNCGCCGCGCCAATACNTCAAGATCNTNACTGTCCATCAGACATCGCCCTTTCATGCTGCGGCGGTAGTATGGTCATCTCTGGTTTCATATCAACGACATCTCCCCGACGAAAGGCCGCCCCCATGACGACAAGCGAAAAGGTTTCTTTCCCCGGCGCCCTGGGCGAAACCCTGGCCGCGCGCCTTGATCTGCCCGACGGCCCGCCCAAGGCCTATGCCCTTTGGGCGCACTGTTTTTCCTGTACCAAGGACGTGTTTGCCGCGTCGCGGGTGGCGCGGGCGCTGACGGAAAGCGGCATCGCCGTGCTGCGCTTCGATTTCACGGGCCTGGGCGCCAGCGAAGGGGACTTCGCCAACACCAATTTTTCTTCCAACGTCGGCGATCTGGTCGCGGCGGCGGATTGGATGCGGGACAACCTGGAAGCCCCCGCCATGCTGCTGGGCCATTCGCTCGGCGGGGCGGCGGTTCTGGTGGCGGCGGCGCGGGTGGCCGAGGCCAAGGCCGTGATCACCATCGGCGCGCCCGCGGACGTGGCTCATGTCGCCCATAATTTTCAGGAGTCCGTCGACGAAATCGAAGCCAAGGGCGAGGCCGAGGTTCTGCTGGTCGGCCGTCCGTTCCGTATCAAGAAGCAGTTCCTCGACGATATCCGGGCGCAGAACGTTCAAGACGCCGTGGCCGGCCTGAAAAAGGCGCTGTTGATCTTCCATTCGCCGGTCGACGCCACCGTGAGCATCGACAACGCCGCCGCCATCTACGGTGCTGCCAAGCATCCGAAAAGCTTCGTGTCCCTGGACGATGCCGACCACATGCTGTCGCGCAAGGAAGACGCGGAATACGTCGCCGGCGTGATCGCCGCCTGGGCGCAGCGTTATGTCTGCCTGGACGACGCGCCGGCATCGCGCATCGCACCTCAGGCTACGCCGGGCACGGTGGTGGTGGAGGAAACGGGCCAGGGCAAGTTCCAGAACGCGGTCTCCGTCGGCGGGCGGCANGTNNTGNTGGCGGACGANCCCNCGGACGTGGGCGGCACNGACACGGGGCCCGGGCCCTATGATTTCCTGCTGACGGCCTTGGGTGCCTGCACGGCCATGACCATCCGCATGTACGCGGATTTAAAGAAGCTGCCGCTGACCAAGGTCCGCGTGACTCTGACGCACGACAAAGTTCATGCGGAAGACTGCGCCGATTGCGAGACCAAGGTGGGCAAACTCGACCGCATCGTCCGCGACCTGCATTTCGAGGGCGATCTGAGCGACGAACAGAAAGCGAAGTTGTTGGCGATCGCCGACAAATGTCCGGTCCACAAAACCCTGCATTCCGAGATCGTTGAGGAAAGCCGGTTGGTTTAAAGAAGGCTAAGCGCGAGGGCGAGGGCTGAGCCGCGCGGATTGCCCATGATATTCGTATTTCGAATAACAACCTGCGAAAGAATTCGTTATTTCAGCTTATGGATATCCGGTATTTATTCCTCTGCCGGCAATGAGCCGGTCACCGCGTCGGGACAATCCCGGCGATTTTTGAGGAAAATGAGCATGTTTTCCCGCACCAAACCCGCGACCTCCGCTGCCGGCAAGCCGGCCGCGAAACCCGCCGTTGCCAAACCGGCCGCCAAGCCGGCGGCGCCTGCGAAGAAGAAGTAATGTCGCTGTATCGGCCGTCCTGACGGCCGCGCGATCAGGGCCGCCGGCTTCCCCCGGCGGCCCTTTTGCGTGTGATGTTCAGCTGCCGGGCACCCAGGCCCAATAGCGGCCCGAAGCGCCCAGCACGACCGTAATCAGGCCGAGCACCAAGTTGATGGCGACGATGCGGCGGATGGTGTTCAGGCTGGCCGCNCCNGTGGGCCAGTCNTGGGCCGCNACGGCNNCCTGNAAGGNNNGNTANGGNGCNAAGAANAGNTAGATGAACAGGGCGTTCATGATCCAGCCCAGGCCATGCATCCAATGGACATGGATGGGGGCGGCGGCGAAGGCGCCGTAGTGCAAGGCAATCACCGCATAACCCGACACCGGCAGAAACAGCACAGCGGCCCAGACCCACAGGAAGAACCGGCCGAACACCCGGTCCCACAGCTTCAGGCGCTCCGGCGGCGGCGTGATGCCGCCCACGGCGGGCCTGAGGATCAGATAGGCGAAGAACATCCCGCCGACCCAGACAAGGGCGGCAAGGACGTGAAGGGTGATGGCGGCGGCGCTAAACATGCGGGGAGGTGCCTTTCTCGTTCATCCTAGTTCTTGGCGGCGGCGCCGTCGGTCAGCTTTTTCAGCACGCCGGACATGGTCTCGATAACCTTGTCCACCGTGTTGCCGTGGCGCTGTGCCAGCCATTTGGGATCGTTGTAGGCGATCCAGCTGCCCTTGTCGTCCTTCCAGGCCAGAACCTTGAGCGGCAGGTCGATGCCCATGGTCCGCGTCGCCTGCATGAGCGGCGTGCCGAGCTTGGGGTTGCCGAAGATCAGGACTTCCGTCGCCGGCAGGCTGAGGCCCGCCTTTTCGGCGCCGGCCGCGTGATTGATGCGGGCCAGGATGGTGATGTTCTTGGCTTTCAGCATTTTTTCCAGGCGGTTCAGGGTCTCGCCGGGGCTGTGCTGGCTCGGCTTGACGATCAGGCCGTCGGCGGCCCGGGCCGGCGTGGTCACGGTGATAGCGGCGAGGAGAAGCGCGAAAACCAGTGTCAGGCGGGGGAGGAGAGGCATGGGGGATCCTTTCGTTGATGAAATGCCGGGAGCCGGAGTGTAACGCCTCGGCTCCGTGGTCCCTGAACAAAGTTATGTGATCACCTTTGCCGTCGCTCAGTGGAATTCGCGCGCGGGGAACATGCGGCGCGCTTCCGTGCCACCATCCGGCGGATTGTCGAGGGTCAGCAGCACCTCGGCCAGATCTTCGGCCTGCTGCACGATGACATGGACGACTGTGCCGGCACGCTGAACCTCGCCCGTCACGCCCAACAGGCGCGAGCCCAGAACCGGGCGGCGGAACGTCTCGAACACATGCGGCCAGACGATCAGGTTGACGGTCGCGGTCTCGTCCTCGAGCGTCAGGAAGATCACCCCCTTGGCCGTGCCCGGCCGTTGGCGCGCTGTGACCAGACCGGCAAGGCGGATGCGCCGGCCGTGGTTCAGGCCCTCGGCATCGATGCAGGGGACATAGCGCTGCGCCGCCAGCAGCGGGCGCAGGACGCCCGCCGGATGGTCCTTCAGCGACAGGCGCAGCGAGCGGTAGTCGTCGGCGACCTCTTCCCCCGGCGTCATCAGGGGCAGTTGGGGTTGGGCCGTGTCTTCGGGCGGGGCCCCGTCCGGGCCGCCGGGAGCGGCGGCGAACAGGGGCGGGGGCGGCGCCTCCGACAATCCCTTCACGGCCCAAAGAGCCGGGCGGCGGCCCAGCTTCATGGATCCGTAGGCATCGGCGCGGGCCAGCTTTTCCAGAACCGTCCGCCCGACCGCCGCGCGGCGCATGACCGCCGCCGGGTCGCCGTAGCCGTTGCCCCGGTGCAGAACCAGGCGCTGCATGTCCTCTTCCTTCAGGCCTTTTACCTGGCGGAACCCCAGGCGCAGGGCCGGTTGTGCGGTGGGGCCCGGCTCCAGGGTGCAGTCCCAGTCGCTCAGGTTCACGTCGACGGGGCGGACGATGACGCCGTGTTCCCGGGCGTCGCGCACGATCTGTGCCGGGGCGTAGAAACCCATGGGCTGGCTGTTCAGAAGGGCGCAGGCGAAGGCCGCCGGGTAATGGCGCTTCAGCCAGGACGAGACATAGACGATCAGCGCGAAGCTGGCGGCGTGGGATTCGGGAAAGCCGTAGTCGGCGAAGCCTTCGATCTGCCGGAAGCAGCGTTCCGCGAAATCGGGCGCATAACCGCGCGCCCGCATGCCGGCCAGGAACTTCTCGCGGAAGGCATGGATGGTGCCCTGGTTGCGGAAGGTCGCCATGGCGCGGCGCAGGCCATCGGCCTCGGACGGAGTGAACCCGGCGGCGACGATGGCGATCTTCATGGCCTGTTCCTGGAACAGGGGCACGCCAAGGGTTTTCCCCAGAACGTCCCGGAGTTCGTCGGACGGGTAGTCCACGGTTTCCAGCCCGTCGCGGCGGCGCAGGTAGGGATGCACCATGTCGCCCTGGATCGGCCCGGGCCGCACGATCGCGACCTCGATCACCAGATCGTAGAAATTGCGGGGCCTGAGGCGCGGCAGCATGCTCATCTGGGCCCGGCTTTCGACCTGGAACACGCCGATGCTGTCGCCCGTCGACAGCATGTCATAGACGGCCGAATCCTCGGGCGGCACGGTGGCGAAGGTCAGGTCGCGTCCGTGGAAGGATTTCAGCAGGGCAAAGGCCTTGCGCAGGCAGGTCAGCATGCCGAGAGCCAGGATATCCACCTTGAGAATGCCCAGGCTATCCAGGTCGTTCTTGTCCCATTCGATGACCGTGCGCCCGTCCATGGCCGCGTTGTGGATCGGCACGACATGGTCGAGCCGCCCGCGCGTCATCACCATGCCGCCGGAATGCTGGCTGAGATGGCGAGGAAAGCCGCGCAGCTCAGAGCTCAGGTCAAGCACCCGGCGGACCATGGGGTCATCGGCGTCCAGGCCGTATTCGCGGAAGCGTTTGGCCGATACCCCGCCGTCCAGGGCCTGCCGCCAGACGACGCTCTGCAGGGCGCGGATGGTGTCCTCGGCCAAGCCCAAGGCCTTGCCGACGTCGCGCACCGCCCCCTTGGAGCGGTAGGTGATGACGGTGCCGGTCATGGCGGCGCGGTCGCGGCCGTATTTTTCATAGATGTACTGGATAATCTCCTCGCGCCGGCCGTTCTCGAAATCGACGTCGATATCGGGCGGCTCGCCCCGTTCGGCCGAGATGAAGCGTTCGAACAGAAGATCCAGGCGTGCCGGGTCCACGGCGGTTATTCCGAGGGCGTAACAGACTGCCGAATTGGCGGCCGAGCCGCGCCCCTGGCACAGGATGTCCCGGTCGCGCGCGAAGCGCACGATGTCGAACACGGTGAGAAAATAGGGCGCGAACTCCAATTCGCCGATCAGCGCCAGTTCGTGGGTGATCTGGGCGCGGACCTTGTCGGGAATGCCCGCGGGATAGCGCCCGGCCGCCCCGGCCCAGGTCTGGGCTTCCAGTTCTTCCTGCGGCGTGCGGTCGGCGGGCACCGCGTCGACGGGGTAGTCGTAGCGCAGCTCGTCGAGGGAGAAGGTGCAGGCATCGGCGATCTCGACCGTGCGCGCCACGGCATCCGGGTAATCGGCGAACAGCCGCGCCATTTCCTCCGCTCCCTTCAGGTGGCGCTCGGCGTTGGCGTGCAGGCGGTGGCCGGCCTCGAACAGGGTGCAGCCGTGGCGGACGCAGGTCAGCACGTCCTGCAGCACGCGGCGGCGGGGGCTGTGCATATGGACGTCGCCCGTCGCCACCAGGGGCGTGCCGTGACGGTCCGCAAGGGCGGCCAGACGGGCCAGGCGCGCCGTGTCTCGCCCATCCAACCGAACCTGGGCGGCGAGGTAGATTTCGGATTCGCTCCTGTTGTGAAGACTGTCCAATACAGCCTTGAAATGTTTGTCTATTTTATCGGGCGGCAGGGCGATGATCAGCTGCCCGCGGGCAGCCTGGAAATCGTCGGACAGCAGGTCCGGGAGGGCCAGGTCGCAGCGTCCCTTTTCGGCCCGCCGCTTGCCCAGGGTCAGCAGCTGCATGAGCCGTCCCCAGGCATCCCGGTCCTGGGGATAGCAGAGCAGGGAGACGCCGCCCTCCTTGTCTTGTTTGGCGGTGAGGTCCAGGCGCACCCCGGGAATGAACTTGAGCCCGTGGTTCTTGGCCGCCTGATGACCGCGCACCAGGCCCGAGACGCCGTTTCGGTCGGCGATGGCCAGAGCATGCAGGCCGAGGGCCGCCGCCTGCAGCACCAGTTCCTCGGGGTGGGAGGCCCCTTCGAGAAAGCTGAAATTGCTTATGGCCTGCAGTTCGGCGTAGCGGGGGCGGGCCTTGGGCGGCCGGGTCATGGGAACAGCCCGTGCAGAAACCACCGCGGGGCGCGGCCGGGCAGCCGTATCCCCGTGCGGTAGAGCCAGAAACGCCCGCCTTGATCATCCTCGACCCGGTAATAGTCGCGCGCGTCCGTATCGGACTGGGGGGCGTCCGGGGCCAGATCGCGCCACCATTCGCGAGCGATGCGTTCGGGGCCCTGGCTGTGGACGACGCGATGTTGTTGCCGCCGCCAGCGGAAGGCCGCGGGCGGGCCCAGGGGGGCAGGGGTCAGGACATCCAGCGGCTCAGGCTGGGGCAGCAGGTAGAGCGGCCGCGCCGCCGTCGGGCGGGGCGGGGCCGGATCGCGGGATGGCGGTGCTGTGGCGGGGGTCAGGGCCTGGGCCCGTTCCGGCAGATGGCTGGCGCGGGGTCGCAGGCTGGCGACCCCATCCGGGCCCAGGCGGTTGGCCAAGCGGTCGATCAGGCGGTCCAGGCCGCCGTCCGCCGCGGCGGGCGCGCTGGCGGGTGCCAGATCGCCCTGATCGGCCCCCAGCGGATCCACGGCGCGGGCCGCCAGCAGGGCGGTCTCAATGCCGAAACCGGGGTCCAGCTTGTCCAGCTTGTCCCGGAACAGGCGCGCCAGATGGGCCGCGTCACGGCTGGGTCGGCCCGTGCCAACGGTCGCCGTGACCGCCGTGCCGTCGACCCGGAACAGGGTGAAGTCGAGCCGCCGGGCCCCCCGGCCGGCGCGCGCCAGTCGCTCCGCGAGGGCGACCAGCAGGCGGTCCAAGGCCTGGGCGATGTCGTCGGTCCGGCCGACCGGTTCGGGAAAGCTCAGGCGGACCTGGAACAAAGGCGGCGGGGTCAGCGGGGACAAAGGCTCGTCGCGCTCCCCCAGGGCCTGATCCAGGCGCAGGCAGGGCTCCAGCCCGAAACGCAGGGCCAGCGCCGCCCGGGCCAGGGGGTACAGGTCGCCGACACGGCGCAGGCCCAGGCGGATCAGGGCCTCGGCCGTGTCACCGGCAAGCCGCAGGGCGGTCACGGGAAGCTCCGCCAGGGCGTCTTTCTCATCGCCGGGTGCGGCCATCCGCCAGGGCTGTGCCCCGTTGGCGGCGTAGCGGGCGAGCGCCCAGGCCGCCCCCGGGGTTGTCGCCAGGCCCGCCCGCACCGCGTAACCGGCGGTGCTCAGGCGTCGGCAAAGGTCGTCCAGCATGGCCGCCTCGCCGCCGAACAGATGGGCGCAGCCGGTGACGTCGAGCCACAGGCCGCCGCCGGGAATGCCCGCACCCTCGGGCGTGCTGCCGTCGACGGCGGTCCAGGGGGTATAGCGTCCGGCCCAATGGGCGAGGCGTTCCAGCACCCGCGCGTCGGCGGACGGGTCGGCGGGGGCGACCGCCAGGGCAGGCAGCTGGGCCCGGGCGTCGGCCAGCGGCAGGCCGGGGGTCAGCCCGGCCCGCGCCGCCGCCGCGTCGACGGCGGCCAGGCGAAGGGTGCCCCGCACCTGGGTAACGGTGGCCAGGGGCGGCGCGGATGGGTTATCCCGCCGCCCGGCCCGCAGCCGGTCCGTGGCGAAGCGGGGAAACCACACGGAAACCACCCGCCGGTTCACCATGCGTGTTCCGGTCGTCGCCTGTGTCGTCCCTGTCATCGTCATCATCGTCGTCGTGCCGCCATTCCAAGGTCCAGGCGCCGGGCCGACCGCCGCCCCGGCATTTCAGCAAGTCCACCCGCCAGGCGGTTGCGGTGCGGCCGGGAGCCCCCGCCACCTGCCAGCGCGTGACCGCCGGGCCGGGCACGGCGGTGGCCCGGTCGTCCAACAGCAGAAACGCCGTGACGCCTGTATCCTCGGCCGCCAGTTGCAGCCGCCGCCGGGCGCGGAGATCAGCCCGTTCCGGTTCGCCCAGAACGGCGGTCACGGCGCGGCTGCGCAGGCATTCCTCCATGGCCCAGAGCACGGCCTGGCTGTTCGCCGCCTGGGCCAGGACCAGACGGTCCGGATCAAGACCGACATGGGCCAAGCCGGCGCCGTAAAGGTTGGGCCGGAAGCCGTGGGCCGGCCGCCGGCACCACACCACGGCCCGGTTCTCGGCCCGTGCCAGACGGCCGAGCAGGGCCGCCGCAAAGCCGGCCGCCGCGGGCCCGCCGCCGCTGTCCGCGGCATAGGTGATTTCATGCAGACCGGCGCGCGGCAGACCGCCCCAGGGCAGATGGCCGTCGATTTCCGCCGCCCCCAGGGGAAGGGCGGGCAAATCCGACGGTCCGCCACCAGCCCCGGAAAAGCGTTCCAGGCCCGCGATGCGCTGGCGCAGGGCGTCCAGGGCGGCATGCCGGGCCGTGCCGTTCCGGGGGGCGCGGTTCTGGGGGGCGCGGTTCTGGGGAGAGGGAGACATGCGCGGGGTCCGATACCGAAGATTTATGTTCGTGTTTTGTTCTAATATCGCTGTCACACGGGGTCAAGCCGGGAACATGGGGCCCATACGGGGAAAGGCGGATAAGAGCGGGATTTCGGGAAAGGAGGGGGGTGCCTTAGGACGCGGGCGACAGGCGCAGGCTGCGTTCGACCGGAAACAGGAGATGGGCCGCGGTGCCCTGGCCGACCTCGCTTTCCATTTCCAACACCCCGCCGTGCAGTTCGATCAGCTTGCGCGACAGGGTCAGGCCCAGGCCGGTGCCTTCGTGCTTGCGGGTCAGGGAGCCGTCGACCTGCCCGAACTCGGACAAGGCCACAGCCATGTCTTCGGGCGAAATGCCGATCCCCGTGTCGGAGACGGTCAGCCGCATGGCGCCGTCGTCCTGTTGACGTACGGTGACCGAGACCGCTCCCCCGCGTTCCGTGAACTTGATGGCGTTGGAGAGCAAATTGACCAAGGCCTGTTTGACGCGAAGCTCGTCGGCCAGCAGCGGCGGCAGATTGGTGGGGCAGTCGACCATCAGCGAAACCCCGGCATCAAGGGCGCGTTCGCGCACCAGGCGGTGGCAGGCATTGATGATCAGCCCCAGGTCCAGGCGTTGTTCGTTCAGGTTCATCTGGCCGCGCTCGATACGGGCCAAATCCAAAAGGTCGTTGATGAGCTGCAGCAGATGCTTGCCGGCATCGTTGATATCGCCGGCGTATTCCTTGTACTGGGGCACGTTCATGATGCCGAAGGTCTCGTTCACCAGGATGTCGGAAAACCCGATGATGGAATTCAGTGGCGTGCGCAACTCGTGGCTCATGTTGGCAAGGAATTCCGTCTTCGCCCGATTGGCCAGTTCCGCTTCTTCCTTGGCGTTGCGCAGGGCCTGGTCCGCCTGCCATTCGCGGGTCACGTCGCGGGCGAACCCCCGATAGCCGAGAAAGGTGCCGTCGTCGCCGAACACCGGCGCGCCGCTGATCCGTGCGTAACGGATGCCGCCCTGACTGTCGCGCAGGCCGTATTCGAAATCCCGGAACGGTCGGTGCGCCGCCAGGTCCGCGCGGTGTCGCTCGAAGGCGATGCGTTGTGCCGGGCCTTGGATCACGGCGACGTCCTCGCGGGTTCGGCCCACGACATCGTCCGGTGACAGCCCGTAGGTGGTCAACAGCCGGTCGGAAACGAAGGTGAAGCGATGTTCGGTGTCCGTCTCCCAGAACCAATCGGCGGCGGCGAAGATGAATCGCCACCAATCGTCGTCGTTCAACTTGCCGACCAGCGGGCCGGCCAGTTCCGGCGGCGGCAGTCGGTTGGCCGGAAACTGGCGCGACAGGGCAAGGCCGGCGATGGCCCCAAGACCAGCCACGAGGGCCGTGGTCAGCGGATGCCAGATGCCGGCCGCCGTCGCGGGAAACAGCCGAGGCGCGACGGCAACTTCCCACAAAAAGGTCAAAAGAAATGCAATAACAAAACAGTAAGCGAATTTTTTCATGTAAATTAAAACGGAGTATGCGGCCCCACCATCGGTATGAAAATTGATCGATGGAGATCCGCCGGCCCCCGGGATTCTCCCGCCGTTTTGCCCTGAGCCGGAGTATAACGTGAAGATGGTGAATTGTCGGAGCACGAAATGAAGACGGAAACCGTGGCCTGGTCGCGGGCGGCGCTGCTTCGGGTCGGCCAGATGGCGCAGGCCGATGCGGATACGATCGCGGGCGGTGTTCCCGGCATCGACCTGATGGAAACGGCGGGGGCCGCCGTCGCCGCGCAGGCGGCCCGGATGTTCGCGGGACGGCCCGTCGCCGTGTTGTGCGGGCCGGGCAACAACGGCGGCGACGGCTTCGTTGCGGCGCGGATCCTGAAAGACCAGGGGGCCGAGGTGCGCCTCTACCTGCTGGGCGCGCGGGACAGACTGATGGGCGACGCGGCCCTGGCAGCGGGGCGCTGGACCGGCGCCACGGAAGACCTGACTGCCGGGTTCGCGCCGGCGGGCACCGGCGTCATCGATGCCCTGTTCGGGGCCGGCCTCACGCGCCCGCTTGAGGGCGTCGCGGCGACCGTGGCGGAAACCCTCAACGGGGCGGGGGCGGATGTTCTGGCCGTGGATATCCCGTCGGGCGTGATGGGCGACACGGGCGCCGTGCCGGGCCCGGCCGTTCGGGCTCGGGAAACCGTGACCTTCTGCCGCCGCAAGCCGGGCCATTTCCTGCGTCCGGGCCGGGATTTCTGTGGCCGGGTGCGGGTCGCCGATATCGGCATTCCGGATGCCGTGGTGGCGGCCCAGGCTCCTGATACCTGGGTCAACAGCGCCGACATCTGGTGGCCTGATTTTCCCCATCCGGGACCGGATGATCACAAGTACACGCGGGGCCATGTGGTGATTTGGGGGGCCGGCGACATGCCCGGCGCGGCGCGCATGGCCGCCGACGGCGCCCGGCGCGCGGGGGCGGGGATGCTCTCCATCGCCTGCCGGCCCGAGGATGCCGGGGTGTTCCGCGCCGGTGCCCCCGGGGTGCTGGTCCGACCCATGGCGGATGCGGGTGCATACGAAGCCTTCATCGGGGACGGGAACAAGACCCTGGTTGTCGGGCCCGGCAACGGCACCGGGCCGGAGACCCGACCGCGCGTCCTGGCGGCCTTGGCTACGGGCAAGCCGGTGGTGCTGGATGCCGACGGCATTTCCACCTTCGCCGACGATCCCGATGCCCTGATCTCGGCGTTGCACGGCAACTGCGTGATCACCCCTCACGAGGGCGAATTCGCCCGCGTCTTTCCCGGCGCGGACGATCGGCTGGCGCGGGCACGCGGCGCGGCCCGAGCGTCGGGGGCGGTGGTTCTGCTGAAAGGGTTCGACACGGTCATCGCGGCGCCGGACGGCCGCGCCGTGATCAATGCCAACGG
Organism: Rhodospirillaceae bacterium; assembly: GCA_002706405.1. Taxonomy (GTDB): domain Bacteria; phylum Pseudomonadota; class Alphaproteobacteria; order Rhodospirillales; family Casp-alpha2; genus UBA1479. Next base: position 4,876 of record PALN01000022.1, on the reverse strand, counting down.
CTCGCCCTATCTGGCGTCGGCGGGCACCGGTGATGTGCTGGCGGGCCTCACGGCGGGGCTTCTGGCCCAAGGCATGGCGCCGTTCCTGGCCGCCGCCGCGGCGGTCTGGCTGCATGCGGCGGCGGCGCAAAGCGTCGGCCACGGCCTGATCGCCGAGGATATCCCCGGACTTCTGCCGGAAATCGTCCGGACCCTTCCCAAGGCCGTGGCGACGGAGGCGCCCGGACATATTTTCACCCACTTGCCCCTTGAACCGGGCCGCAAAAGCGAACAGGTTTAGCGGGAATCGTCAGCGACTTTGAAAGGGCTTCGATGACCGAGCATAAATCGAGCAGTTTTCTCGACCGTACCTTGACGAATCTGCGCCGGGGCTGGCAGTCCATTGCCGGGTCTTCCTACGACGAGGATGCCGCGAGCACGCGTCCCAATCTGCCCGACGAGGACGCCGGGCGCATCCTGGAACAGATGCAGGAATGCCTGGACAACAAGGGCGGCGAGGTTTCGGCGCGGACCAAGGCGGCGGCGCTCGGCCGGGTTTATCTGGCCCTGGACAAGAGCGGACGCGAGAAATTCCTGCGCCTCATGGCCGGCAATTTCGGCACGGACCCCAAGGGTGTCGAGGCGGCCATCGGCAAGTTCCAGGCATCGGGCTCGGACGCCGAACGCCTGGATGCGCAGATTGAAATCAAGAGCAGCCTGCAGGCCCCCTGGCGCCGGCTGCTGACCCAGTTCAACGCACTTCCCGATGGGGTCAAGTTCCTGGTCGACCTGCGTGCGGAGTTACTGCCGCTGGCCAAATCGGACGTGCGCCTGAAAGCCATGGAGTACGATCTGCGGGACCTGCTGGCCAGCTGGTTCGATGTGGATTTCCTGGAATTGCGGCGGATCGCCTGGGATTCGGCCTCGGCGTCGCTGTTGGAAAAGCTCATCGCCTATGAGGCCGTGCATGCCATAAAAGGCTGGGAAGACCTCAAGAATCGGCTCGATTCCGACCGCCGTTGTTATGCCTTCTTCCATCCGCGCATGCCCGACGAGCCCTTGATCTTCGTCGAGGTGGCCCTGGTCAACGGCATGGCCGCCAACGTCCAGGCGCTGCTCGACACCAATGCGCCGGCCTCCGACCCGGCCGCCGCGGATACGGCGATCTTCTACTCCATCTCCAATGCGCAGAAGGGGTTGGCGGGAATCAGCTTCGGCAATTTCCTGATCAAGCGGGTGGCGCAGCAGCTGTCCCAGGAATTTCCCAATCTGAAGACGTTTGCGACCCTGTCGCCGATCCCCGGCTTCCGTCGTTGGCTCGATGAAATCCTCGCCGAGGGCGCGCCCAAGCTGTTTTCGGCCGAGGAACGCAAGGCGTTGAATGCGGCCACGGGCCGCAAGGGCGGGGCCAAGGGCTCGTTGATTTCCGTGCTCGACACGCCTGCCTGGATCAAGGACGAGGCCATGGTCACCGCCCTGCAGGGGCCGCTGACGCGGCTGGCAGCCCGCTATCTGGCCAAGGAAAAGGGCCGGGGCCGGCGGGCGCGCGACCCGGTGGCGCATTTCCACCTGTCCAACGGGGCACGGCTTGAGCGTATCAACTGGCTTGGCGATACCTCGGACAAGGGTTTGGCCCAGTCGGCGGGCCTGATGGTCAACTACCTTTATGATCTGGGCCGTATCGAGGGCAATCACGAGGCCTATACCTCCGCCGGCAGCGTGGATATGTCCTCGAGCGTGAAGGCGCATTTGAAAGGCTGAGCGGCCAGACTACCTGTTCCCGATTTCCCGGTTGTAATCGCGGCCAGAATGGATAAAGTCGCGCCGCCTGCTGGTCGGGCATCCCGGCGGCGTCGGCGGGCGTGGCGGAATTGGTAGACGCGTCAGGTTTAGGTCCTGGTGGCCTTTGGCCGTGGGGGTTCAAGTCCCTCCGCCCGCACCACCCCCTCCAAAAAGGTGAGGTGGCGCCCTCGGCAACGGGAGGCGGGATTATTCCGACAAGCCGTTTATCGTTGCCGGGTCCGGGGCAGCAGCCTATATATCCGCCCGGGAGTTGAGGACTTAATTCCACTGGGTTTTACAGGTGGCGCGGATTTGGGCGCGTCGCCACAGATTTCCGAAACGGGAGTTCCATGCAAGTCGTCGAGACAAAATCCGAAGGCCTGAGCCGCGAGATGAAAGTCACCGTGGCCGCCAAGGACATTGAAGAGAAAATCAACCTGCGTCTTCAGGAAGTCGCACAATCCGCCTCACTGCCCGGCTTCCGGCCCGGCAAGGTGCCCGTGGGCCTGCTGCGCAAGCGCTTCGGCCCCGCCATCATGGGCGAAATCCTGGACCAGGCGGTCAACGATTCTTCCGCCCAGGCACTGGCCGAGAAGGGCATCCGTGCGGCGACACAGCCGCAGGTCGAGATCACCTCGTTCGACGAGGGCAAGGATCTGGAATACACGCTCGCCGTGGACATCCTGCCCGAGATCACGCCGATGGACTTTTCCAAGCTGACGCTTGAAAAGATGGTCCTGAAGCCGGATCAGAAGCAGATCGACGAGACTTTGGAGAATCTGGCCAACGCCCATAAGACGTCCGAGCCGATCACCGCCAAGCGCAAGACCAAGTCGGGCGATGTTTGCGTCATCGACTTCGTGGGCAAGCTGGACGGCGTCGAGTTCGCCGGCGGCAAGGCCGAAGGGTATCAACTGGAACTGGGCTCCGGCTCGTTCATTCCGGGCTTCGAAGAACAGCTGATCGGCGTCGACGTCGGTGCGGACATCGAGGTCAAGGTCAACTTCCCCGACGAATACGCGGCCAAGGATCTGGCCGGCAAGGAAGCCGTATTCGACGTCAAGGTTCACGAAATTCGTGAAGCCAAGCCGGCGCCGATCGACGACGAACTGGCCAAGAAGGCCGGCCTGGAAAGCCTGGATGCGCTGAAAGAGCGTATTGTCGAGGGTCAGCGCCGCGAATTCGACCAGATGGCGCGCATGCAGGTGAAGCGGGTTCTGTTGGACCAGTTGGCCGACAATCACGACTTCGAAATGCCGCCCAAGATGGTCGAAATGGAATTCGACAATATCTGGGCCCAGTTCGAGGAACAGCGCAAGCAGGAGCAGGCGCACGATCATGACCACGACCATGATCACGACCACGATCATGCGCACGACGACAAGTCGGACGAGGAGCATAAGGCCGAATTCCGCGACATCGCCGAACGGCGGGTGAAGCTGGGCCTGTTGCTGTCCGAGGTCGGCCGCGCCAATGCCATCCAGGTGTCTCAGGAAGACGTCAACCGCGCCATGATGCAGGAAGCTCAGAAATATCCGGGCCAGGAACAGCAGGTCCTGGAATTCTTCCGCTCCAACCCGCAGGCGCAGGAGCAGATCAAGGCCCCCGTGTTCGAGGAAAAAGTCATCGACTACATCATCGAACTGGCCAAGGTGACCGAAAAGCCGGCGTCCTTCGAGGACCTGATCAAGGTTCTGGAAGCCGAAGACGAGGCCAAGGAAGCCAAGAAGCCCGCCGCCAAGAAGAAGGCCGCCCCGAAAAAGGCCGCGGCCAAGGACGCGGGCGACGCGGCCGAGGACAAGAAACCGGCCAAGAAGAAGCCTGCGGCGAAGAAGACCGCGGCGAAAAAGGAGTAGCGGCGGCGGAACCGGGGCGCTATCAGAGCACAGGCGGCCCGCCATCCCCGGACCCGTCATCCCGAGCAGAACGTATCATAAGGACCGCGGCATGACCGATCCCCACGACATCTACATGAATACCCTGGTGCCCATGGTCGTCGAGACGACCAACCGGGGGGAGCGCTCCTACGACATCTATTCACGGCTGTTGAAGGAACGGATCATCTTCCTGACCGGTGGGGTCGAGGATTACGTTTCGAGCCTGGTGTGCGCGCAGTTGCTGTTCCTGGAATCGGAAAATCCGTCCAAGGACATCTCGTTCTACATCAATTCGCCGGGCGGCGTCGTGACGTCGGGCCTCGCGATCTACGACACGATTCGCTACATCAAGCCGGACGTGTCGACGGTCTGCATCGGTCAGGCGGCGTCCATGGGCTCGCTTCTGCTGGCCGCGGGGGCGCCCGGAAAGCGGTACTCGCTGCCCAATTCGCGGATCATGGTTCACCAGCCGTCGGGCGGCTTTCAGGGCCAGGCCTCGGACATCGAAATCCATGCCCGCGAGATCATCGCGCTGCGCAAGCGGCTCAACGAGATTTACGTCGAGCATACCGGCCAGTCGATGGAAACCATTGAAAACGCGATGGAGCGTGACAAATTCATGACTCCGGAAGACGCCAAGGCGTTCGGCCTAATCGACGAAGTGGTCGCCAGTCGGCCGACGACCGGCGACGACGACGGCGGCAAGTCCGGCAAGAGCTGAGCCGCGGCATCCGTCTGAATGGCCGCTCCCGGGTCTTGGGGGCGGCGCAAACACCACGGGACGTCTCTCCGCCGTTACGTCTTTTGGCATAGCTCCATGGGCGTGATTGTGATTGAGTGTTGCACAAGGGTCCGGCTAACATGGTCTTGATCCGGGAGGCGGCGCGGTACCAACAGGATAAACAATGACGAAAACCACCGGCAGCGACTCCAAGAACACCCTTTACTGCTCGTTCTGCGGCAAAAGTCAGCACGAGGTGCGTAAGCTGATCGCGGGGCCGACCGTGTTCATCTGCGACGAATGCGTCGAACTGTGCATGGACATCATCCGCGAAGAGCACAAGACGAACCTTGTGAAGTCGGGCGACGGTGTGCCGACGCCGATGGACATTTGTGCCGTTCTCGATGATTACGTGATCGGCCAGAGCAACGCCAAGCGCGTGCTGTCGGTCGCCGTGCACAACCACTACAAACGCCTGAATCACGGCGCCAAGAACAACGACGTCGAACTGGCCAAG
>PALN01000021.1 GCA_002706405.1 Rhodospirillaceae bacterium | reverse complement strand
TGATGACGATCGCAGCGGACAAAGCGATGGCAATCAGGAGATCGCGCAGCGGTGCGAAAATTTCCGATTGGTCGATTTCCGCGATCACGGCCCATCGTTGGCCCATGAAATCCAAGGGGGTATAGGCGGATACCACGGGAATGCCTCGATAGTCGGCGATTTGATCAATCCCGGTGCCGCCGGCGAGGGCGTGTTTCACCGATACCGATTCGACTTTCGTGCTGAGGATGGTCGATTCCTTCGAGAAGCGCGAGTCGCTGCGCATCAGGAAATCGCGCCCAACCAGATAGGTTTCTCCGGAATTGCCCATGCCATCGGCGATCTGCATGATCGTGTTGATCCGTGCGATGGGCATTTGAAACGCGAGCACGCCGATGGCTTTGCCGTCGGCACCCTTGACCGCCATGGAGATGAAACTGGCGGGCGCCCCGTTGCTGGGGGCGTAGGGTTTGAAGTCGAAGAAGCTTGCCTGCCCCGCAGCGTTGTTCATTGCGGATTGAAAAGCCCGCTTGAGGTCCGTTTCCCGCCATTTGCCCGAAAGCAGGTTGGTTGCGTAGTCCGCTTCCTTGAACACGGTGTAGACGAGGTTTCCCTGCGTATCGAACAGGAATATGTCGTAGTAATCCCGCTCGGTCATGAATTCGCGAAGCCAAGGATGATATTTTTGGTGGGCCGCGGCATAGCTTGATCCGTCCGGCGAGACGTCGAGCAGGTGCTTCTTACCGGTCAGGTTCGGGTTGTCGGTGATGTACTGCTTCTGGAGTTTGGCTTCCGCGTCGTCGCCCAACTCGCGCCATGCGCTCGAGAAGTCCGCCAGCGCGGCCCGGATCAGCGGGTTGGCGGACTGAATTTTCAGATCCTGGCGGATGCTTTCGAGGTAGCTGCGGATGAATTGTGTTTTCGCGGCACCCAGCGCCGTGAGCTTCAATTCAGCCTCATGCTGAATTTCGACAGCAGCTTTCCGGTAGGACAGCGCGCCGGTCACAAGCGTTGAGAGAACCGAGGCGATAATGATGACCAACGGAACCTTTTTCGAAATCTTCAGGGTCGGCATGAGGAGAATACTCCGGTAAATGGGGGCTGCTGATTGCCCGTTTGGCGCTGAGGTTTAGACCGCCGCCTCGCGCGGATGCGGATACTCTGGTCTACTTTGATTTCAAAGTTAGGAACCGCTTCTTGAGAAGCGCGTGGCACGTTGCAATGAACTCACTGGAATTACGGCGGGTCAATTGACTTTGATGCATCGAACAGCAATTTACGTGCCAAGTTCTGACCGATGAAGGTTGCCGCGCAATCGCTTAACACCCTTTAAAGGTTGTCACAATACGATAACCAATGCTCCCGGTGACTTCCCGCGGGCAGAGGGATAAGATCGCCACCATGGACGACATTCAGCTAGAAACCCCGGACAAGGGCGGCGCCGTGAGCGGTGGCGCCAAGGAAGACAGCTCGCGCGCGCCACAGCGGCGGGCGCGGACCCAGCAGCTGCGCGAACGCTACATCAATCGGGAAATTTCCTGGTTGGCGTTCAATCTGCGAGTCCTTGAGGAAGCCAACAATCGTCACCATCCGCTGCTGGAACGGCTGCGGTTCCTGTCGATCTCGGCATCGAACCTGGACGAATTCTACATGGTCCGCGTCGCCGGCATTAAGGGCCAGGTGCGGGCCGGCGTGGGGACGCCGTCCGAAGACGGGCAAACCCCGGCGGAACAGCTTCAGGCCATCCATCAGGAGGTCGGCCGCCTGATGCAGGCGCAGCATGCCTGCTGGAGCAACCTGATGAAGGAACTGCGCGGCGAAGGCATCGCCGTGGTCGGCCCCGATGAGCTGACGTCACGGGAAAAGACCTGGCTGCGCGAATACGTCGACGGCATCTTGCCGGTGCTGACGCCGCTCGCCATCGATCCGGCGCACCCGTTCCCCTTCATGCCCAATATGGGTTTCTCCCTGGTTCTGGCGCTGACCCAGCGTGGGATGGAAGAGCCGTTGCGCGCCTTGTTGCCGGTGCCGAACCAGCTTGACCGGTTTATCCGGCTGCCTGGCGACGCCATCCGCTTCATTCCGCTGGAAGACGTCATCGGCCTATTCCTGGATCTGTGGTTCCCCAGCTTCGAGGTTCTTCAGAAGGCGACGTTCCGCATCATTCGCGACAGCGAAATGGAAATCGACGAAGAGGCCGAAGACCTTGTCCGAACGTTCGAGTCGGCTTTGAAGCGCCGGCGCCGGGGCACGGTCATTCGCCTGACCTTCAATGCCGACGCGCCGCAGGAATTGCGCGATTTCGTGATTGCCGAAACCCATGCCTCGCCCGAGGACGTGATGCCGAACCCGGGCCTGCTGGGACTGGTCGACACCAAGCAATTGATCCTCAGTGAACGGCCGGACCTTCTGTTCACGCCGTTCAACGCGCGCTTCCCGGAACGCATCCGCGACTTCGGTGGCGATATCTTCGCCGCGATCCGCCAGAAGGACATTATCGTCCATCACCCTTATGAAAGCTTCGACGTGGTGGTGCAGTTCGTGCGTCAGGCGGCGCGCGATCCCAACGTGGTCGCCATCAAGCAGACGCTCTACCGCACCAGTAACGATTCCCCCATTGTCGCCGCCTTGATCGAGGCGGCGGAGGCGGGCAAGTCCGTGACCGCCCTGGTCGAGCTGAAAGCCCGGTTCGACGAGGAAGCGAACATCCGCTGGGCCCGCGATTTGGAACGGGCCGGCGTGCAGGTGGTTTACGGCTTCGTCGACATGAAGACCCACGCCAAGGTCAACATGATCGTGCGATGCGAGGGCAATGAGCTTCGCCCCTACTGCCATTTCGGGACCGGCAACTATCACCCGATCACGGCCAAGATATATACGGATTTGAGCTTCTTCACATGTGACCCGCTGTTGGCCCAGGATGCATCCAAGCTGTTTAATTACATGACCGGCTACGCCCGGCCGACGGCCATGCACAAGCTGGCGTTTTCGCCGCTGACGCTGCGCGACAAATTGGTTGACCTGATCGAAGCCGAGATCGCGAATACCGAAGCCGGCAAGCCCGCCGGCATCTGGGCCAAGTTCAATTCCATCGTCGACCCGGTGATGATCGAAGCGCTTTACAAGGCGTCGCAGGCGGGCGTTCAGATTGAGTTGATCGTGCGCGGCATCTGCTGCCTGCGTCCGGGCATACCGGGTCTGTCCGAGAACATCCGGGTCAAGAGCATCGTCGGACGGTTCCTGGAGCATTCGCGCATCGTGTGCTTCGGCAACGGCCATGCCCTGCCGTCGCGCCATGCCAAGATCTTCATTTCCTCCGCCGACTGGATGCCCCGCAACCTTTACCGGCGCATCGAAACCCTGGTCCCCATCGAGAACGAGACCGTCCATGCCCAGGTTTTGGATGAAATCATGGGGGCCAACCTGAAGGATACGGCGCAAAGCTGGATCCTGAACGGGGACGGCAGTTTCTCACGGTTGGATTCCGATGGCTTTTCCGCGCATAATTACTTCATGACCAATCCCTCGCTTTCGGGTCGCGGTAGTGCGCTCGACAAGAAACCTGGGAAGAAGGGCCAGGGCGGCAAGTAGCGGCCCATCGACCGAGAGAAGCCCGGCGGAAGCATGAGCCTTTTCAGAGACAACGGCGCCGGCGATGCCACGGCCAAACACGGCCTGCTTGGCGACGACCGTGACCATGGGCGCGTCGCCGTGGTCGATATCGGATCATCCTCGGTGCGTCTTGTCGTCTACGACACACCGGCCCGTCTGCCGGTTCCCATCTTCAACGAAAAATCCGACTGCGGTTTGGTGCGCGGCCTGGCCAAGACGGGCAAGCTGAACAAGAAGGGCGTGGCGCGGGCGCGGGCGGCCTTGGCCCGCTTCATCCGGCTGGCCAAGGTGATGGGGGTCGATCGTCTGGAACTGGTCGCCACGGCGGCCGTGCGGGATGCGGCGGACGGGCTTCAGTTCGTCGCGGAGATCGAGGACACCTTCAATGTCGCCGTGCAGATTCCATCCGGCGCGGAAGAGGCGCGACTGTCGGCACTCGGCCTGTTGATCGGCGTGCCCAAGGCCGATGGGCTTTTGGGGGACCTGGGCGGCGGATCACTTGATCTAATCGGATTGGACAGCGGGCAATTCGGAGCCAGCGCAACGCTGCCGCTTGGTCATTTGCGATTGCCCGACGCCGTTGGGGGCGATATTCGCAAGGCGGGTCCCCTGGTCGAGGAACAGTTCGCGCAGCAAGAATGGCTGAAGGACATCCGCGGCCGCACCCTGTTCGCCGTCGGCGGGTCGTGGCGCGTTTTGGCCCGCATCTTCATCGAACAGTCTCGCTATCCGATCCATATCATCGACGGCTTCACCATGGGTTATGCCGATTTGCGCCACCTGTGTCAGGTGCTGTCCGGCTTGAGCAAGGATTCCTTGCAACAGATGCCGATTCCGCGCCGGCGCATCGATTCCCTGCCGTTCGCGGCGCTGGCCATGGATAAACTGTTGAACGCCGCGCGCCCGGAAAAGATCGTATTTTCCGGCTTCGGCATGCGCGAGGGGCAGATGATCAAGGGCCTGCCAAAGGAAATCCGCAGCCAGGATCCGCTGATCGCCGGCTGCGAGACCCTGGCGGAGCGCAGCGGCCGATTCACCGTTTCCGGTGCCGAAATGCGCGATTGGATGAGCCCCCTGTTTCCCGAAGAGCCGGCGCGCCATGCGCGGCTGCGCTATGTCGCTTGCCTGTTGTCGGATATCGGCTGGACCGAGCATCCGGACTATCGGGCCGAACACGCGTTCCTGCGGGTGCTGCGCCTGCCCTATGCGGGGCTGGCGCATCTTGATCGGGCGTTCCTCGCGATGGCCGTGCTGGTCCGCTACAACGGCAATCCGGAAATCTCCTATGCGGCCCCGGCCCTTCACCTGTTGGATGAGGACGACCGGCGCGTCGCCAACGCGGTCGGACTGGCACTGCGCCTGGGCCATACGGTGTCCGGGTCGGCGCCGGACCTGATCGGTCGGACCGCGTTGAAGGTGTCGGATGGAAAGCTGTTCCTGTGCCTGCCGGCCAAGGACCGGGCCGTGTTCACGGGCGACGCGGTGGAACGACGGCTGAAAACCCTGGCGACGGCCATGGGGTTCAGCGGCGCGGATTTCGGCGAAATCTAGAATTCGGACGACCGGGGCGATCTAGCCTTCGATCAGCGGCACGGCCTGGAAACAGTCCAGGGCCGTGGCCCTGTCGTACATCCGCTTCAGCTTGGGGTGGGTGTCCCAATTCAGTTCCCGCTCATGGCGGAACCGGACATGGTCCAAGGCCGCCGTGGCCGTGATGTCGGCCTGGGTCAGGTTCTCGCCGAAGAACCAGGGCCCGTCGGGGGCGGCTTCGGCCTCCAGCCAATCGATGCACAGCTTGATCTGATGGCGCACCCGGTGACGCCACTGCAGGGACGGGGCGTTAGCGTGCATGTTCTTGTCGACGGACAGGGCCACGCTTTTTTCCGCCAGTCCCCAGCCGATGGTGACGGCGCGCAGGACGGCACGGCGCTCGGCCCCTTTTTCCGGGGTCAGCGCCTTTTCCGGGCCCGCTTCTTCGTCCAGGTAATCCAGGATCATCTGGCTGTCGAAGATCTTTTCGCCGTTGGGCAGGATCAGCACCGGCACCTTGATCAGCGGATTGATTTCGGCGACTTGATCGGCGTTGCGGAAAACGGACAGCACGTCCCGTTCATAGGGAATGCCGTAATACTGCATGGTCACGGCGACCCGCCGCAGGAACGGGGAATCGTACTGTCCGACAAGACGGTGCATGGTTTTCAGGCTCCGCGGTTACAGGTCGACGACCGTCAGGACACGGTCCTTGATGGCCAGGCCCATGCGGCCGTCGCGCAGCTTCAAGGCGGCCTCGCCGAACAGTTCGCGCCGCCAGCCCTTGAGCGCGGGCACATCGGCGTCCTCGCCGAAGGCGGCGACGGTGTCGATGTCTTCCGAATTGGCGATCAGGCGCTGCGCCACGCCGGATTCCTCGGCGCACATCTTCAGGAACACCTTCAGCAGGTCGGCCACGGGGCCGATGCCGCGCGGCAGGACGAGCTTCTCCACCGGCGTGGGGCATTCCGCGTCGGGCAGGGCCCGGCCGCGTTCCACGGCTTCCATGATCTGGCGGCCCTGCCAGCCCTCGGCCATCTTCTGCGACAGGCCGCGGATGCGCGCCAGGTTCTCGATGGATTTCGGTGGGTGGTGGGCGATCTCGACGATCGACTCGTCCCGCACGATGCGGTTTCGAGGGACATCTGCCCGTTGGGCTTCGATCTCACGCCAGGCGGCGACTTCGCGCAGGATGGCCAATAGGCGCGGCGACGGGCGCCGAACCTTGAGCCGCTGGTAGGCTTCCATGGGATCGGTTTCGTAGAAGCTGCGGTTGTGCAGGGCTTCCATCTCGGAAGCGACCCAGGCAAGGCGGCCGCTTTTTTCCAGCTTGGCCTGCAGTTTTTCGTAAACCGTGCGCAGGTGCGTGACGTCCGACAGCGCGTAGTTGATCTGCTTGTCCGACAGCGGCCGGGCGGCCCAGTCTGTGAACCGCGAGCTTTTGTCGACGGTCGCCTTGGCCAGCTTGGAGACCAGGGTTTCGTAGCCGACGGAATCGCCGAACCCGCAGACCATGGCGGCGATCTGCGTATCGAACACGGGGGCCGGGCAGTCGTCCATGGCGCGGCAGAAGATTTCCATGTCCTGGCGGGCGGCGTGGAAGACCTTGAGCACATTGCGATTGGCCAACAGCTCGAACACCGGCGTCAGGTCGATGCCGGGCGCCAGGGCGTCGACGGCGGCCGCGCCATCGGGGCCGCCGATCTGCAACAGGCAGAGGACCGGCCAGTATGTGCGCTCGCGGATGAACTCCGTATCCACGGTCACGTATTCCACGTCCGCGAGCGGCGCACAGAACGCCTTCAGGGCGTCGTTGTCGGTAATAAGGTTCATTTCAGGGGCGAGAAACTGACGGGCGTGATCAGCTTGTTTTCCTGTTTCACCAGCATCCCGGCGCTTTTCTTTTTGTAGACGGCCCAATCCGGGTCCGCGTCGCGGGCGGCGCGACGGCGTTCCATATCGGTCAGGTCTTCATAGCTCCAAAGGTGCACGAATTCGTTCTGCGGGCCGACGGAGGTCGTGAAATATCCGATGAGGTTGAGGTGACGAAGCTGCACCGGCAGGCCTTCGGCCTCGAACAGGTCCAGGTACTGTTTATTCATGCCGTGCTGAACGGTATAGGTGCGGTGGTCGATGATCATTTAGGGGTGTCCTCCTTTGGTCCGCGGCGGTCATTCTTGCCGGGCCGCCCCGCCGTTATACGCTAGAGCGTTTCCCTGCCAAAGTGAAACGCTGCGGTCTTGCCAATATGGCATGGGGGCGGAATGCTGCGGCCACCAACCAAGGAGGATATTTTGAGCGACAGTATCTTGCGAGACGACCGGGACGGGGTGACTTGGCTGACCGTCAATCGCCCGGACAAATTGAACGTTCTGAACTCGGCCCTGACGACCGAGTTGACGCAGACCCTGCGCGCCCTGGCCGAGGATCGGGACTTGCGCGCCGTGGTCATCACCGGCGCGGGTGACCGGTCCTTCATCGGCGGTGCCGACATCGGCGAAATGGCGGCGCTCGACCCCACGTCGGCGCGGGCCTTCATCACCCGGCTGCATGGCGTCATGGCGGCGATCCGTGATCTGCCGGTGCCGGTGATCGCGCGCATCAACGGCTACTGCCTGGGCGGCGGCATGGAACTGGCGGCGGCCTGCGATTTCCGCATCGCCGCCGACAACGCGAAATTCGGCATGCCCGAGGTTCGGGTCGGCCTGCCCAGCGTGATCGAGGCCGTGTTGCTGCCGCATCTGGTCGGTTGGGGGCGCACCCGCTGGCTGCTGATGACCGGTGAAATGATCGACGCGACGACGGCCCATCAGTGGGGATTCGTCGAATTCCTGACGACGCCGGAAGAGCTGGACGCCGTGCTCGACCGCTCGGTCAAGGCCATCGTCGAGTCCGGCCCGCATGCGATCCGCACGCAGAAGGTGTTGATCCAGTCATGGGAAAGCCTGGCGCCGGATGAGGCCATCGCCGAGACCATTCCCATCTTCGGTGACAGTTTCGAAACCGGCGAGCCCCAGGCCATGCTTGGGGGCTTCCTGGCCCGCAAGGCGAAGGGCTAGACTGCGGGCGCAACATCTTTGGGGGAAGGGCGATGGGCGAGCGGTCGGAAGTCGTATTCAGCATCCTGATGGCGGCCTTCGTGGTCGTCCTGGTGATGACCAATGTCATTGCGGGCAAGCTGTTTCTGGCCTTTCCCGAGTCCTTCCCCGAGGGCCTGTTCGGTGAGGCGGTGACGCTCACCGCGGGGATCATCACCTACCCCCTGACGTTCCTCATTACCGACGTGGTCTGCGAGGTCTATGGCCAGCGCCGCGCCAACCTGATGGTCTATACGGGCTTCGCCTTGAGCGTCCTGATCCTGGGCGTGATCCAGATCGCCCTGGTCGTGCCCGGCGCCCCCGCGTGGGCCATGGGAAACGTCCATTACGACACCGTGGAGCAGATGCAGGTTGCCTATGAAAGCGTGTTCACCTTGCCGGGCATGCTGATCCTGGGGTCCATGACGGCCTATCTGGCGGCCCAATTGCTGGACGTGAAGCTGTTCCATTTCTGGAAGCGGGTGACGCGCGGCAAGCACCTGTGGCTGCGCAACAACGCTTCGACCATGACCAGCCAGCTCGTCGACACCATCATCGTCAATTCGATCTTTCTGGGGTTCGGGCTGGGCCTGGCTTGGGACGTGGTCATCAAGATTATCGTCGCCAGCTATCTGGCCAAGCTGGTCATCGCCCTGGCCGACACGCCCTTTGTTTATCTGGGCGTCTGGCTGGTTCGCCGGATCGCCCACTTGCCGGATCCGGACACGGGCGTCGATATCCTGGTGTAACCCCCAACGCCGAACGACAATCGGCGGTGCCTACCAACGGCGATTTGCGGTCTCGCTCATGCCGTCGATGAAGCTCTTGAGCATGGCGACTTCGGTACAGCCGTGGGGGCACAGGCCTTCGAGCCGGGCCAGAAGCTCCCGGGCCGTGTCCTTCTGGCCCATTTCCACATAAAGCTCGCCCATGTATTCGAGGGCTCCCTTGTGGTTGGGCTCAATGGCCAGGGCGCGTTCGTAAAAGTCGAAGGCGACGTCGAAATGGCCGAGCTTGCGCGAGGCATAGCCCCGCAGATTCCAGCCATCGGCGTCGTCGGGATGCTGGGCCGTATAAGACACCAGGGCGGCCAGGGCCGGCTCGAACTGGCTCGTCTTCAGAAGTTCCTGAATGTCGCGGAGGGCCTTGCCTTCCTTTTTGTCTTTGTCCTTATCGTCGGTCGTTGTCGTCGGCGTGTCGCTGCCCGCGGCCTTGGCATGTTGGGTGGTGACGATCGAAGAGAGGGCAATCAGGGCGCCAAGCGCCAGGACGGGAAGGGTGGTGCGCCAAGTCGTCGTCATCGTTGGGTCTCCTAACATCAATTGTCAGGCCGTCGCTGGCCGTCTACGCCTGTTCAGGATAGCATCATCCCCGGAAAACCGCGCGTCACGCTTTATTGAGGTCCCGCGATTGCGGCGACAGGCGGCAGCGGCGGCCGATCGGCAAATTCTCTCTGGATTTTCGCCGTTCGACCGCCTAGAAACCCGGGACGTTTGGGCCGTTGTTTCCAGACGTCGGCGGTGTCGTCAGACGAAATGTCAGGCGCACGCGATTGCTCCGCCGGGTCAATTTCATCGCGCGCGCAAACCACGAGAAGTAATCCAATGCACCCTTACCGCACTCATAACTGTGGCCAACTGCGCGAAGACAATGTCGGCGATACCGTGCGCCTGTCGGGCTGGGTCCACCGCAAACGCGACCACGGCAACCTGCTGTTCGTCGATCTGCGCGACCACTACGGCCTGACGCAATGCGTGATCGACGTTTCCGGCAGCCTGTTTCCCGCGGTCGAAGGCGTGCGCCCGGAAAGCGTGGTGACGATCACCGGCCCCGTGGTCAAGCGGTCGCCGGAAACAATCAACTCGGCGATCCCGACCGGTATGATCGAAGTGCGCATCGACGAATTCCATGTTGAAAGCGCCGCGGATATGCTGCCGCTGCAGGTGTTCGGTGATGCCGACCTGGGCGAGGAAACGCGCCTGCGCTACCGCTTCCTGGACCTGCGCCGCGAACAGCCCCATGCCAACATCGTGCTGCGCTCCAACGTCATTTCGTCGATCCGCCGTCGCATGGTCGAGCAGGGGTTCCTGGAGATTCAGACCCCGATTCTGACCGCCTCGTCACCTGAAGGGGCCCGCGATTACCTGGTGCCGGCGCGCAATCACCCCGGTCATTTCTATGCCCTGCCGCAGGCGCCGCAGCAGTTCAAGCAACTGCTGATGGTGTCCGGCTTCGACAAGTATTTCCAGATCGCCCCCTGCTTCCGCGACGAGGATGCACGGGCCGACCGCTCGCCCGGCGAGTTCTATCAGCTCGATCTGGAAATGGCCTATGTCACTCAGGAAGACGTGTTCGCGGCGCTGGAACCCGTNCTGNCCGGCGTGTTCAAGGAATTCGCNNNNGNCCGCAAGGTGACNGANGGCGCGTTCCCGCGCATTCCCTANAAGGAATCNATGCTNAANTACGGCAACGACAAGCCGGACCTGCGTAACCCGATCGAAATGTCGAATGTTACCGATACCTTCGCCGGTTCCGGCTTCAAGGTGTTCGCCGGCATGATCGAAAAGAACGACAAGGTCCGCGTCCACGCCATTCCGGCGCCGGGCGGCGGCAGCCGCGCGTTCTGNGACCGCATGAACTCCTGGGCGCAAAGCCAGGGCCAGCCGGGCCTGGGCTATATCTTCTTCCGCGACGGCGAAGGGGCGGGACCAGTCGCCAAGAACATCGGCGAAGACCGCACGGCGGCGCTCAAGGCGTCGCTCGGGCTGAACGACGGCGACGCCGTGTTCTTCGTGGCCGGTGTGCCGGGCGAATTTGCATCCTTCGCCTCGGCGGCGCGGACCAAGATCGGCCAGGACCTGGACCTGATCGCCAAGGACCGCTTCGATTTCTGCTGGATCGTCGACTATCCGATGTNCGAGNTGAACGANGANACGGGNCGCNTCGANTTCTCGCACAACCCGTTTTCCATGCCGCAGGGCGGACTGGAAGCGCTGGAAACCCAGGACCCCCTCGATATCCTGGCCTATCAGTACGACATCGTGTGCAACGGCGTCGAACTGTCCTCGGGCGCGATCCGGAACCACAAGCCGGANATCATGNTCAAGGCNTTCGANATCGCGGGCTATTCCAAGGAAACCGTGGANNNGGAATTCGGCGGCATGTACCGGGCCTTCCAGTTCGGCGCCCCGCCCCACGGCGGGTCCGCGCCGGGCATCGACCGCATCGTGATGATGCTGGCCGACGAGCCCAATATCCGCGAGGTCATNGCCTTCCCCATGAACCAGCAGGCGCAGGATCTGCTTATGGGCGCACCGTCCCTGGTGCCCGACGAGCGGCTCAAGGAATTGCACCTGAAACTGGCTCTGCCGAAGAAAGCGGGCCCCCAGGCCGGCGGTGAATCACCAAAGTAGAATATATCCCGCCGTCAACTCCCAATAATTCTGTAAATAATAAAACGGGTTAGCCGACTAGAAAAAGCTGGCCCCCGATTCGTGCCTTCGGCTATAACGAATCGGTAGAAGATTTTAAGAATTTCAACCGTTTCGGTTGGCCGCGACGGCCGGGGAGCGAAACGGCGACAGGGTGAACCATTTTTCGGGGTGAAGATGCCGGTGCGGCTGCCGGCAGCCCTACTGGGGGTTACAATGCGGAAGTCCGTCGTCGTCGTCGCTGCGTGCGCGCTTTTGGGCGGGTGTGCCCTGCCGGTTCCCATACAGGTCGCGTCCTGGGCCATTGATATAATTTCCGTCGTCACCACAGAAAAATCCCTGACAGATCACGGCATTTCGGCGCTGACCAACAAGGACTGCGCGCTTTATCGCGCCGTGACCGAAGAAGACAACGTCGTCTGCCGTGATATCGACGACCGGGAAGATGTCATGACCGCCGATGCGGGTAAGGACGCGGTTGCCTTGACGGACAAGGACGGCCAACCGGCGGCGCCGCGCTTTGATGCGGTCGAGGCCCAGGTCGCCAAGGCGGAAACGGCGCCAAACGCCAACCAAACGACAGCCGACGACGTGCTCCCCGGTAACGAGCCGCCGGTGACGGTCAATATCGATCTGGCGGCCTTGCAGCCCATGACGGAAGAAACCGATCGTCCGTTCGTCCGTTTCGCGAAGCTAAAGACCACGGCCGTTCATGTGCCCGCGACCGTGGTGCAGACGGCGGCCCTGCCATCCGCTCCGGTGGCTGCCGACAGGCCCCAGGAAGGGTTCTATTACGTCATCGGCAGTTTCCGCGGCAGTGACCGGGCGAAACGCCACATGCAGACCTTCCGTTCCTTGGTTCCGGCGGTCCTGCACGGCAAGATCGGCCGCGAGGGGCGTGACGTGTACCGGGTCGTCGTCGGGCCGTTCGAAACACAGGAACGGCGTGTCGCCTTCCGCCGCATCAAGCGGGCGGGGATCGCCGATACCTGGGCAATTCGCGTATCGCCGAACGATTGGTCGGTCGCCGCCAAGTTGCCGCCGGTCCAACAGGCCGATGCCAGCGTCGCGCACAGTGCACGCGATTGGCCGGGCCTGGCGCAGTTCATCGCGCAGCGCTGATCCGCTTCTGAGTTTTTCATGAAAGTTCGGTGGGTGGGACCTAGGTCCCGCCGCCGGGCATCCTTGCCCGGGGCGGCTGTCGGGCCTTAGGCGGCCATCGGCCGGCCGGAGCCGTCGGGCGGGCCGTCCAAGGTCAACAGCAGGTTGACGATGTGTTCGGTCTTGCGGACCAGGCGGGTGTTCTGCGGGTTGTAGCGGCGCTCGAAGTTCAGCCGGTCTTCCCATTGCGAAACGTAGTCCCGGGCCCGATCGGGGCCGGCGGGTTCGCCGGTCAAGGCACCCACGGTGTCATTGTAGTCGGGGTGAAGTTCGGGCTGGAACGCCAGCAGCTCGTAGTCCTCGTAGGCCAGCACGCCGGCGGCATAGAGATCCAGGCTGACATCCGCCATCTGACGGGGCGTCAGGTCGCGCAAGGACAGGCCACCCGTGAGCACGCTGAATAGGGTCGGTTCCGGGGCCTCGTCTTGGCTCGGTGCGTCGCTTTCACGGGCCTCGGGCGGCAAGATCGGGGTCAGGGGAACAAGCTCGCGCGACGGGCTCCCGATGCTTGAAAAAGGCGCGGCGGGGGACGGGTGTTGCGAATACAGGTCTACATACGAAACTGGCTGATGTTCTGCTCCCATGAGCAAGGCTCCTTCTTC
>PALN01000020.1 GCA_002706405.1 Rhodospirillaceae bacterium | reverse complement strand
GAATTGGCGATCGACAGGCCGATGCGCTTGGCGGCGGCATCGCTCTCCGCCCCCGTGACCGTGATCTCGATGAACTTGGACGCCCCCTCCCCGTCGCGCACGATCTGCTGCGCCAGGTCGAGCATGACCGCTTCCAGCTTGGTCCGGAAATTGACCAGCGCCGGATCGTCGGGGCCCGAGAACCGGGCGTCGTTTTCGGCCGCGCCCGTGGCGAACAGCATCAGGGAATCGCTGGTCGAGGTGTCGCTGTCCACGGTGATCGAATTGAACGTGCGCTCGCAGATCGGCGCCAGAAGGCCCTGCAGCACGGGGGCCGGGATTTTCGCGTCCGTGAACACATAGGCCAGCATGGTCGCCATGTCGGGCGCGATCATGCCGGAGCCCTTGGCGATGCCGGCGATGGTGACCTTGGTGCCGTTGATCTGAGCTTCCTTCACCGCCCCCTTGGGAAAGGTGTCGGTGGTCATGATGGCCTTGGCGGCCTCGTCCCATTTCCCGGGCCCGAGATCGGCCGCCAGGGCATCCAGGTTGTCGGTGATGGCCTTGAAATTGAGCGGTTCGCCGATCACGCCCGTGGATGCGGCGAACACCCGGGACGGCCGGCAGGCCAAATGATCGGCCACGGCCTCGACCACCTGCTCCACCGCGTCCTCGCCAAGCCGCCCAGTGAAGGCATTGGCGTTGCCGGAATTGACGATCAGGCCGTTGGCGATCCCGCCCGGCAGCGACTTGCGGCACCATTCCACGGGGGCCGACGCGGTCAGCGACTTGGTGAACACGCCCGCCGCCTGGGTTTCGTCCGCCATCTCGACCAACAGGACGTCCGTCCGCCCTTTGTAACGCACGCCGCAGGCACGGGTCGCCACCCGCACGCCTTCGATTGGCGGAATGGTCGGGAAGGAATCGGGCGCCAAGGGCGACACGTTTGACTTGGTCTTGGCCATGATCGAGCTCGCGTCTGCTGGGTGGTGAGGGGGACCTTCCCCCCGCGGGGGGAAGGCCTTGAAACGCCCCCTACTTAGCCGGAGTGCCGTCCAAATTGAAGCGCTCGATTTTCGCCGTCTTGCGCAACTCCTTGGTGACTTCGGCGCCGATCTCTCGGGTCAGGCTCTGGCGAATCTGCGGCTCCATTTCCTCGAGCGAGGGGGCCGGCTGCGAGCGCTTGTCCTCGACCTTGATGACGTGCCAGCCGAACTGGGTCTTGACCGGGGCCTGGGTCATCGCCCCCTTGTCCAGCGCGAAGGCCGCCTGTTCGAACTCGGGCACCATCTGACCCTTACCGAAATAGCCCAGGTCGCCGCCGTTGGGGCCGGACGGTCCCGTCGACTTTTTCTTCGCCGTGTCGGCGAAATCGGCACCACCAGCCAAATCCTTGATCACCGCCTTGGCTTCGTCCTCGGTCTTCAAAAGAATGTGGCGGGCGTGTACTTCGACCTGACCGCCCATGTCCTTGACGACCTCGGCATAGCGGGCGGCAATGGCGTCGTCCGTGACCTTGGCGTCAACGGCGCGCTGGATCAGGGTCGAGCCCAGCAGCCGTTCGGTGAACGCGGCCAGTTCTTCCTTGAACTCGGGGCTTTCGTGGACCTTTTCCTTGCGCGCCCGGATGGCGGCAAGCTTGGTGTCGATCAGGCTGTTCAACAATGCCGGATAGATCTGCTCGAGCGGCACCTGCTGGTATTCGGCCGGCAGGCGGCTGTAGGCCTCGGTAACCTCGGAGCGCATGATTTTCGTGCCGTCCACCGTGGCGACCACGGGGTCGTCGGCGGCCAGAACCGGCGCCGCAGAAAGGCTTAGGGGCGCCATGCCCATCAACACCGCGACACCACCTGCGCGCAGGGCGTTTTGAAACGTCATAAACAGATCCTTTTCGCTGAAAGACGACCGTCCATCGGCCGTTGAATTAAACCCCACCCTACCCAAGGCCCGGGCGCCATGACAATCATTTGAATGTGACGCGAATTTACGATGCCTCAAGGGCCCCCCTGCATTGACAGGACCCGGACGCGCCTCTATCTGTTCCCCAGCGATTCCGCCAAGGAACCGCCACAATTGATTCATACTCGTCATATTCGTTTACCCTTTCAAGGACGACCCTCGAATGTTCAGCGCCATCGCCAAGAGCCTGTTCGGTTCCGCCAATGACCGGTACCTAAACAGCCTGCAGAAGGACGTCGATGCCATCAACGGCCTCGAGGCGGAGCTGGAGGCGCTTTCCGACGACGCCATCAGGGCCCGCACGGAGACCTTCCGCGAACGCCTGAAAGCCGGCGAAACCGCCGACGACATCTTGGTCGAAGCCTTCGCCACCGTGCGCGAGGCCTCCAAGCGCACCCTGGGTCTGCGCCATTTCGACGTGCAGATGCTGGGCGGCATCGTCCTGCACCGCGGCCAGATCGCGGAAATGAAGACCGGTGAAGGCAAGACCCTGGTCTCGACCCTGGCGGTCTATCTCAACGCCCTGTCTGGCGAGGGCGTTCATGTGGTCACGGTCAACGATTACCTGGCCTCGCGCGATGCGGATTGGATGCGGCCGGTCTACGATTTCCTGGGACTCACCGTGGGCGTCATCAAGCATGGGCTGGACGACGACGAACGCCGCGCCGCCTACGGCTGCGACATCACCTACGCGACCAACAACGAACTCGGGTTCGACTATCTGCGCGACAACATGAAATTCTCGCTCGAGGACATGGTGCAGCGGCCCTTCAATTATGCCATCGTCGATGAAGTCGACAGCATCCTGATCGACGAGGCGCGCACGCCGCTGATCATCTCCGGCGCGACCGAGGACAATTCCGAGCTTTATGTCATCGTCGACAAGCTTTTGAAGAACGTCACCCCCGNCGACTTCGANAANGACGAAAAGGCGCGCTCCGTCACCTTCACCGAAGCCGGCATGGAAAAGCTTGAAGGCCTGATGCGCGAGCAGGGCCTGATCGACGAGGGTTCGCTCTACGACATCAACAACATCGCGCTGGTCCATCACGCCAATTCGGCGCTGCGCGCCCATATCCTGTTCCAGCGCGACACGGATTACATCGTNAAGGACGGCAAGGTCGTCATCATCGANGAATTCACCGGCCGCATGATGGAAGGCCGCCGGTACTCCGAAGGCCTGCACCAGGCCCTGGAAGCCAAGGAAGGCGTGGAGATCCAGAACGAAAACCAGACCCTGGCCTCCATCACCTTCCAGAACTATTTCCGCCTTTACCCCAAACTGGCCGGCATGACCGGCACGGCGATGACNGAAGCCGGCGAATTNCANNAGATCTACGGCCTNGANGTGATCGAGATNCCGACCAACGTGCCCTGCATCCGCAAGGACGAGGACGACATCGTGTTCCGCACGGGCGACGAAAAGTTCGAAGCCATCCTCGACCTGATCGAAGACTGTCACAAGCGACAGCAACCGGTTCTGGTCGGCACCGTGTCCATCGAGAAATCCGAAGAACTGGCGGCGCGCCTGAAAAAGCGCAATATCGAACACAACGTGCTCAACGCCCGCTTCCACGACCAGGAAGCCCAGATCATCGCCCAGGCCGGCCGTCCCGGCGGCGTCACCATCGCCACCAACATGGCCGGGCGCGGCACCGATATCCAACTGGGCGGCAACGTCGAGATGCGCGCCCTCCAGGAAATCAAGGCCGAGCCGGGCACGCCGGAATACGACGCCCATTACAAGAAAATCGCCGACGAAATCGCCGCCGACCGCGAGATCGTCAAGCAGGCCGGCGGGCTTTACGTGATCGCGACCGAACGCCACGAAAGCCGGCGCATCGACAACCAGCTGCGCGGCCGTTCGGGCCGTCAGGGTGATCCCGGCGCCTCAAGCTTCTTCCTGTCTCTGGAAGACGATCTGATGCGCATCTTCGGCTCGGAACGCATCGACAGCATGCTCCAGAAGCTGGGCCTGCAGGAAGGCGAAGCCATCGTCCATCCCTGGGTCAACAAGGCCCTGGAAAAGGCGCAGCAGAAGGTCGAAGAGCGGAACTTCGAAATCCGCAAGAACCTGTTGAAATTCGACGACGTCATGAACGACCAGCGCAAGGTCATCTACGAACAGCGCAAGGAANTGATGGCGGCCGAGGNCGTNTCCGAAGACGTCGCCGACATGCGCCATCAGGTGATCGACGACATGGTCGCCCTGACCATGCCGGAAAAGGCCTATGCCGAGCAGTGGGCGATGGACACCCTGCACGAGGAAGTCCTGCGCGTGTTCGGGCTCGACCTGCCGGTCCAGGAATGGGCCAAGGAAGAAGGCATCGCCGATGCCGAAATTCGTGAACGCCTGATCCACGCCGTGGACGCGCAGATCGCGACCAAGGCCGCCAACGCCGGCCCGGAAATCTTCCGCTCGGTCGAAAAGGCGGTTCTGCTGCAGCTGCTCGATCAGCTGTGGAAGGACCACCTGTTGACCCTGGATCATCTGCGCCACGGCATCGGGCTGCGCGCCTATGGCCAGCGCGACCCGCTCAACGAATACAAACAGGAAGCGTTTTCCTTGTTCGAGGAAATGCTGGTCGGCCTGCGCGAACGCACGGCCATGATGCTGGCCCATGTCGAGCTCAGCATGGACTTCTCGGAAGAGGAATACCTGGCCGCCCGCGCCGGNGACGANGGCGAGGCCCATCACGACANNCCCGAATANNTGGNCGGCGAGGACGAANNNGNCGANGGNTCGGCGACCATGACCGTGGTCAANCGCCAGNCNGCNNNCGANNTCGACCCCAACGACCCCNCGACCTGGGGCAAGGTGCCGCGCAACGCCCCCTGCCCCTGCGGGTCNGGCAACAAGTTCAAGCACTGCCACGGGAAGGTGTGATCCAACCGGCGAGCAAGAGGCTCAGCCGAGAAACCGCGCGATCACGAATCCCAACATCCCCAGATTGATGAAGAACCCGGCCGCCATGCCGGGGGCGCGGCCCATGGGGCCGATGCGATAGCCGATCCAGAACGCGATGCGGGCCAACACGAAGGCCACGGGCAACGCCGTCAGCCACGCACTTTCATCGGCCTTGATGACCATCGTCGTCGCCAGATAGAGCGGCAGGAAGATCAGCGTCTGCTCGACCGTATTGGCGAGCACGCGCATGTCGGTCCTGCGCCACCGGGGGGCGTCATCGGCCAGCGGGTCGATGGCGCCGGTGATCAGCCGCGTCAGCGCCACCACCTGCACCACGGCCAGCAGAAACCCGGCCGGCAGGACCGCGAACTTCAAGGCAAGGCCGATGCGCTCCCCCGCGTCCGGAATCGGCCCCGGCCAACCGTCGAGCCAAGCCAGCAGGCCCCAGAGCACGAGCGCCAGACCGGCGGCACCGAAGGCGCTGAGCCAGAGAGTCATTTTCTGATCGGATGTCATCCTGCCAAACTCCCCCCTGCCGGCGCCCGCATGGAAGACGGCGGCTAATCAGGCGAGGCCGTTGGTGCCCATTTTCAGGAACTTCTCGCGCCGTGCGCTGCGCAGGGCGTCGCCGGGCAGGGCCGCCAGTTCGGCGAGTTGCTTGTCGATTTCCTTGCCGACCGACTGGATCGCCTGTTCGCGTTCGCGATGGGCGCCGCCCAGCGGTTCCGCCACGATGGCGTCGATGACGCCGAGGTCGGCCAAATCCTGGGCCGTCAGCTTGAGGGCCCCCGCCGCCGTTTCCGCCATGTCGCCGTCGCGCCACAGGATCGAGGCGCAGCCTTCCGGCGAGATCACGGAATAGACCGCGTGCTCCATCATCACCACCACGTTGGCGGCAGCAAGCGCGATGGCGCCACCGGACCCGCCCTCGCCGATGACGACGGACACGAAGGGTACCTTGATGCCGAAGCAGACTTCGATGGACCGCGCGATGGCTTCCGCCTGACCGCGCGCTTCGGCCTCGACCCCCGGATAGGCGCCAGGCGTGTCGACCAGCGTGATAACCGGCAGGTTGAAGCGGTCGGCCAGTTGCATCAGCCGCTGCGCCTTGCGGTAGCCCTCGGGCTTGGCCATACCGAAGTTGTGACGCACGCGGGCAACCGTGTCGGAGCCCTTTTCGTTGCCGATGACGACCACCGACTGGCCACGGAAGCGGCCCATGCCGCCGACCACGGCCGGGTCTTCGGCGAACTGACGGTCGCCGGCCAGGGGCGTGAAGTCGTCGATCAGGGAATTGATGTAGTCCATGGCGTGGGGGCGGTCATGATGACGCGCCACCTGCGTCTTCTGCCAGGGCGTGAGCTTCTGGTAGGTCGTGACTAGGAGCTTGTCGACCTTGGCCTGCATCCTGCCGACTTCGTCGGCGATGTTCATCTGGCCGTCGGACGAGAGGTGCCGAAGCTCCTCAATCTTGCCCTCTAGTTCGGCGATGGGCTTCTCGAAATCCAGGTAATTGTGCATGTGCGTTTTTTAGCACAGGCCCCGCACCTTGGCGACGTGGAAAATAGCGGAAACTACCCTTAAAACCGCTCCGCCCCGGTTTCCCGCACGGGGTCGGGAAAATCCCGATAGAGCGCGAATTTTACCTTTGAAACCAAGCTGTTGACGCAATGGTGCAGGCCTTCCACCGGTTCCGCCCGGGTCGCTACATGGCCGAAGGCGGCATCAAGCTGCGCCAGCCCCGTGACCTCGACCATGATATGGAATTCAGGCAGGTCGTCCGGCCCCAGGCCGAGCTTGCGCCGGGTCAACCGCCAGCCCGCGATATGCCCCTGGTCCTTCAGGTGGTCGAGGTATTTGCCGACATGACCGGCGAACGCCAGATCGCCGACGCCGTCTTTCAGGGTGCACCAGATGTGATAGATGTCCATCGGCCGTGGCCTTGTCAGGACGCCGCCGGTTCCGGCGCGGACGGCGTCGCGTGGCTCGAGGTCAGGGCCCCCGTGGCCTTGGCGCCCGGCGCCGTGGAGGCCGCCAGTTTTTCGCGGAAATCGCCGTATTCGGTCAGATCGAACTTGGGCGGGCCGAACAGGAAGCCCTGCACGAAATCGATGCCGCAGGCATGGCAGAACGACACCGTTTCCGGCGTATCGACCATTTCGGCGATGGTGTCGACCTTAAGCTCCCGGCAGAACGACGCCAACGCCGTCAGGAACGCGCGGCCGCGTTCGATGGCTTCGGCGTTCTTCACCACCGGGCCGTCGATCTTGACCACATCGACGTCGATGGCCGACAGGTACTGGAAGCTGGCCGCGCCGGCGCCGAAATCGTCCAGGCACACGGGATAGCCCATGCCGCGCAGGTTCTGGATGAATTCGTTGGCGGTTTCCAGGTCTTCGACCCGGGAGGATTCCGTCAGTTCGAAAATCAACTTGCCCTGGGTCCAAGGGTTGGCCTTCAGGCGATCCTGCAGGCCGTCGATGTAGCGTTTGTCGACGATCGAGTTGCCCGAGATATTGACCGCCACCGAGGCGAACATGGGAGAGTCCTTGTTCTCGTCGAGCCAGACCATGACCTTGTCGACGACGGACAGGTCAAAGGCGCCGATCAGGCCCGTTTCCTCGGCGAAGGTAATGTACTTATAGGGACTTTCGCCGTGCTTGCCCTGGAACCGGGCCAACGCTTCGTAATGGTGGATAACGCCGTCATTGATCCCGATGATCGGGTGCATGGCCATGCGGAAATCGGATTTCTTGACCACCCGGTTGAAGGTTTCCGCCGTTTCCATGGCGTCCTTGACTAGATCGTCCATGCTGCCCGATAGCGCCTCCAGCGACATCGCGCCGCCTTTGGATTTGGAGAATTCGTTGAGCGCGTGGATCACGCCCTTGGTCAGGTTTTCCTCGGTCAGGCCGGCCGCGTCGCCCGTGTCGATGGTCGCAGCACCGACATTGATGCCCTCGGCCTCGGGCGCGATGTTCTGAATCAGCGAGGTGATCCGCGCTTTCATGGCGTCCACGTCCAGGCCGTCGCCATGTACGACGCCGTACTTGCCGTCGCCCAGCTTGGCCGCCGCGTCGCCGTTCACGGATGACATCTTGAGGACCGAGCCGACCGCGCCCATCAGGTTCTCGCGCTGGGCGTCGTCCATTTCCTCCTGGGCTTCGGTCAGGCCGTCGACCTCGAGCAGGGTCATCTTGCCGGCGCCGTCGACCCCTTCGGCCAGCATCTTGGATGCCATCTTGCCGAAGCTGTCGGCGTCGTAGAGCCCTTCCTTGCCGGTCTTTTTCAAGGACTTGTCCGACGTCAGGCCACCGGCGATGTGGAACGCCAGGAAATAGCGGTTTTCCAATTCCGGGTTGCGGTAGCCACAGGTCACCAGGGGCTGGGAATTGCCTTGGGCACCCTTGAAGCGCAGATGAATGTTGTCAAACCGGCCGGCGCGGGTGATGGCGTCGAGCATCTGTTCGGCCAACGGACGATCCTCGTCGGCGATGATGTCGAGAATCGTCATGCCCTTCAGAGTGCGCGGATCCTTACCCGTCAAAAGCGGCAGGATACCGCCGGCGAAGGTGATCGTGCGGTCGCTGTCCAGCTCGATAATGGCTTCGGCCCAGCAGAAAGAGAACGCAATGAATCGCTCCCGGTCGGAGTACCGGCGCGCACTTTGTTCCTCTTTTGCGGCGATTTCCGCCATGTCCGTCCCTGCCCTTTGTGTTTTGCGGGCATTATAGGAACCTTCGACAGGCGATGAACATCCTTACTTTCGGGATAGGAGCGACAAACCGGGGGACAGAAACGAAAACGGCGGGCCCCAGAATCTGGAAACCCGCCGTTCGTTACTGAAAAATGCCGCAAAGGCAGATCAGGCGCCTTTGATCTGCGCCGCCTTTTCCACCAGCACCTTGGCCTGGCGGATGGAGGCGATGTCGATCAGGCGGCCGTCGAGCGAAACGGCGCCCTTGCCTTCCTTCTGGGCCTGGTCCATGGCGTCGAGAATGCGCTGGGCCTGGGTCACTTCCTTTTCCGACGGGCTGAACAGTTCGTTGGCCAGATCAATCTGCGACGGATGGATCGCCCATTTGCCCTCACAGCCGAGGGTCGAGGCGCGCATGGCCTGGGCCTTGTAGCCGTCCGGATCGGAGAAGTCGCCGAACGGGCCGTCGATCGGCCGCAGGCCGTTGGCGCGGGCAACGACGACCATCTTGGCGATGGGGTAATGCCACATGTCGCCCCAGTGGACGTCGCGATTGCCGGCTTCGTCCGGATCGGTGAGCACGGCATAGTCCTGGTTCGGGCCGCCGATGACCGTGGTCCGCGCCTTGGTCGACGCCGCGTAGTCGGCAACGCCGAAGTGCAGGGACTCGTTGCGCTTGGAGGCCTGGGCGATTTCCGCCAGGTTCTGCATGCCGAGCGCCGTTTCGATGATCAGTTCGAACCCGATGCGCTTGGCCGTCTGGGTCGCGTCCTCGATCTGGGTCACCATCATGTCGATGGCGTAGACATCCGCCGCCGTGCCGACCTTGGGGATCATGATCAGGTCAAGCTTGCCGGGCGCACCTTCGAGGATCTCGACCAGATCGCGGTACATGTAATGGGTGTCCAGGCCGTTGATGCGGATGGACACGGTCTTGCCCGACCAGTCCAGATCGTTCAGCGCGGCGATGATGTTCTTGCGCGCGGGCGCCTTGTCGTCGGGGGCGACGGCGTCTTCCAGGTCCAGGAACACCACGTCGGCGTTACTCTTGGCGGCCTTTTCCATAAAGGTGGGGTTGGAGCCGGGAACGGCCAGTTCACTGCGGTTCAGGCGCGCCGGCGCCTGCTCGACGATATGAAAGCTCATCTGAATCTCCTGCGTCCGAATGGGGCAGCGCCAGCATATTTGGAAGCCGGTCGGCACCGCCGCTTATGAATTGTTATTTCGCGGGCGCAACATAGCCAGCCCCCCTACGCGCCGCAAGGGCAAATCAGCCGGGAATGGAAGGCTTACCGCAATGCGGAAAAAACATCCCCTTGCCCCCGGTTGGGGCCCCGTTCGGCGGCGGCTCGAGGATATGGGGATGCGGTGGGAAACAAGGCGTCGGCACTCGACACTTCACGATCCCATGGTGTACCTCAAGTCGACACGAATTTGGAGGAAGACACGATGGCTGACGCCGCATCCAAGCGACCGACCGTACTCGTCACGCGCCGCCTGCCGGACGCCGTCCACGCCCGGCTTGAACGCGATTACGACGCCCGCCTGAATCCGCAGGACACGCTTTTCACCAAAGACGCGTTGATCGAAGCGGCCCAAGGGGCGGACGCCATCATGCCCTGCCATACCGAACACTTCACGGAAGAGGTCTTCGCGCGGCTGCCCGATACGGTCAAGATCATCGCCAACTTCTCCGTCGGCTATGACCATGTGGACGTTGAGGCGGCGAAGAAGCACGGAGTCATCATCACCAACACGCCCGAAGTGTTGTCCGACGCCACGGCGGAAACGACCCTCCTTCTCATGCTCGGCGCGGCACGGCGCGCCAGCGAGGGCGAACGGCTCGTTCGGTCCGGTGGCTGGAAGGACTGGTCCCCCGCCTTCATGGTCGGCGTCGCTGTCACGGGCAAGCGCTTGGGCATTCTCGGCATGGGCCGGGTCGGTCAGGCGGTCGCCGATCTGGCGCGCGCCTTTCGCATGGAAATTCACTACCACAACCGCTCACGCCTCAGCCCCGACAAGGAAAAGGGCGCGATCTGGCACGACAGCCTGGACGACATGCTGCCGCATTGCGACTTCCTCACGCTCCACTGCAACGTGACGCCCGAAACCCGCGGCATCATGAACGCCGAGCGCTTTGCCCTTTTGCCCGACGGCGCCGTTCTGGCAAACGCGGCCCGTGGCGCCGTGATCGACGACGACGCGCTGATCGATGCCCTTAAATCCGGCAAGCTTTTTGCCGCGGGGCTCGACGCCTACAACAATGAACCCAACGTCGATCCGCGCTTGGCGGCGCTCGACAACACGTTCCTCCTGCCGCATATCGGCAGCGCCAACCGGGAAACCCGGGACGCCATGGGATTCCGTGCACTCGACAATTTGGACGCCTATTTTGCCGGCCGCGCGCCCGGTGACCGGGTCGCCTGAGGGGCCGCGATTTTTGCGCTATTCCGTATCGTGAAAAACCCCAAACGCCCACCTATCGTGGCGGCGGCGGTCGGAATCCCCGCCGCATGCCACGGTTTCCCGCAGCGCGCGGCCCGAAATCCCGATCTGCGCCCCCCGCAGGCATCCTTCCACAAATCTTCACTTGGTCATCCGCGAAAAAGGTCAAGCCGGTAAAAACCCTTGCCATCACGTTGCGTATTGGGAAGATTCCAAACAGGATATAACAGCACCCCGCCACTAAAGGCATGGGAGCAGTTGTAGCCGAGCCCGGGGGAGCGCAAAAAAAATCAAAACGACGACTTGGGCTATTCATTAAACGCGCGAGCATCGCGCAAAATTACCCATCGGCGGATGGTGGTTGTCCGCTGATTATTATTTGGGAGGACACACATGACGACCACGAAAGTGAACCGGCGGAAATTCCTTAAAGGCGGCGCCGTTGCTGCCGGAGCGACTGCCGCAACTCTTGCCATGCCGAACATCGCGACGGCGGCCCCCACGGTCCTGAAAATTCAGGCCGCCTGGGGTGGCGGCATCTTCCTTGAAAACGCCAAAAGCTATGTCGACCGCGTCAACAAAATGGCCGGCAATGGCCTGAAGCTCGACCTGCTGTCCGTCAACTCGGTTGTGAAGACCAGCCAGATGCAGGACGCCGTCCATCGTGGCGTTCTCGACGGCGCGCATTACGTGCCGGCTTATTGGTATTCCAAGTCGAAAGCGGCCTCCTTGTTCGGTACCGGCCCCTGCTTCGGCTGGTCGGCGCAGGAACTGCTCGGCTGGATCCACTATGGTGGCGGCAAGGAACTGTTCAATGAATTGATGGGCAGCCTCGGCCTCAACCTGGTCAGCTTCTTCAACAGCCCGATGCCCGCCCAGCCTTTCGGCTGGTTCAAGGAAGAAATGAAAGACGCTTCCCAGATGAAAGGCCTCAAGTACCGCACCGTCGGCTTGGCAGCCAACGTCTTGCAGGAAATGGGCATGTCCGTCGTTCAGCTGCCGGGCGGCGAAATTCAGCCGGCCATGAAAAGCGGTCTGATCGACGCGGCCGAGTTCAACAACCCGACCTCGGACAGAGACTTCGGGATGCAGGACGTCTCCAAGCATTACCATCTCGCCAGCTTCCACCAGTCGCAGGAATGCTTCGAGATTACCTTCAACAAGAAGAAGTTCGACTCCCTGTCGAAGGAACTCCAGGCGATCCTGGAATATGCGTCGGAAGCGGAAAACTCCAACTTCTATTGGAACAACACGCTGCGTTACGCTGACGACCTGATCGCGCTGAAGGAAAAGCACGGCGTCAACGTCTACCGGACGCCGGAATCCATCATGGCCGCACAGTTGAAGGCCTGGGATGTGATCGTGAAGCAGATCTCCGATGAAGATCCGTTCTTCGCCAAGGTTGTTGATTCGCAGAAAGCCTACGCCAAGAAGGTCATGGGCTATCTGCTTCTGAACCAGCCTGATTACGAACTCGCATACAAGCACCACTTCGGTTGATCCGGTCCTCTTTTTCCTAGGATCAATCCGGAAATATTCGGTATTGGGGGGCAGCCATAACGGGCTGTCCCTCAAGACCTGAGCCATCAAGGGCGGGAAACCAAGCCGTGATAAAGATCATCCATTCCATTGAAGAATTAAGTATTTGGATCGGGCGCACCTTCGGTTGGTGCATTTTGATTTTGACCCTTTCCGTCTCTTACGAAGTATTTGTCCGCTACGTCCTGAACGCGCCGACCGTCTGGGCCTTCGACATGATGGTGCAGATGTACGGCGCATTGTTCCTGATGGCCGGCCCTTATGCCCTTGCCCAAGACACCCATGTGCGCGCGGATGTGGTCTACCGCTTGCTGCCCGTCCGCTGGCAGGCGCGCATCGATTTGCTTTTGTACATTTGCTTCTTTTTCCCCGGCATGCTGGCCCTGGCTTGGTATGGCGCGGAAATCGCCTCCGACTCCTGGCGTTACAAGGAAGTCAGTTGGAACAGCCCGGCCCGCATTCAGATTTATTTCTTCAAAACCCTGATCCCGCTGGCCGCCGGCCTGTTCATCGTTCAGGGCATCGCCGAATGCATGCGCTGCTATCTTGCGATCAAGTCGAACACCTGGTTGCCGCGACTCAAGGACGCGCAGGAAACGGAAGACATCCTGTTGCAACAGAAAGCCGACACGGACGCCAAGGCGCAGGCATAATCCACAATTTTAACACCGATGATATTGGTGAGACGGAGAACGTTTTAGAATGACGAACCCCGAAGTAGCGATTTTGATGTTGTCGCTTTTCATTGTGATGGTGCTGCTTGGATTTCCGGTGGCCTTCACATTGCTCGCCATGGGCGTCGGTTTCGGCTATTTCGCCTATTTCGAAGCCGGCAGCATCACGACCTTCGCCGACATCTTCAATAACAAGATCTTCTACCTTCTGAACCAGAACACCTATTCGGTGATGGAGAACGACACCCTGGTCGCCGTCCCGCTGTTCCTGTTCATGGGCTATGTGGTTGAACGCGCCAACATCGTCAACAAACTGTTCTACGCGCTGCAGATGGCGGCCCGAAACCTGCCGGGCTCCATGGCCATCGCCGCCCTGATCACCTGCGCCGTGTTCTCGACGGCCAGCGGGATCGTCGGCGCCGTCGTCACCCTGATGGGGCTGTTGGCGTTCCCAGCCATGGCCAAGGCAAATTACGACAAGAGCTTCGCATCGGGCGTGATCTGCGCCGGCGGCACGCTCGGGATTTTGATCCCGCCGTCGATCATGCTGATCGTCTATGCGGCGATTGCGGAATTGTCGCCGCTGCGTCTTTATGCCGCCGCCGTTTTTCCCGGGTTCTTGCTCGCCGGTTCCTACATCCTCTATGTCATCATCCGCGTGATGATCAATCCGTCCATCGCACCAAAGCCGCGGGCCGAAGACGTGCCGCCCCGGCGTGTCGTCTATTGGCAGCTGTTGACCTCTTTCGTGCCGCTGACGGCGCTGATCCTGCTGGTTCTCGGCTCGATCCTGGGTGGCCTGGCGACGCCGGCAGAAGCTGCCGCGATGGGAGCGTTCGGCGGCATTGTCCTGGCGTGGATGTATCGATCCCTGACCTGGAAGATGCTCAAGGAATCCGTCTACCTGACGGCGAAAGCCACGGCCATGGTCTGTTGGTTGTTCGTTGGGTCCTGGACCTTCGCCTCGGTGTTCTCCTATCTGGGTGGACACGAAATCATCGAGCACTTCATTCTCGGATTCAATCTGGAGCCCTGGCAGTTCCTGGTTCTGGTCCAGGTCATCATCTTCCTGTTGGGCTGGCCTCTGGAATGGTCGGAAATCCTGATCATCTTCGTGCCGATCTTCCTGCCCATGCTGAAGACCTTCGACGTCAATCCCTACTTCTTCGCCATGCTGGTTGCCCTCAACCTGCAGACCTCGTTCCTCACGCCACCCATGGCGATGTCCGCCTATTACCTGAAAGGCGTGATGGGCAAGGCCGTCGAATTGATGCAAATCTTCAGAGGCATCATGCCCTATCTGGCCATCGTCATTGCCGTCATGGTCCTGATGTACCAGTTCCCGGGAATCGCGCTGTTCCTGCCCGACTACTTCTTCGGCAAGTACATCCCGTAAGGCGGCACGTGACCAACACCAAGACAAGGGCGATCCAAGCCAGGATTTCAGGAGTAAGCAGATTATGAGATCACGGGTATTCGAACAGTTTTGCGGCATCCTCGGCACCGCGATGGTTGCGGCATTCGTCCTGGGATTGGCCTGGGGGATTTCCCACGGGTTCGCCGGCTTCTGGGGCGGGCTTCCGTTCTGGGTCATTAGCCTGGGCGTGCTGGGTCTTGTCCTTTACGACCTTTGGGACTCCACTTTGAAAAAGACTCCCTCAAACTGAACCATCGCAGGTTCATGACGACCTAAGGACCGACACGATGGATTTGGCGGATTTGAGCGCATCCCAATTGGTTGGGATGATCGAACGGGGCGAGATCACGTCCACGGAATTGGTTGAGGCCTGCCTCGCGCGGATCGAGGCGAAGGAAGACACCGTCGGCGCCTGGGCCCATCTTGACCCGGACTTTGCCCGCCGTCAGGCGGCGAACTGCGACGAACTGCATGCCAGCGGTGTGCCGACCGGACCGCTGCACGGCATTCCCGTCGGCATCAAGGACATCTTCGACACGGCGGACCTGCCCACGGAGAACGGCACCGTGCTGTCGAAAGGCCGCCGTCCCGATGACGACAGCGCCGCCGTCCGCCTGTTGAGGGCTGCCGGCGCCGTCATCATGGGCAAGACCGTGACCACGGAACTGGCCATGTATGCCCCCGGAAAGACCCGCAATCCGCATGATCCGGAACGTACCCCGGGTGGATCCTCCAGCGGTTCCGCCGCCGCCGTCGCGGCGGGCATGGTGCCCTTGGCGATCGGCACGCAGACCAACGGATCGATCATTCGCCCGGCGTCGTTCTGCGGCGTCGTCGGCTTCAAACCGACGCATGGGCGGATTTCCCGTGCCGGTGCCCTCGCCTTGTCCCGGACCCTTGACCATGTCGGCGTGTTTGCCCGCACCCTGGAAGACATCGCGCTGATCAGCGACTGCCTGATGATCCACGACCCGGCCGACCCGGACACCAAACCGTCCGCCGCCCCGCGCCTGTCGCAAATCGTCAGCGAGGAGCCCCCCTTCGAGCCCCGGTTCGCCTTCGTCAAGTCCCCGATCTGGGACCGCGCCGAACCGGATGCCCAGGAAGCGTTCGGTGAACTGCACGAATTCCTGGGTGAGCAGTCGGAAGAAGTCCCCCTGCCCGAGCCCTTTGACAACGCCATCGACAACCATCGCAAGATCATGTGCGCCGATCTGGCGCGCTATCTGTCCGGATACGTCGCCCGCGATGTGACCAAGCTGAGCGACGTCCTGCGCGGCATGATCGAAGAAGGCGAAACGATCAAGGCGATCGATTTCAACGAATGCGTCGACATGCGGGTGCATCTGGCCAACTGGGTCAAAAGCCTGGGCGAGGAATTCGATGCGATTCTGACGCCGGCCACCTGCGGTGAAGCGCCCAAGGGCCTGAATGCCACCGGCGATCCGGCCTTCTGTTCGACTTGGACCTATCTGGGCGTACCGGCCGTGACCATTCCCCTGATGGAGGGGGCGAACGGCATGCCCATCGGCGTTCAGCTGATCGGGCCGCGAAACGATGACGCGCGCCTGCTGCGCACGGCACGCTGGTTGGTCAACAAGGTCGCCGCAGAGGCCTGACGGAACCGTTTTTCCCCGCTGCCCACCTGCCGTCCAAGCTTCTGAAGTAGCGGTCGGCAATTGCCGTCGACAAAAATCCATAATTTTCGTATGGTTTTTGAAGGCCACTTATGAACTTCATCCGGGGAGCACGCAGCGAATGAACGCCCGACACGATGACGCCGCCACGCCCGCACGGCGGGGAACCCGCCCGCCACCGCCGCAGGTCAACAAGGTCGGCGTCGGCGATTTGATCGATGTCCTGGCCTTGGGTTTGCAGGATTTCCGGGCAGCACCCGCCTATGACATCTTTTTCGCGGGCATATATGCGGTCGGCGGATGGATTCTGGTCCTGATGCTGTTCGCTTTCGACCTGCCCTATCTGGTCTATCCCTTGGCCGCCGGCTTCGCGCTGATCGCCCCCTTCATCGCCAGCGGGTTTTACGTGATCAGCAAACGCCTGGAAGACCCGGCCCCGAACAGAGAAGCGACGCTCAGTTGGGGGATCGTGCTCGGTTCCGTGAAATCCATGTTCAGCCATGAATTGGGATGGATGGCGCTGGTCACCGGCTTCTCCCTGTTTTTCTGGATGGACATCGCCGCCCTGCTGTCCTTCGGTTTCATGGGATTTCAGTTCTTCGGCTTTCGCGAGTTGATCAACGAGATCTTCACCACGCCGTCGGGATGGCTGTTCCTGATGGTCGGCAATGCGGCGGGGGCGATCATCGCCTTCGCGGTGTTTTCCTATTCCGTCATCTCCATCCCCATGCTGTTCCACCGCGATGTCGATTTCATCACCGCCATGCTGACAAGCGTCCGCTTTGTCGCCCTGAACCCGCGCGTCATGGCGATCTGGTGCGTCACCATCGCCGCCATGGTCGCCCTTGCCCTGCTGTCCGGATTGCTTGGTCTGTTTCTGGTCCTGCCGGTCCTGGGTCATGCCACCTGGCACCTCTATCGCCACGCGGTGGCCCCGCCCTGATCGGCGCGCCGCGCAAAGGCACGCTGGCTTAATCCAGGGGCGCCCGCGCCAGCGGATGGGCCTGATCGACCAACGCCTTCAGACGCTCTTCCAATACATGTGTGTAAATCTGTGTCGTCGAAATATCCGCATGCCCCAGCATCTGCTGCAGGGAGCGCAGGTCCGCGCCATGGGCCAGCAAGTGGCTGGCGAAGGAATGACGCAAGACATGCGGCGACACCCGTTTTGGCGGAATGCCGGCGGCGACCGCCAGTTCCTTGAGCACCTGCCCGAAGCGGGCCCGTGTCAAATGCCCCTGCCGTGCCCGTGACGGAAACAGGAAGGCCGCCCGCGCATCCTTGTCCTTGCCCAAGAAGCCGTCACGCACGGCCAGATAATCGCCAAGCGCGTCGCGCGCCGGACCGCCGATGGGCACCATGCGCTCCTTGCCGCCCTTGCCGCGCACGATCAGCACCCGCCCGTCGCGGGCGACCGCCGCCATCGGCAGGCCGACCAGTTCCGACACCCGAAGCCCCGTGGCGTAGAGCACCTCGAGCAGGGCCGCCGTGCGCAGGCCGTCGGCACCCGGCCGTTCGCGGGCGGCGGTCAGCAGCCGTTCGACCTCTTCCTCGCTCAGGTATTTCGGCAGGGCGCGTGCCTGGCGCGGCGCATCGACGGCCTGGGTCGGATCGTCGTCGCGGAGGCGTTCCGCCTGCAGAAACCGAAAGAACTGGCGCAACGCCGACAACCGCCGTGCCTGGGTGCTGGCCGCCATGCCGGCACCGGACAGGCGCTTCATATAGGCCGTGATCTCATCCGGTCCCGCCGCGTCCGCCGCCATCTTGCGGCGCGTACAGAACGTCGCGAAGTCTTCGAGGTCCCGGCCGTAGGATTCGATGGTATTGCGGGCAGCCCCCCTTTCGGCGGCCAGCATGTCGAGGAATAGACTGACGTAACGGGACAGGAGAATTCTCCCCTTCGCGAGTGCCCGGAGGGTTACAGGCCCGCCGCGAGAGCGGCCTCAAGCGCTAGGTCATGGGCTTCCTGGTCAAGACCGATGGCGCGCAGGCTGATCACCGCCTGGCGCAGGACCGAGGCCTCGACCCGTGCCGTGCCGCCATCACCCAGCGCCGCCAGCACCATCAGAATGACCTCGCCCCGATGGGGCGGCAGAACCGTTTCTTCCGATACCGCCGGCACCGGCAGCACGTCCGTCGTGCCCAGTTGGGCCTCGCGCTGAAGGTCTTCCACGGGTGCAGTCTGCGGCGTGTCGAGCAAGGTCTGTGCCGTCGCCGCCGTTTCGCGGGCTTCGCGCTCGGCAGTCCAGGCCATCACCTTGTCCGTCACCGCCAGAAGACGGAACCACAGCGCCGGGTGGACCATGTTCGCCGCGGTGTGGCCCGTCACCGGCCCGATCGCCCGCCAGGCATCCAGCGGCACATCCTCACCGAGTCCGTCCAACAGCGCATAAAGCAAGGCTGCCCGGCGGGCCGCGTCTTTCTCTGCGGCGACCGAACGCCACCACACGCTCAGGTCACGGGGTTCGTTCTCCAGCCCCATGGTGCCGACCAGGCGCACCAGCGGCGTGGTGCGAATCAAAAGATCGCGACTGTCATCCTGGAACAAGGCACTTGCCTGCAGCAGTTTGAACCAAGCTTCGGCACCGGTGGGGTCATCGGTCGACAGCATCAGGCGGACCGCATCGGGGGCGAACCACAACAGGTCCGCCGACGGCGGGATCTTGGATACCAGCGGGTGGAAGACCCGCGCGGCGGCGCCGTAACGGCCTTCGTTGACGGCAATCTTGAGGGCCTTGTCGATAATCTCGGCCTGCGCCGTCGGCACGGTCTGCGACAGGGCGGAATGATAGAGCAGCGCGCGGGCGACGGGCCCGCCGATCTCCTCGGCCCGCGACAGCGACCTGTTCAGATCACCGGGATCGAAACTGACGCTGGAATAAAGCTGGCGCAGCGCTTCCGTATCCAGGGCGCCCGCGGCTTCGGCCCGTTCCGCCGCTTCCAGCCGGATATCGGGCCCCACGTTCGGATTCACGGCGATGGCGCGCAGCACGCCGGGGCGATTGGACCGGGTCGCATCGGCGGGCAACGGCGCTTTCGCCGCGCGGGCCATGGCCAACAGCAGCCCATCGGCCTCGGCCACCGTGGTCAGTTCCCCGGTCGTGCCGCCCAGCAGGCGGTCGCTCAGGGCGTAAAACGCCGGGTCCTTGGCGCCCAATTCGTTCAGCATGGAAATGCCGATTTCCGCCTTCTCCGGCTCGCCGGCCAGGATCTGACAGAAAATCATGGCTTTCTGCCAATAGGCGCCGGCGCCGGCCTGAATTTCACGGGCCGTGATGCCGCAGGCACGGGCGTTGTCGTTGGCCAGGAAGCGGGCATTGGCCTCGACCTGCAGCAACGCCGGATCGGTGATGCTGCCGGGAATCGCCGCCAGAAGATCGCCGACACCGCTGACATCGCCCATGGCCGCAAGCTGCTGCACGCGCAAGGTAATCAGGCTGACCGGTTTCCCCTTGGCCGCATCCGCGCTGCCGCCCTGGTCCGGTTTTGCCGCCGCCATCGGCGGCTGGGCCGCGGTCAACAGCAACCGGCGCATCAGGGCGCGCATCACCGGCGATGGGGCTCGCACGGGCAGTTCCGCCATCAGGGCCGAGACATAGGCACGGTCCGCCCCCTGCCACAAGTTGAAGCCCAGGCCGCCTTCATCGGGGCCGATCACGCCCGCCGTTTCCGGATCGACCTTTTCCAGGGTATCGACCTGAACCCCCGGCTCGCCGCCGGATGCCGACCCCGGCGCGGGCCGGGCCTGTACTTGGTCTGCCTGGGGTGGCGCAGCGGTCGCCGGAGCTTGGGGTTTCAGGGCCCGCGGCGGCGCCAGTGCGGCCGGCGGCTGCAAGGCGATCGGTTGGGTGGCCGGGGGCGGTGTTGCCGGCGCCAAGGCCGTCGGGGCCGCGGCGTCCGGCGCCTGGGCCCAAGCATCGCTCAGCGGCGCCGTCAGCAGCAGCGGCGCCGCCATCAGGGCGGCCAGCCGCGACGCCCGAACCGGGCGGTTAGCGCGGGAACCGGTCATCAGGCAGAACTTTCGTCACGTCCTTGGACGGCGCGGGGAAATCCCAGGTAACCAGGAACGTCCCGCCGCCCAGCACCAAAGCCAGGGCGAGGATGAGAATGATCTTGGAAAAACTTTTCATCGGAAGGGCGAGCCTATTCGTCTTCGCTGGTGGTCTCGATGGCCGGCGGATCGGCGTTTGTCACAGTCTTCAGGCTTTCTGCTAGACTGCGACTATGGCATTTTTCCGGCGGCGGCGGGCAGGCCGGAGTTTATCGGCTCGCCCCCCCGCTTTCAACGCCGCCCGCCCGGCTTCGCCCTCAGCCCTTAAGTTACAGGTCCATGTCTTCCCAACCCATTAAAAAACAAATGAAAACAATTGTCCTGGTCGGCCTGATGGGCGCCGGGAAAAGTTCCGTCGGCCGGATTTTGGCGACGAAGCTGGACCTGCCGTTCATCGATTCCGATGACGAAGTGGAAAAAGCCGCCGGCTGCAGCATCGAAGATATCTTCGAAATCTACGGCGAACCCGCATTCCGCGACGTCGAGGAACGGGTCATCGACCGTCTGCTGCAAGGTTCGCCCATAATTCTGTCGTCGGGCGGCGGGGCCTTCATGAACTCGCGTACCCGCGCGCGCATCGCCGAGGCGGCTATCAGTGTCTGGCTGCGCGCCGATCTGGCGATCCTGGAGCGCCGCACGAAACGACGGGCGGCCGGGCGGCCGCTGCTCAAGGGCACGGATCCGTCGGAGAAACTGAAGCAATTGATAAATGAGCGTTATCCCGTGTACGAACAGGCGGATATCATCATTGAAAGCGTCGATGAAACGCCGGAAAAGACCGCCGACAAGATCATCGAGAAACTGACGGACGACACCGCATGACCACGGATGGCACGACCATCGAACGCCTGGGCGTCGACCTGGGCGACCGCAGCTACGACATCCTGATCGGAAACGGCCTGCTGGCCGACGCCGGCCGCCTGATTGCGCCGGTGCTGCGCGCACCTCGAGTGGCCGTGATTACCGATCAGAACGTCGTCGACGCCGGACATTTGGCGACCTTGGAAACGGCCCTTGCCGCCGCCGACATCGCGTTCCGCACGATCATTCTGGAACCCGGCGAGCAAACCAAGGACTTCGCCCATCTGGAGCGTGTCATCGGGGATCTCCTCGCCGGCGGCATCGACCGCAAGACGAGCCTGATCGCCCTGGGCGGCGGGGTCATTGGGGACCTGACCGGCGTCTGCGCGGCGCTGACGCTGCGCGGCATCGATTTCGTCCAGGTGCCGACCACCCTGCTGGCCCAGGTCGATTCATCGGTCGGCGGCAAAACCGCGATCAATACGACGCAGGGAAAAAATTTGGTCGGGGCGTTCTATCAGCCGCGCCTGGTCCTTGCCGACACGGGGGTGCTCGACACCCTGCCGGTCCGCGAGCTGCAGGCCGGCTATGCCGAGGTCGTGAAATATGGCGTCATCGACATGCCCGATTTCTTCGAATGGCTGGAAGGCAACGGCCCCGCCTTGCTGGCCGGGGATGCCGCGGCCCGACGCCACGCCATCCTGACCTGCTGCGACGCCAAGGCCCGGATCGTCAGTTCCGACGAAACGGAGCAAGGCCAGCGCGCGTTGCTTAATCTCGGCCATACCTTCGGCCACGCGCTTGAGGCCGAAACCGGATACGGCGGCGGCCTGCTGCACGGCGAAGCCGTGGCCATCGGCATGGTCATGGCGCTGACCCTGTCGAACCGCCTGGGGCATTGCCCCGGCAATGACGCGGCACGGCTTCGGGCCCATCTCGACGCCACCGGCCTGCCGGCTGACTTTACGCGCCTCAATGCCGACGGCTGGACCGCGGACCGTCTGTTGGCCCATATGATGAAAGACAAGAAGACCGAAGACGGCAAACTGACCTTCATCCTGGCCCGCGCCATCGGCGCCGCGTTCATCGAACATGACGTGCCGACCGGTCCGGTCGCCGATGTCCTCACCGAATTCCTTAGCGCCCGGGGCTGACCCAGGCCCACCCGCCGACGCGCCGCCATGGTGCCCGGCCAATTGAACGAGCGAATGTCATGGAAGACGAAACAAGCATCATCACCATCTTTTTTCTGCTTTTGATGTCGGCGTTCTTTTCCGGCTCGGAAACAGCGCTGACCGCCAGTTCCCAGCCCCTGATGCACCGCCTGGAACAGGGCGGCGACAAGCGGGCGGCGGTGGTCAACCGGCTGTATGAACAGAAGGAACGCCTGATTGGTGCCATCCTGCTCGGCAACAACCTGGTCAACATCCTGGCCTCGTCGCTGGCGACCAGTCTTCTCATCACCTATTTCGGCGAAGCCGGCGTCGCCTACGCAACCCTGGTGATGACCCTTCTGGTGCTGATCTTCGCCGAGGTCATGCCCAAGACCTATGCCATCAAGAACGCCAACACGGTGGCTCTCGCCGTGGGTGCCCCGGTACGCATTCTGGTCGCCTTTCTGTCGCCGGTGACGCACGCGGTCGAACTTATCGTGCGCGGCCTGTTCCGCACGGTCGGCATCGACATCCGCGCCTCCGACGATGCCGAACATGCGCCCGAGGAAGAACTGCGCGGCGCCATCGAACTGCACACGGGCGACGAGGAAACGGGCCTGGAGCGCGTGATGCTGCGCAACGTGCTGGATTTGGCCGACGTCGAAGTCGGCGAGATCATGATCCACCGGTCCAGCGTGTATACCCTGGATGCCGACCTGCCCGCGGCCGAGCTGATCGCAGCGGTTCTCGACGGCCCCTATACCCGTGTTCCCCTGTGGCGGGAGGAGCCGGACAACATCATCGGCGTCCTGCATGCCAAGGCCCTGTTCCGCGCCGTCAATTCCGCCGGAGAGGACCTCTCGAGTCTCGACATCAAGGCGATCGCCTCCGAACCCTGGTTCATTCCGGAAACCACGCCGCTGTTGGATCAGATGGAAGCGTTCCGCGAACGGCGCGAACATTTCGCGCTGGTCGTCGATGAATACGGCAGTCTGCAGGGCATCGTGACCCTGGAAGACATCATCGAGGAAATCGTCGGCGAGATCGACGACGAGCACGACCTCAGCGTCGCCGGCGTCGAGCCGCAGGCCGACGGCTCTTACTTGGTTGACGGCACGGTCACGATCCGTGACCTCAACCGGGAGTACGAATGGCGCCTGCCCGACGAGGAGGCCGCGACCGTCGCCGGCCTCGTTCTGCACGAGGCGCGACGCATCCCCGAGGTCGGCCAGTCCTTCCGTCTGTTCGGATTCCGCATCGATATCGTGGCCCGGCAGCGCCATCAGATCACCCGTCTGCGCGTGACCCCGCCGACCCCCGGAGAAATAACCGACTGACGCCGCCCGCGCCGGAACGGGACGGACGATCCGCAGGCCGAGGTGCGGGCGCGTTAAGGATTAACATGAGCAATCGTTAATTCTTAACCCGGCGCCGAAATTCCCCTACAATGGCCGCACCAATATCGCACCGTGCCAAAGCCCGGCAACCGTTCGGGACACACGGTTAACGAGAGGAAACGTCCGATGCAGCGTAAGATCATACCGGACATCGTTCAGCCTAGCGACCTGACCGCGACCACCGTCGACGCCACGGCCGAACAAGCCGCCAAGGACATGGTGGCCGCCAACGTCGCGGCGATCATCGTCTTGGATTCGAACAGAACGCTCATCGGCATCCTGACGGAACGCGATCTGTCCCGCCGTCTGGTGGCGGAAAACAAGCGCGCCAGCGACACCAAGGTGGGCGACATCATGACCGCCAATCCGGATACCCTGGCACCGAACGACCGGGCGTCAGACGCGCTCGAACTCATGTTGACCCGACGCTACCGCCACCTCCCGGTGTTGGGCGAAGACGGGAAATGTGTCGCCATGGTGTCGATCCGTGACCTCTACCAAGCGGTCAAGGAAGGTCTGGAAGAGAACATCCGCGAGACGGAAGCNTTNGTCTTCGGCGACCGNTACAGCGCCTAACNTNTTGNAATAAATNATTTATTTANNGGCNTGCGCCGNNNGNGCGCAGCNNCTCTTGCCGCCCGTGGCCGGCAACCGATAAAGTCACCGCACGATCCGCCCCGCCCCTTTTTCGGGCCGTGGCCCCCCTTCCGCCTGACAGGAACTCATCCATGCCCCTCAGCAAACCCGCTTCCCGCAAGCATATCCACACCCGCGAGATCAAATGCCTGGGCTTCGAGCGTGATGACGGCCTATGGGATATCGAGGGCCGCCTGACCGACACCAAGACCTACAGCTTTGAAAACCACGACCGTGGCGGGATCGCGGCGGGCGAGCCCATCCACGACATGCTCATCCGCCTGACCCTGACCGGCGACATGGAGGTTGCCGCGGCCGAGGCATCGACGGAATCGAGCCCGTTTTCCATGTGTGGCGACGTGACCGAAGCGTTTTCACAACTGGTCGGGCTGAAGGTCGGGCCCGGATGGCGCAAGGCCGTATCCCAGGCCATGGGCGGCGTGCACGGCTGCACCCATCTGCGCGACATGCTGATGGGGCCCATCGCCGTCACCGCGTTTCAGACCATCTTTCCCGCCCGCAAGAAGCGGGGAGAACCCGGCCCCGGCAAGAAATCACCNTTGATNGATACNTGCTANGCGTTNCGNAGCAACGGCCCNGTGGTNAAGGTCCGTTGGCCCGAATTCTATGAGGAAGATGGTGATGGCCTCGCCGAGGCCGAAGGGAAGAAAGCCGGCTGATCCGGCCACGACAGTCAGTTCGCCATAAATGCCGTCAAGGCCTTGTTGGCTGTCCCGCCTTCGATTTCGCCACGGTTTGCCGCCAGGCGGAAATAGGTCACGATAAAGGCCCGCACCGTTGATGTCCGGGACGAGCCGAAGCGAACGCCTTCGATCATCGAGCATAGCTCGTGCACCGATATTTTTTCGCATTCACAGA
The DNA here is from genome assembly GCA_002706405.1 of Rhodospirillaceae bacterium. Classification (GTDB taxonomy): domain Bacteria; phylum Pseudomonadota; class Alphaproteobacteria; order Rhodospirillales; family Casp-alpha2; genus UBA1479. Next base: position 14,853 of record PALN01000020.1, on the reverse strand, counting down.
TTTGGTCCAAAGCGTCCCACGTCGCATTTTCAAGCCGCAGACTGGTTCTGCGGCCGTTGACGGTTACGTTTCGACTTATAAGTTTGCTTTGCATAGTCCGACCTTCACCCTCTTTTATTGTATGTGGCGATTATTATACTCGCAATACGCCAGGCTCCCCAGCAGAACAGCTTGTCCCACCGCCTCAAAATTTTCCCCACCGATCCCGGACGCCAGATGAGAGCGCCGAACGGCCGATGTTTTTTTCAAAATCATCCGCCAGCTGCCTTCAGGATCAAAGATAACGCAAGGGAATTCAAGTTAGACGAAGGTTATAAGTCTGTTTTTCAACCCTTTGGTTATTGGCCGAAACTGGGGCCGTTTTGCCCGTAAAATGTTTACACATCTTGTCTGGGACAAAGGGCACGCGCATAGTAACGCCATGCGTGAGTTGCTCAAAAATCGCGAATCCCTCCGAACGGAGCCGGCCTGTGAATGGCCCGGTTGCGACGGTAATGCCGCATTCAAGGCCCCGCGCTCCCGTGATGCCCTGAACGAATACCGCTGGTTCTGCCTGGATCATATCCGTGAGTACAATCGTAACTGGAATTATTACAAGGGCATGGACGAACAAGAGGTCGAGGCCGACGTACGGAACGACACGGTTTGGCAGCGCCCGACCTGGAAATTGGGGGCGGGCGACGCCGCCAAGTTCACGCGTGCCCGCATCTTCGACCCTCTGGGGGTCGGGAGCGCCGCCGGTGACGCCGATGCGCGGATCCACGGGAACCAAACGGACCCGCGTGCGCCCGACGCCCGCAAGACGGATCCAAGGACAGCGCGGGCTCTTTCCGTATTCGGCCTTGAAATTCCCGTGACCATCGACGACGTGAAGGCTAGATACAAGGAACTGGTGAAACGCCATCACCCGGACACCAACGGCGGCACGAAGGCGGCGGAGGAAGAATTCAAGAAAGTCACAGAGGCCTATGAGGCATTATTGGACTTTCTCGGCCCTTGACGGCTCGCCGCTTAACCCCTACGACGTTTGCCAAACATGACCGATCTTCGCCCCGCGTTCGTCGGGGCGGTCTCAGAAACTGGAATAATTTCATGACATCTTTGGAATCGACCGCCACTCCCGGGATCGATGCGGCCCATCAGGTGCCGGACGTTACCGTTTCCGTGCGCCAGACCTTCGGCATCGACAGCGACATGGAGGTCCCCGCCTTCTCCGAGGCCGAGGAACATGTCCCGGAACGCGACGAAGCCTACCGCTTCGACCGCGAAACGACGCTGGCGATTCTGGCCGGCTTTGCCTACAACCGGCGGGTCATGATCCAGGGCTATCACGGCACCGGCAAGTCGACGCATATCGAACAGGTCGCGTCGCGCCTCAACTGGCCGTGCATCCGGGTCAACCTGGACAGCCACATTTCCCGTATCGATCTGGTCGGCAAGGACGCCATCGTGCTGNNNGACGGCAAGCAGNTCACGGAATTCCGCGAAGGCATCCTGCCCTGGGCGTTGCGCAACCCGACGGCCCTGGTGTTCGACGAATATGATGCCGGCCGCCCGGACGTGATGTTCGTGATCCAGCGCGTGCTGGAAGTCGACGGCAAGCTGACGCTTCTGGACCAGAACCAGGTGATCAAGCCGCACCCCTATTTCCGCCTGTTCTCGACCGCCAACACGGTCGGCCTGGGCGACACCACGGGCCTGTACCACGGGACCCAGCAGATCAACCAGGGTCAGATGGACCGCTGGAGCATCGTCTCGACCCTGAACTACCTGCCCCACGAAGAAGAAGTGGAAATCGTCTGCGCCAAGGTGCCGGATTACGCCACGAAGGACGGCAAGGAACAGGTCGGCGCCATGGTCGAACTGGCCGATCTGACCCGCTCGGGCTTCATGAACGGCGATATCTCGACCGTCATGTCGCCGCGCACGGTCATCACCTGGGCCGAAAACGCCCGCATCTTCAACGATGTGGCCTATGCCTTCCGGGTGACGTTCCTCAACAAGTGCGACGAGATTGAACGCCCCGTCGTGGCCGAATACTATCAGCGCTGCATGGGCGAGGAACTTCCCGATTCCGCCATGCGCGCCGTAATGCAGTAGGACGCCGAAACCCACCCGGACCTTAGTCCGGGCGGGATCAGGCCATTGGACATGAACCATTCGGAACGCCCGGCAGATCTTCTGAAACGCGTTACCGCAGCTGCGGTCAAGGCGATGTCGAATCGTCCCGAGCTTGAGGTTCATTTCCAGGCCTCGGGGGCGTCCGCCACCGAGGAAGCCGTCAACCTTCCGACCCCCTCGGGCCCGCCCAGCGCCGAAGGCATCACCAAGCTGCGCGGCGTCGCCGACGCCCTTGCCCTGCGCCTGCGGTACCACGATTCCGCCGTTCACCGCCGCATGGCCCCCTCGGGCCCGGACGGGCATGCCGTCTTCGAAGCGCTGGAACAGGCACGCTGCGAAAGCCTGGGCGCCCAGCGCATGACCGGCGTCGCCAACAACCTTGATTTTCTGCTGGCCGAAAAGTGCCGCGCCAAAGGCTACGGCGGCATCACCGAGCGCGATGACGCGATGCTGCCCGAAGTTCTGGGCCTGCTTGCCCGCGAACGCCTGCCGGGCCAGAACCTGCCCCAGGAAGCCAAGCATATCGTCGACCTGTGGCGCGACGAATTGGACCGCAAGGTCGGCCCGCAGTTGGCCCAGCTTGAAAAGAACGCCCTGGACCAGGAAGCCTACGGCAATCTGGTGCGCGAAATGATCGTGGCGCTCGATATGATGAGCGAGGCGCCCGCGCCGTCGGACCCCGAGAACCAGCAGGATTCGGCGGAAGACGATCCCGAACAGGGCCAGGACCAGAACCAAAACCCGGACGCCGAAATGGACGCCGACGGTTCGATGTCGAGCGAATCCGGCGAGGCGGAAATGTCCGACGACATGGACTTTTCGACCGAAGGGTTCGACGACGACGTGATGTCCGGCGACGGCGAGGAAGAACCCGCCGGCCCGACCGATTGGGACGACCGCTGGCCGCGCAACGCGCCCGACGACCTGGCGCTCTACAAGGCCTTCACCCAGGCCTTTGACGAGGTCGTGGAAGCGGAAGAGCTGTGTGATTCCGAAGAATTGGCCCGCCTGCGCGCCCAACTGGACCAGCAGTTGTCCCACCTGCAGGGCGTGGTTTCACGCCTGGCCAACCGATTGCAGCGCAAGCTGATGGCCAAGCAGACCCGGTCCTGGGACTTCGACCTGGAAGAAGGCGTCCTGGACGCCGCCCGCCTGTCGCGGGTCGTCACCGACCCCCTGCATCCCCTGTCCTTCAAGCAGGAGCAGGATACGGATTTCCGCGATACCGTCGTCGGCCTGCTGATCGACAATTCCGGCTCCATGCGCGGCCGGCCGATTACCGTCGCCGCCATGAGCGCCGACATCCTGGCCCGCACGCTGGAACGCTGCGGGGTAAAAGTCGAGATCATGGGCTTCACCACGCGGTCCTGGAAAGGCGGCCAATCACGCGAGGAATGGGTCGAGAAGGGCAAGCCCAAGAACCCGGGGCGTCTCAACGACCTGCGCCACATTATCTACAAAGCCGCCGACATGCCCTGGCGGCGCGCCCGCCGCAACCTGGGCCTGATGCTGCGCGAGGGCCTGCTCAAGGAGAACATTGACGGCGAGGCCCTGATGTGGGCCCACAACCGCCTGTTGGGACGCCCCGAACAGCGGCGCATCCTGATGGTCATTTCAGACGGTGCACCGGTCGATGACGCGACGCTGTCCGCCAATCCGGGCAACTATCTGGAAAAGCACCTGCGCGACGTCATCAGCTTCATCGAAAACAAGTCCGACGTGGAACTGACCGCCATCGGCATCGGCCACGACGTGACCCGCTATTATCGCCGCGCGGTGACCATCGTCGACGCCGAGGAACTGGGCGGCACCATGATGGCCAATCTTGCCGAACTGTTCGACGAGGACACTCCTGCGGCCGGTTCCGGCGCTTCTCGCGGCCGACGCCGGGCCGGATGACGGCTTCGGCCCGCCGACGCGGACCGCCCCCTCCGTCCAGCCGACGGCTTTTCCACCTGACCGCCCTCGCGGGCTACTTCTTTCTCCTGACGGCCACCGTGCCCGTGCGGGCGCAAAATCTTGTCGATACGGTCTGGCACCTGCGCCCCATGGCCCAGGCGGCGCTGCGCGCCGACCACCGGGGCTTGGACTTGGTCGGCATGCAACTGCCGCCGGCCGCCGATTACGACATCCCCTTGGCCGATCCCGCCGCCACGCTGGACAAGATCAAGACGGCGGTCGACCGCGTACTGGCGGCGTCTCCTATTGCGGCGCGCGGCATCGAGACCCTGTCCAAGGCGGGGCAGGTCCGCATCATCTATGACGCGGCCTTTCCCGAACGCTCCCTGTCGCGCGTCATCATTGCAGCCTTTCTGGTCGGTGAGTTTCAGCCGCGCGACGGCAAGCGCGATTTCACCGTGATCGTCAGCCGTTTCGGGGCCAACTGGCCGGCGGACGAGTTGGCCGCGGTCCTGGTACACGAACTGATCGGCCACGGCCTGCAGCGGCTCAAGAACCGCTTCGGCAACGACCGGCCCATCGATCTGGAATGCGAAGCCCGGCTTTGGCAGCAGCTTTATATTTCCGACGCCGGTATGCCCCAGGACACCCAGGAAATGGTCGCCTTCCGCCGGACCACGGACCGCCGGGTGTGCCACGATTTCCGCCGTTATGTCCGTCACATCCGCCCCGACTTGATGCAGCGATGGGATTCCGGCCACTTCCGAATGTCCGAGATCATCGACCTGTTCGACGACTACTACGTGACGATCCGCAAGGGCCGGAAGAAGCTGAACCGGAAACCTTAACGCCCCGCCACGCGGGCCGGGGTCATCAAGGTTTCACAATGGATCCTGTAAGATCGGGCCATGAGCCTGACACCCCGCCCCCGCAAAGGAACGCCGCCATGGGCTGGCTGCTGACCCTGCTTCTCGCCGTGCCGCAGGTCGACGGCGCCGTCCAGGTGGAGATGTGGTTTTCCCGCGAATCCTATTGCACCTTTGCCCAGGCCAAGTTCACCGAACAGCCCATGTACAACCTGACAGAGGGCGCGCGACGAACGGCAGTCACCGTGACGGACAGCAGCTGCCGCGAACTGGGGCCGGAGGAAGCAAACCGCGTTCCGTCCCATATGCGTGCCCGCAAGTCCACGCCCGAAGCCGACACCGGATTCTGAACTGTCATTACCTGCGCTGGACAACGGCCGTCCGTCCCCCCATCTTGAACCGAATGACCCTTTGGGAGAGGACCTCGCCCGCCATGCACCGCCGCATCGCCCGAACCGCCCGTTGCGTCCTGGCCGGCGTCGGCCTTCTGTTTCTGGCAGACCATGGTCCGGCGACGGCCGATACGGTCGACGTACGGTCCATCCCCGTCCCCCTGAACGCCGAACAACCCGCCCAACAGGTCATCGGTAAACTGAAATACCGGGGCGGCGTGGAACTGGTCAGCCCGTCCGACCGCTTCGGCGGGTTTTCCGCCCTGGGTCTCAGCGCCGACGGCAAGCGGATGGTCTCGCTCTCGGACGAAGGCAACCGCCTGGACGCTCATCTGGCCTACGGCCCGGACGGTAACCTGACCGGCGTCACGAAGGCGGAAATCTTCACCATGACCGGCCCGGGCGGCATGCCCCTGATGGACAAATCCCTGGCCGACGCCGAAGCCATGGCCCCCGGCGTGGGCGGCGAGATCATCGTCGCCTTCGAGCGCATCCACCGGATCTGGGCCTATCCGATCGACCAGACCGAACCCAGGCCCCTGCCCCTGCCGACCGAGATGAAGAGCGCCCCCGACAACCACGGGATCGAGGCCCTGACCCTGCTGAACGACGGCAGCCTGTTCGCCATCGCCGAGGGCAAGGGACGCGGCGGCACCTTCCTTGCCTGGGTCAGCAACCCGAAGGGATGGAGCGTGCTGATCTACAAGACCGAGGACAGCTATCGCCCCACGGGGGCGGCGACCCTTCCCGGCGGCGACGTGGTGGTGGTCGAACGCTATTTCACCCCGCGCGAAGGGGCGCGCTCCCGCATCCGCCGCATCAAGGCGGACAGCATCCGCCCCGGCGCCGAGATTTCCGGGGAATTGCTGGCCGATATCCAAGCCCCCCTGACGGTCGATAATTTCGAAGGTATCGAGGCCGTCAAAGGCCCCAGGGGAGAAACCCTGCTGTTCCTTATCTCCGACAACAATTTCAATCGCTTTGGGACGCAGCGGACGCTGCTGATGATGTTCGAACTGACGGACTGAGCCGCGTCAGTCCACGGGGTGCAAAGCCCGGTCCGGCGGCAGCTTCTGTTCGCCCAGGATATCCGACAGGATCACCGCGCGGACCTCTTCCGCATCCAAGCCGTGGAGCGCGATCATATCCTTCGCCGCCGCCAGGATGTCGTCGGCGTCTTGCATCAGCTTCATGCGCTTGAACAGATCGGGATGCCGCAGGCCCAGGCTTTCGCCGATCAATTCCATGTAGTTGACGATCTCGAACGGCCATTCGTTCTGATGGCTGACCAGTTCCCGATGGTCGGCATGGAAGACCCCGGCCAGGGCCTGTACTCCCTTGGCCTCGGCCTGGCGGAAGGTACCGGCGATGTGGCGTTTCTGAAGGTCCGGCAGAGCGTCGAGGGACGACATTTGATAGCCGACGCCGGGATGCTCCAGATCGACAAGCTCCAGCCCCGGGATGGCGCCCAACAGCGCCTTCACCGCGTCGATCACACCGGGTGATCCCGGATATTCATGCAGGGCCACGCGTTTGTTCACCGGCGTCGTCATCAGCGGGCGCAAAGCGTCCAGGTGCCGGGCCAGGAACACCGGCAGCATGAGAGTGTCGAAGGGTTGGGGTTCGGCCGGGACCGCGGTCATGATCTCCGACATCTGCATCTGGCAGGTCGGGCACCAGGACACGACCTGGCCGGCGCCCGTGCGGGCAAAGCGGTCCATGGTGCTGCCGATCTGGCGCGCCGAATTGGCCGTGTCGCCCGGGCGGAACTGCAAAATTCCGCAGCAGTTGGCGGGCCCGCCGAACACGGCGTAGGACACGCCGAGCCTGTCCAGCACATCCAGGCACAACAGCCCGATATGCGGCGTCTTCAACATGTTGCATCCGGTGTAGAACACGATATCGGGCGGCGTGTCCCGTTCCGGATGGGAAGCCGGGCTCAGCCGGTTCATAAGCTCCGGCGGCAATTGCAGGCGCGACAGCACGCGCACGCCCCGGCTCATGGCCTTGAAAGCATCCTTGCCCTTATCCTTGCGTTCGGCCTCGGGCGCCGTTTCAGCCAGCCGGCGGCGCGCCATGGCCAGCATGACGCGCGGATTGATGCCTTCCTCGCACACGCTGAGGCAATTGCCCGTGCCGCAGCAGGCGTTGGCCCAGGCCGCCGCGGTATCGCCGCCCGCGCCGCTGCGCAGGATGTCCCGCACCCCGTCCGCGATCACGCTGCCGTCACCGGCGGCCAACCCCAAAAGGCCCGGCGTCGGGCAGGCCCGCACGCAGGCGCCACAGGCCGTGCAGGCGTCGGTGATGGCGCGCGCCTGGCCGTCCAATCGGTCGATAAAGGTTTCCTGGCCGTCCACGGGCGTTGCCTCCGACATTATCCCCTTGCGAAGGCTAGCGGCGCCGGGCCAACCAGCGCAATCGAAGTATTGTCAGCGGACAATCACAATTAACGGCAGCACCGCGGTCGTCAGTTGGCGGACGCCCGTTGCGCCTCGGCGCGGGCCCGCATTTCCGCTGCCAGGTCCGAAAACCCGCTGGCCCGCAGCAAACGGGCGTAGTTGACCAGGGTTTCGATCGTATCGGGATGTCCGTCGGGCAGGACTTTCTCGCGCACCGCCAGACAGCGTTCATACATCTTTCCGGCAGGCTCGTAGCGGCTTTGCCGCTGATACAGGCGGGCCAGCCTGTACATCATGACGGCAACGTCGGGATGATCGGGGCCCAGGGATCTCTCCAGGGCCTGAAGCTGGGCCAAATAGGCCTGCTCCGTATCGGCCAGCCGCGGCGTGTCCGGGTAAATCGGCCCCGTGTTGCGCTTGGCCGCCCCCAACCGCACACCAAGGACGGGATGGCGGGCCAACAGGGCCTTACGCCGGGCGATCTCCGCCGGCGTTTCCTCGGCAACGGCGCGGACCGCGACCTCGGGCGGCGCCGCCGGGTCGGCGGCAAGGGCACGCAACGCCGCCGCGTCGACCGGGCGTCCCGCGACCTCGACCGGCCGGGACTCCCAAGACCGGGTATCCGCAGCCGATGCCTCGGCAACGGCGGCGGGCGCCTTGGAAAGGGTCGCGACCTCGTCCGGCGCGACCGCCTGTAACCGAGCGATGGGCGGCGGCGTGCCACGCAGGGGTAGCCCCTCGGTCTCGGCCAGATGGGCCGCCGCATCTTGCGGCGCAACGTCGGGCGCGGCATCACCGGCCCGCACCTCGGCCACGTCCACCGCCGGCGGCAGTGCGGCAGGTGCGGCAGGCGCGGGGGACGGAGCGATCGGAGTCCCCCGCAAAGGCACACTGCCCCCGGTCTTGGACACCGGCCGCGATGCCGAATCTTTCGGCGCGGGCGGCGCTGAAACCGGCGATGGCGGGGGCGACGAATACAGAACCTCGGCCGGCGGCGGGGGCGGAATCACGGCCCCCGCCAGCCGGTAATGGGTCAGCACGGACGCCGGCGTCGCGGGCGGAAGCGGATCGGATACGGGGGTGGGGGCCAACTGATCCGGCGGACTGGCTTGCGCCGTGTCCACCACAGGCTCCGGCGGCGCTGCGGGCGAGGGCGCCCTATTGGCCAAGGGCCGGACGCGGACCGGCCCGCTATAGCGGTTGGCGGCGGCTTCCTGGGCGCGGCGTGTCGCGGCCTCCTGGCGGGTACTCCCCGCCTCGGCAGCCGCCAATGCCGCCCGATAGATTTCAAGCCGGGCGTCGCCCTGGTCGTAAAGCGCTTCGGCGATGGTCAAGGCCTGCCGGTAGAGCGATGCCGCTTCGGCGAAACGCCCTTCGGAGGCATAGAGCCCGCCCAACCCCGCCATAGACCGTTCCAGATAGCTGCCCGACCGGTCGAATCGCTCCGCCAGTTTCAGGGCCTCCAGATAATGATCCTCCGCCTCGGCCGTATTGCCCAGCATATGGGCATGGCTGGCCGGGTCCATTTCGGCCTGCCAGCGGTCCTGGTCGCTTTGCGCCATGGCCGGCCCCGACGCAAAGGCCAAGGCGGCGGCCAGCGCGCAGGCGAACAGCGATGAGACGGTCAGTCGGATTGAGTTTTCGCGGTGCATCCCGGCCTCTTTGCCCGCTCCGTGAGGGCGCGGCGATGAACAGGGCCGCATTGTTGCAGAATGCGGCCCTGTTTTCGAGACCGGGAATCACCCGCATGCCGCGTCAGGCCAGGGTCTTCACCATGAGCAGCGCCCGCCCGTCGTACTGAATGAACGGATGGGGCACGACGTCGCGGCTGTCGGCTTCCTTGTAGCCCAGGCGTTCATAAAGCCGGATCGAGGCCGTGTTCTCCTCGAACGCGATCAGGGACAACTTATTGAGCCCTCGGGTAAAGGCGCGCAGTTCCGCCAGTCGCAGCATCTTGGTGCCCATGCCGCGGCCCCGGAAATCGGGCTTCAGGGCAATGCCGGCGATGTAGTAGCTGTCTTCTTCCTCAAGCGCCGCATAGGGGCGCAGGACGGGGTCGAGCGAGGCCGGGTCGAAATCGGGGTCCGACTGCATGGGATAGGCATGCAGCAGGCCCACCGGGCGGCCCCGGCATTCGGCGATGGCGCAGTTCTGATAGGAGAAATCGGCCCCTTCCCGGGCGTAACGCCGGGCACCCGCGTCGACAATATCCTCGCCCGGCTCTTTCAGGGCGTCCCAGATAACGTCTGCGACCCCGCCGGCGGCCAGACGATAGAGTGCGGCGATCTCGCGCGCGTCATCCTGTTCGGCATCACGGAATAGAATCTGGGTCACGGACATCTCGGTCATTGTCTGGGTTCCTTTACCTCGACCGGGGTTGGAGACGGCAAATCGGAAAAGAAAAAGGCCCGCGCCTTTGTGGGGCGCGGGCCTTTGCCGTCTGGCAAATCTGTATGGCTGAACTACGCCGCTTTGGCCTGCGCTTTTTTAACGAGCTTTTTAATTTTGACCACGGCCGGTGCCAGGTCAGCGTCGGAGGCATCAAGCAGGAAAGCGTCCAGGCCGCCCTTGTGTTCGACGGTGCGGATCGCACTCACCGACACTTTGAGACGCACCATGCGGCCGAGCGCATCGCTCCACAGGCTGGTTTCCTGCAGGTTCGGCAAGAACCGGCGGCGGGTCTTATTGTGGGCATGGGACACATTGTTCCCGGTAATGACGCGCTTGCCCGTCAACTCGCAAACTCTGGACATGACTTCTACGTTCCTATGATCAGCTTTCGCTGGTAAATAATTCGTTGGATGCGGGCCGGAGTCCGCGTCGGAGGCGGCTTTTTAAGGCAATCACCGCGCCCCGTCAACCAAAGCAAGTCGCTTTGTGCTAAATTCCTTGACCAGAGGTTTTGGTCGGCATATCCCGGCCCAACCCCCGCGCCCACCCGGTCCGATCGCCTTGGAAGGCCTTGAAATCCATCATGAACGAAATGAACGCCCCCCTCAACGATGATCCGGCTGTCCGCTTTGACTGGACGGCGGAGGAAGCTCTGGCCCTGTTCGCCCTGCCCTTCGCCGACCTGATCCACCGCGCCCAGACCCTGCATCGCCGCTATTTCGACCCCAACACCGTGCAAATGGCCTCGCTTTTGTCGGTCAAAACGGGCGGCTGCCCGGAAGACTGCGCCTATTGCCCCCAGGCGGCGCAGTACGACACCGGCGTCGACGCGGCCAAGCTGATGGACGTCGACACGGTCCTGGCCGAGGCCAAGCGGGCCAAGGACGCGGGCGCCACCCGCTATTGCATGGGGGCCGCCTGGCGGTCGCCCAAGGACAAGGACCTGGACGCCGTCTGCAAGATGATCGAAGGCGTGCGCGGCATGGGCATGGAAGCCTGCGCGACGCTCGGCATGCTGTCGCCGGACCAGGCCAAGCGGCTGTCCGACGCAGGGCTCGATTTCTACAATCACAACCTGGATACCTCGGAAAGCTTCTATTCCGAGATCATTTCCACCCGCACCTACGCCGACCGCCTGAACACCCTTCAGGCCGTGCGCGACGCGGGGATCAAGGTATGCTGTGGCGGCATTCTCGGCATGGGTGAAGCCGCCCAGGACCGGGCCGACATGCTGGTGACGCTCGCCAACCTGCGCCCCCACCCGGAAAGCGTGCCCATCAACATGCTGGTTCAGGTCGAAGGCACGCCGCTTGAAGACCGGGACCCGCTGGATCCGCTGGATTTCGTGCGCACCATCGCCGTCGCCAAGATCATGATGCCGTCCTCCACCGTGCGCCTGTCCGCCGGGCGCGAGGAAATGTCCGACGAATTGCAGGCGCTCTGCTTCCTGGCCGGGGCCGGGTCGATCTTCGTCGGCCCCAAACTGCTGACCACGGCCAATCCGGAGCAGGACCGGGATGCGGCCCTGTTCCAGCGCCTCGGCATCCACGGCGAAGACATCGGTCCGGTTTCGACCGACACCCTATGACCGCTGACGACACTGCCCCCGACTGGCTTCAGACGGGCTACGACAGCATCTGGATGCCCTATACTCAGATGCAGACCGCCCCCCTGCCCCAGGCCGCGGTGGCGACCCGGGGATCGCGCATCACGCTTGCCGACGGCCGCGAACTGATCGACGGCGTCGCCAGCTGGTGGGCCGCCTGTCACGGATACAACCACCCGCATATCGTGGACGCGATCCAGGGCCAGGCTGCCAAGATTCCGCACGTCATGCTGGCGGGCTTGGCGAACGAGCCGGCTTTTACCCTGGCGGCGCGCTTGCCGCGCCTTCTGGACCTGCCCGGCTATCGCGCGTTCTTTTCGGAATCGGGATCGGTCGCGGTCGAAGTCGCGCTGAAGATCGCCGCCCAGTACTGGCACAACAAGGGCGAAACGGGCCGCAAGAAGTTCCTCAGCTTCCGCGGCGGCTACCACGGCGATACCTTCGCGACCATGGCGCTGTGCGATCCGGTCGACGGCTTCCACGCCGCCTTCCAGGGCGTGGTCCCGGGCCAGCTGATCGCCGACCTGCCCCGCGATGATGCGTCGGCGGCGGCGCTGGACGCTCTTCTGGCCGCCGAAGCCGGAACCATCGCCGCCGTGGTTGTCGAGCCCATCGTCCAGGGGGCCGGCGGCATGAAGCTCCATGCGCCGGATGTCCTGTCCCGCCTGCGCCACCTATGCGATACCCATGGCGTTCTGCTGGTGTTCGATGAAATCTTCTCCGGCCTCGGGCGTCTCGGCACCATGCTGGCCGGGCAGTTGGCCGATGTGAAGCCGGATATCCTGACCCTGTCCAAGACCCTGACCGGCGGCACCCTGCCGCTCTCCGCCACCCTGGCGTCGGACGCGGTTTTCCAGGCGTTCCAATCGGACAAGCTGGAACATTGCCTGATGCACGGGCCGACTTTTACCGGCAACGCCCTGGCCTGTGCCGCCGCCAATGCGTCCCTCGACCTGTTCCAGGACGAAGGCCGGCTGGCCCAGGTGCAGGCCTTGGAACAGCTTCTGGCCCCTGCCCTGGCGCCCTGCCGCGATATTCCCGGCGTGAAGGACGTGCGCGGCCAAGGGGCGATCGGCGTGGTCGAATTGGACATCGGCGGGTTCGAGGAACTGACCTGGATGCGCGGCCGCTTTATCGAGGAAGGGGTGTTCATCCGCCCGTTCTCCGACATCGTCTACCTGACCCCGGCCTACAACATCCCGGCGGATGACCTGGCCCGGCTTTGTGATGCTATAATCAAGGTCGTCGCCGACTGGTCGGCGCAGTTCGAAAAGAAATAGGTTCATGTCCCGCTCGCTTGACGACTTCGCCCAGGGAAAGCTCACGGATTTGGACTCCAAGGGCCTGCGCCGCCGCCTGACGGTGACGGAACGCACCGGCGCCATCGAGGTCTTGCGCGGCGGTCGGCGGCTTGTCTCGTTCTCCTGCAACGATTACCTGAATCTCAGCCAGCATCCCGCCCTCAAACAGGCCGCCAAGGACGCCATCGACCGGCTCGGTGTCGGCTCGGGCGCGTCGCGCCTGGTGACCGGCGACCACCCCCTGCTGCCAGCGCTTGAGGCTCGCCTCGCCCGCCTCAAGGGCACCGAGGACTGCTGCGTCATGGGGTCGGGCTTCCTCACCAATACGGGCGTGATCCCGACCCTAATGACCGAGGGCGATCTGGTCCTGGCCGATGAATGGAGCCATGCCTGCATCATCGTCGGCGGCCGCCTGTCGCGCGCCACGCAGCACCTGTTCCGCCACAATGATTTGGATCACCTGCGGGAATTGCTGGACCAGCACCGGGCCGGCCATAACCGCTGCCTGATCGTCACCGACGGCGTGTTCTCCATGGATGGCGATCTGGCGCCGGTTCACGACATGGCGGACCTGGCCCAGGAATTCGACGCCTGGCTGATGACCGACGATGCCCATGGCATCGGCGTGGTCGGCGCCGGCGGGCGCGGCTCGACCTTTGCCGGCGGCACCAAGGCGGCGGTCGATCTGCAGATGGGCACCCTGTCCAAGGCCGTCGGCGGCTACGGCGGTTATCTCTGCGCGTCGAAGGCCGTCATTGATCTGATGAAAACGCGCTGCCGCACGCTGATCTATTCCACGGGCCTGCCGCCGGCCACCGTGGCCGCCGCCATCGCGGCGCTCGACATCATCGAAGGCGATCCGGAATACGCCACCCGGCCGGTGAAAAAGGCACAGCGCTTCACCCAGCGCCTGGGCCTGCCGCCCGCCGAAAGCCCCATCGTGCCCATTCTTTTGGGCGACAGTGCCCGCACCATGGCGGCCCAGAAAACGCTGGAGGACGCGGGCTATCTGGTCATCGGCATCCGCCCGCCGACGGTGCCCGAAGGCACGGCGCGCCTGCGCCTGACCTTCACCGCCCAGCATGCGGACGCCGATATCGACGCGCTGGCCGATCTGATCGCGGACAAGGTACTTGCGGGAGACGAACCATTCAGGGCCTCTTCGTAACTTCGACCGGCACGGGCATCGGCAAGACCCACGTGGCCGCGGGCATGGTCCGGGCCCTGAAAGCCCAGGGCAAGCCCGTGCGCGCCGTGAAACCGATCATTTCCGGCTGGGACGATGATCCCGCCGCCGTCGCGGCCTCGGACACCGGCATCCTGCTGGCGGCGCAAGGCCTGGACCTTAGTCCCGAGAACATCGAGGCCTGCTCCCCCTATCGCTTCAAGGCCCCGCTTTCGCCGGATATGGCGGCGGCCCGCGAAGGCACGGCCATCGACTTCAAACGCGTGGTCGGCTATTGCCGCCACGTCGCGGAGGGCGTGGGGGATAACGGCACGCTTTTGATCGAAGGCGTGGGCGGGGTCATGGTGCCCCTGACGGACGACAAGACGGTCCTGGATTGGATGGCCGCCTTGAGCCTGCCCGTGGTCCTGGTGACCGGCAGCTACCTGGGGACGATCTCGCACACCCTGACCGCGGCCCTGGCCTTGCGCGAAAAACACATCAGCATTCGCAGCATCGTCATCAGCGAATCGGAGGAAAGCCCCGTGCCTTGCGAAGAAACGGCGGAAGCGCTGATACGGCACCTCGGCCCGACCCCCATCCGCATCGCGGCGCGGGAGCGCTGACACAAGCCCGCTTGCCTTGACCACGAAAAAACCCGGGCCGAAGCCCGGGTTTTCCGTCGTCATTCTGCGTGGGGCCTGTGGACTCGG
>PALN01000019.1 GCA_002706405.1 Rhodospirillaceae bacterium | reverse complement strand
GGGGTCATCGCCCTGCCCCTGCTGCCGCTGTTGATCGTGCTGGCGGCCATCGATCTGCAGAAGCTGGGGTTTTCCGCCGAGGCCGCCCAGGCAGAAAGCATGAGCCTCTATCGCATCGTCGTCATCGTGGCGCTGGTCGGCTGGACCACCGTGGCGCGCCTGGTCCGCGCGACGGCGCTTTCCTTGCGCGAACGTCCCTTCGTCCTGGCCGCCCGCGCCCAGGGGGCCTCGTCGTTCCGCATCATGACCGTGCACATCCTGCCCAATCTGGCGTCGCCGATCATCGTCGCGACGACACTCTCCGTCGGCAACGTGATCCTGCTGGAATCGGTCCTGAGTTTCCTGGGCCTGGGCATACAGCCGCCCCTGCCCAGCTGGGGCAACCTGCTGACCAATGCCCAGGAACTGATCTGGGACGCCCCGGCGCTGGCCGTCTATCCGGGCCTCGCCATTTTCGTCACCGTGATCGCCTTCAACTTCGTCGGCGACGGGCTGCAGGACGCGCTTGATCCTCGGTCGCTGGAGCGCGGGAAGCGTTAGGGACCCGGCAACGATTTATAATCTTTGAATGTGTCTGTCGCACGACGTAATCTGGCGAAAACGCCATCCTGGGAGACCTCCGACATGCGTCTGTTTCACCCCCTCGCCTTCACCTTTGTCCTGTTCGCCCTGCTGGCCGCCGCCCTGCCCGCCGCCGCCGAGGAAGTCCGCATCAAGCCCGGCGCCCTGACCCTCAACGCGCAATTGGATATGGCGTCCGACAAGACCCTGAAGGACGGCGTCGTGCTGATCGTCCACGGCACCCTGGCCCATAACGACATGGAAACCCTGAAGACCTTGCGCGGCGTGCTCAACGACCGGGGCCTCAATACGCTCGCCATCAACCTGTCGCTCGCCATCGACGACCGCCACGGCATGTACGATTGCAAGACCCCGCACCGTCACCGCCATCTCGACGCGCTTGACGAGATCTCCGCCTGGATGGACTGGCTCAAGGGCCAGGGCGCCGGACCGGTGGTGCTGCTCGGCCATTCGCGGGGCGGCAATCAGGCCGCGCGTTATGTCGCCGAGCGGGGGAATGGGCTGCTGCGCAAGCTGGTCCTGATGGCCCCCACCACCTGGAGCGCGGACAAGGCCGCCCAGGGATTCGAAAAAGCGCACGGCCGGCCCTTGGGGCCGGACCTTGAAACCGCCGAGGCAATGACCAAGGCCGGCAAGGGCGACATGCTATTGGAAAAGCCGGGCCTGCTTTACTGCCCGACGGCCAAGGTATCGGCAGCCAGTTTCGTCAGCTACTACCGGCCGGACCCGCGTTTCGACACGCCCTCTATCCTAAGTGAAATCAACGTGCCGGTGCTGATCATGGCGGGATCGAACGACACCGTCGTCGCGGACCTTCCCGCGAAGATGGCGGGCAAGGCCGACGGAAAACGGATCACGTTCAAGGTGATCGACGGCGCCGATCATTTCTTCCTCGATCTCTATGCCGAGGACGTGGCCGATGCCATGGAGGCCTTTCTCGCGGAAGGATGAGGCCGGGCAGCCCCCTACCCGGCCTCGCCCGGTTAGTGGGACATCACCACAGGCACTGTCTGATGCGACAGCACCACATTGGTGACTCCACCCAGGATCAGTTCCGACCAGCGGGCATGGCCATAGGCGCCCATGACCATCATGTCCGCCGACATGTCGGCGGCGCGGGACAGCAGCAGGTTACCGACGTCGAGTTCGTCCGAAGTCACGTGGCTGGCCTCGACCTTTACGCCGTGGCGCGCCAGATGGGCCGCGATATCGGCGCCGGGATCGCGGCGTTCGTCCGGCGTGCGGTCCGGATTGGCGACCATGACCACGACCTTTTCCGCCGCCTGCAGGAGCGGCATGGCATCGTGGATGGCACGGGACGCCAGGGGGCCTTCGTCCCAGGCAACCAGAATCCGCTTTCCGGCAAGGTCGCCGGAATAGCCATGGGGCAGCACCATCACCGGCCGCCCGGCGGTCAGAATCAACCGGTCCGGCAGGTCGCGGTCACCGGGGAACAGGCTTTGCTCCGGGTCCGGCTGGCTGACGATCGTCAGATCCGCGTAGCGGCAGTGAAAACCGAGCACCCGGCCCTCGTCGCCTTCCTGCTGGCGCCATTCCACAGACAGGCCGGAATTGGCGGTCGCCTTGTCGAAGGCGGCCTTGGCGCGGGACGCGGCTTCCTCGGCCGAGGCGCGCTGGGCTTCCAGGACTTCGGCGGTGATTTGCACCTCCGCGTAGGCGGGGATGTAGGGGCGCGGAATCGCGTAGACGCCGACCAGATGGGCGCCATGGGCGTTGGCCAGAGACATCCCGGCTTTCAGGCGCCGGTCCGATTCCGAGGTCAGGTCGATTTGGACAAGAATATCTTTGAGCGACATTTGAATCTCCCGTGGTGAAAGGGCATATCATCATCAAACCCCCGATAGGACTAGGGGGACATGACCTGCATCAAGCGCCGGCAAAGAATTTCGTCTTCCCCATTGCTCTGCGCCGGGTGCCTGGACCAAACTGCGCCCGCCGATCCCGCCCCTAGCCAAATCGATCAGGAAGCCCCCATGACCGCGTCCCGCCCCGCCCCCGGAAACTCCCCCGCCAGCCGCGACATCGCCTATCACCTGCACGGCTACACCAACCTGGCGAAGCACGAGAAAGTGGGGCCGCAGATCGTCAGCCGCGGCAACGGCATCCACATCTACGACGACGCGGGCAAGGAATACATCGAGGGCCTGGCGGGCCTGTGGGCGGTGTCGCTGGGCTTCAGCGAGCAGCGCCTGATCGACGCGGCGACGCGGGAGTTGTCGCGCCTGCCCAATTACCACGGCTTCGCCCATAAAACGCCGGACGTGACCATCGACCTGGCGGAAAAGATCCTGGAACTGGCCCCCGTGCCCATGTCCAAGGTGCTGTTCGCCAATTCGGGCTCGGAAGCCATCGACCTGTCGATCAAGCTGGTATGGTACGTGAACAATGCCCGCGGCCGGCCGGAAAAGAAAAAGCTGATCGCCCGGCAAAAGGGTTATCACGGCGTCACCGTGGCCAGCGCCAGCCTGACCGGCCTGCCCCACCTGCATGGCGATTTCGACCTGCCCATCGCCCGGGTGCTGCACACCGACTGCCCGCATCATTACCGCTTCGCCGAGGACGGCGAGAGCGAAGAGGCGTTCGCCACCCGCTGCGCGGAGAACCTGGAGAAACTGATCCTGGACGAAGGCCCGGAAACGGTCGCCGCCTTCTATGCCGAACCGGTCATGGGCGCCGGCGGCGTGATCGTGCCGCCCAAGGGGTATTTCGAAAAAATCCAGGCGGTCCTGAAACGCCATGACGTGATGCTGATCGCCGACGAGGTCATTTGCGGCTTCGGGCGCACCGGCAACATGTGGGGCACGACCACCCTCGGCCTGAAGCCCGACATGATGACCATGGCCAAGGCCCTGACCTCGGGTTACATCCCCATGTCGGCCCTGATGATCTCGGATGAAATTTACCAGGACCTCGTGAAACAGAGTGAGGCCTTCGGCGTGTTCGGCCACGGCTCGACCTATGCGGGACATCCCGTAGCGGCGGCGGTGGCGCTCGAAACCCTCGCGATCTATGCCGAACGCGACATCGTGGGCCATGTCCGCGCCGTGTCACCCGCCTTGCAGCAGGGCCTGCGCGCGTTCCAGGACCGGCCCTTGGTCGGCGAGGTGCGCGGCCTCGGCCTGGTCGGCGCCATCGAACTGGTCCAGGATAAGGCCACGAAGGCGCCCTGGCCCAAGGAAACGGGGATCGGTGCCAAGTGCCAGGAATACTGCTATGATGAAGGCTTGGTGCTGCGCGCCGTCGGCGACTCGATCGCCTTCTGTCCGCCGCTTATCGCCACGGCCGCGGATGTCAGCGAGATTCTCGCTCGTTTCGATCGCGCGCTGACGAAAACGGAAACCTGGGCGGCGCAACAGGCCGGTTGATTTTACGTCCGTGCCGCTTAAGACCATCGCTGGACAGATTTCCGACTTCCCCATACACTTGCGATTGATTCGCAACTAACGAAGGTGCCGACACCGTGTACGCCGATAACACCCTGACCCCCCGCGAAGCCGTGCGCCTCTGCGCGCTGGGCACGCTGGCGTCCGGTCCGCGGCGGTACAGCGACCTGGCGGGCGAAATCCGGCACTTCACCAGCCATATCCTGGGACCGTCGCTCGACGTCATGGGCACGTCCATCGAACTGCTGAAATATGAAGGCCTGGTCACCGCGGCCGAGGGCAAGGGGCTGGAAGACAACGCCGTCCTGACCATTTCCGACGCCGGGCGGGACGAACTGGCGACCCTTCTGACCGCGCGCATCCGCGCCCAGTCCAACGACATGAACAAGCTGATCATGGCGTTGAAGTTCCGCTTTCTGCACTTGCTGCCGAAGGATGACCAGCTGGACCAGATCGATCTGTTGCTGGAAGCCGCCGAGGGCGAAGCGGCGCGCCTACAAAGCCTGCGCGACCACCACGCGACCGACCCCGGCCTGTTGGGCGTGTGGCTCGACTACGACATCGACGCGCTGGAGCAGCGCATCAAGTGGCTGACGGATATGGCGGATAAGTTGGAAGCGGCGGCCGGCGACGCGTAGGACCGGCGCCGGTCAGTCGTCCCCGCCGGCGGTCTTGACCTTGGCCGCGACCTTGCCGAGCCCGTCGATGACCATGCGCCCGGCTTCGCCGCCGTCGCCGGCCAGACGCCCGGTAATCACCGCCCGCATGGATTTGTAGCAAAGGTTCATCAGGTCGATGTCTTCCTGGGTCAGCGGACCCTGCAGGTTTTCGATGTAGCGACACATCAGGGCGCCGACCTCGGTCATCAGCTGATAACCGAAGCTGCCGCCCTGGCCCTTGATGTCGTGGGACGTGCGGTACATCCGTTCGACCCGTTCATCGGCATCCGCCGCGCCGGGTTTAAGAACGGCCAGTTCGACTTCCAGTTTCTTGAGATCGGCCTCAACCCAATCCAGGTAATTCTCGGTCATCTTTTCAATGACCGCTTCGGCGCGGGCAAGACGTTCCGGGTCAACGGCCCCAGGGCCGCCCATCGATACCTTGGACTTCAATCTGTTCGGCGGGTTGATGATCTGCGGTTTCGACATCTTTGTCCCAGGATGGCCGTTCGATGGAACTTCGCGCTCATGCGCAAAATTTCCCTCATTTCGTGCATGAGCCTACATGCCTCGGACAGCCGAGGGCAAGGTTACCGTTCCCGACCCGCCCGCGCGCTCGGCGCGATTCCTTGTAAACCCTTGGGATCCGCGCGTTTCAGCGCGGATTAGGAACATGCCCTAGATCAGGCCCAGACCGCGCAATTCGTCCGCCAGTTCCGGCGGCAGGTCGGTCAACTGGCCGGCGGCCCCGCCCAGATCCGGCGGTGCGTCCGCCGCATTCAGATAGCGCCATCCCTGGAATGCCCGCGATGCGCGCGGACGTACGGGCACGATTTCAGGATCCAGAACCAGACCGCAGGCCGGCTTGCCCTGACCGTTGACGGTCTCGTCGAAGGCCAGCAGGCGCTGGCGGCAGCGCACGGCCCGCTTGATCACCCAGTAGATGGACCCGCCATCGAGAACCTCCGCCTCGCGCCGGGGCCACATGCGGGTGACGTGATACAGGCGCGGCTCCTGCCCCGCCTCGCGGCGGGCTTGCAGGCGGTCGCGCTGGATCTGCGCCAGATGCTCGATGCTCTCGACGCCGACGGAAAGCTTGATGAGATGCAGGGTCATAATTCGAAATGCGGTGGGCCGTGGTGAAGGTCGATCCCAGCTTAACCAGGAAAGGACGTGCGGAACAGACCCGCGCCCGCCTTGTTACCCACAGGGCCTTGTTACCCACAGGCCTGGATCACTTCCCCGTACCCGGGGCGGCGGCCGGCTGCGCCTGATAGGTATACGGTGCGCGGCGGCGCTCCAGACCCGGAAAACGCATCTGCCGCCGGCGCCGGTCCGGCCCGTAGAAATCATCGGTACCGACGAACGGGCGCGGGTTCTCGATGATGTTCATGAACCGTTGATAGACCATGCGGGTCGAAATCGGCTTGGCCAGAAACTCGTTCACGCCGGCGTCGCGGGCGCCGATGATCAGTTCCTTCGACGTTTCCCCGGACACCATGATGATCGGAATATGGCGGTCCGCCGGCGTCTTCCCGGCCCGCACCAAACGCGTCAGGTCCGTCCCGCCGATGGGGTCCATGATGTTGTCGACCAGCAGCAGATCGGCCGGATAATCCTCCAGGAACTGGATCGCCTCTTGACCGCTCGCGACCATCTGAAACTCGCCGACGTTGAGTTCGAACAGGATCTGCCCAAGAAGCTTGCGCATGGGCGCATAGTCCTCTGCGACCAGAACCTTGATGTCCGATAGATCGTATTCAGCCATGGCAGACTGCTCCTCGTGCCGTCAGTTGCTTCTGGCTATTTCCGCACCCAGTTTGGTTTTCTTTTTTCCAGAAAGGCCGCAAGCCCTTCCCGGCCCTCGCTCGACGCGCGAACCCGGGCGATATGCCCGGCGGTCTGCGCCATCAGGGCTTCGTTATGTTCGTGGCCGATCACATAGCGGACCAGGTTTTTAACCTCGGCCATGGCGCGCGGGCCGTTTTCCAGCAACATGCCGGCGAATTCCTTGGCCCGGGGCAGAACATTGTCCTTTTCCGTGACCTCGGTCACCAGGCCAAGATCAAGCGCGCGGGCGGAATCAAAACGCTCCCCCGTCAGCATATAGCGCGTCGCCTGACGCGGTCCCATGGCCGATATGATGTAGGGGCCGATGGCGGCGGGCAGAATGCCGAGTTTGACCTCGGTCAGAGCGAACTGCGCCTCCTCGGCGGCAATGGCGATGTCGCAGGCGGCGACCAGGCCGACGCCGCCGCCGAAGGCCGCCCCTTGGACGGCCGCGATGGTCGGCTTGCGCAGGCTGGCCAGGGTGAACATCAAACCGGCCAGCCCCTTGGCATCCTCCAGGTTTTCTTCCTGGCCGAATTCCGCCATTCGCTTCATCCAACTGATGTCGGCACCGGCGCAGAAACTCCTGCCCGTCGATGCCAGGATCACGACGCGCACGACGGTATCGCGGCTCAGCCCCTGAAATTCGCGGGTCAGGCGCGCCACCAGATCGTCATCAAAGGCGTTGTGGGCATCCGGCCGCGTAAGCGTAACCGTCGCGATCCCGCCCGCGATTTCGGTGATGAAAGGCGCACTCGTGGTCATTTATGTCTCCCGGCAAGGGGTATTATACCGCCGATCCCAAGCGTCCACCTATGAGCAAATTAACTTTTTCAGGCGGCCGGAAACAACCTAGCCAATCGGCTATTCCTTGCGGCTGGGCTTGTCGCCGACCGGATGGCCCGCTTCCTTCCACGCCCGGAAGCCCCCTTCAAGATGGGCGATCGGCTCAAGCCCCATGTCCTTGAGCGCCTTGGTCGCCAGCGCCGACCGCCAGGCGGATTGGCAATACAGAACGAACTTCTTGCCCGTCGCGAAGACGTCCTTGTGGTAGGGACTGTCCGGATCGACCCAGAATTCCAGCATGCCGCGGGGCGCATGGAAGGCGCCGGGCACCATGCCCTCGCGCTCCAACTCGCGCACGTCGCGGATATCGACGAACTGAACCTCCGGATCGTCAAGCAAAGCCGCCGCCCCCGCAACGGGCACGGTTTCGATTTCCCCATTGGCCTCGGCGACCAATTGCTTCACGCTTTTCTTCAGTTTCATGTCGTCTGTCCTTTGCCCAGGTAGCGTTCGATCTGCCACAGACGGTCGGAGCCGAAGAACGGTTCGCCGTCGATCAGGAAATAAGGTGAGCCGAATACGCCCAGGTCCAGGGCCTCGGCGGTCTTGTCCTTGACCCGCTGCTTGACGTCGTCCCGCGTCACGGCCTCGGCCAGGGCGGCGCCGTCGACACCCATTTCCTCGGCGATCAGGACAACGGTCTGAATGTCCGAAATATCGACGCCTTTTCCGAAATAATGGTGATAGCAGGCCTTGGCAAAGGGCACGGCCCTGTCCGGGTCATGGTTCACGAGCCAGTAATATCCCCGCGCCGCCGCCAGGGTCGCGATGGGGAACGGCTCCGGCCAGGTGAACGGCACGTCCATCATCGCGGCCAGACGCGGCACATCCATGCGCATGTAGTCACCCTTGAGCCCGATATCGGCATTGGGCATGTTTCCCGTGTGCTTGAAGATGGCGCCCAGCATGATCGGGTGCCAGTTGACGCGCCGGCCATAGCGCGCGCCGAGCTGGTCGATCTTCTGCGCCGCCAGGTAGCCATAAGGGGACGCGAAATCGAAATAGAACTCGATATCGCCTTTGTGTTCCGCTGTGCTCATGCCGTGAATCTCCGCCTTACCAAGGTATCTCGCGCCCGTCATAGGCGAACAGCCGCCCGCTTTCCGCCATGCCCGCCCCCGCCAGCACCTTGCGGATGCCGGTGACGCTGGTTTCGGCATCGATGGCCGCCCCCGCCCCGCCCATGTCCGTCTGGACCCAGCCGGGATGAAGCAAGACCACGGCAACGTTCTGAGGGCGCACTTCCTCGGCGAACACGTGCATGGCCATGTTCACCGCCGCCTTCGACGTGCGGTAGGCATAGGAGGCCGAATTGGGCGACGATTCCGCGATCGACGCCAACACGGACGAGACCGTGGCGATCATCCCGCCGCCGTCCGCGGCGACCAGCGGCAGAAACGCCCCGGCCACCTTGAGCGGCGCCATGGTGTTGATGCGGAAGGACATTTCCCAGTCGGCGTAGTCGATATCCTGAAAACCGTAATTGCGGTCGCCATAGACTCCGGCGTTGTTGATCAGCAGGTCGATTTTCGTGCCCGCCAGTTCCTCGGCCAGACGGTCGACCTGGCGATGATCGGCGACGTCCAGGCCGTGGACCCGGATGTCGCCCGGTATCCGGGCCAGCTCCCCGGGGCCGATGGGATTACGGCAGGTGGCGATGACGGTCCAGCCGTCCGCCCCGTATTGGCGCGCCATTTCCAGGCCGATCCCCCGGTTGGCGCCGGTAATGAAGACTGTCGGCATATTTTCTTCCCTCGCCGGTTTCGTTCAAGACAGGCGTTCGACGGCCACGGCCGTGGCTTCGCCGCCACCGATGCACAAGGACGCGACGCCCTTGGTCATCCCGTATTTCTCGAGCGCGGCCAACAGCGTCACCATGATCCGAGCCCCCGAGGCCCCGATGGGATGGCCCAGCGCGCAGGCGCCGCCGTGCACGTTGACCTTATCGTGCGGCAGGTCGAGATCGCGCATCGCCGCCATGGTGACGACGGCGAAGGCCTCGTTGATTTCGAACAGGTCCACGTCCTTAAGGTCCCAGCCGACTTTTTCCGACAGTTTCCGCATGGCGCCCACGGGCGCCGTGGTGAACCAGCGCGGTTCCTGAGCATGGCTGGCATGGCCGCGAATGATGGCAAGCGGCGTCAGGCCGCGCTTTTCCGCTTCGGAACGGCGCATCATCACCAGCGCCGCCGCGCCGTCGGAAATGGACGACGAATTGGCCGGCGTCACCGTGCCGTCCTTGGCGAAGGCCGGCTTCAGGCTGCGAATCTTTTCCGGAGCCGCCTTCAGGGGCTGTTCATCCCGCGCCACCGTGACCTCGCCCTTACGGGTTTTGACCGTAACGGGTGTGACTTCTGGCCCGAAGGTGCCGTCTTCGATGGCCGTCTTGGCGCGATCCAGGGAGGTCAGAGCAAAATCGTCCTGGGCCTCGCGGGTGAACTGGTAATGGGTCGCCGTCTCCTCGGCAAAGGTCCCCATCAGGCGCCCCTTGTCGTAGGCGTCCTCCAACCCGTCGAGGAACATGTGATCCAGCACCGCGCCGTGGCCCATGCGATAGCCGCCCCGCGCCTTGTCCAGGAGGTAAGGCGCGTTGGTCATGCTCTCCATGCCCCCGGCCACCATCACGGCCCCGGCCCCGGCAAGAATGCCGTCATGGGCCAGCATGGCCGCCTTCATGCCCGAGCCGCACATCTTGTTCAGCGTGGTGCAGGGCACCGCGTCCGGCACACCGGCCCCCAGGGACGCCTGGCGCGCCGGCGCCTGGCCCAGGCCGGCCGGCAGCACGATGCCCATGTAGACCTCGTCGACGGTGTCCGCGGCGACGCCGGCGCGGCTCAGCGCGGCCTTGATCGCAGTCGCGCCCAGCTCCGGTGCACGGGCCCCGGACAGGTCCCCCTGAAACCCGCCCATGGGGGTACGGGCGGCACCGGCGATGACGATAAGGTCTTCACTCATGACTTTGACATTCCGCTGTTAAATCTTGAGAAGATGAGAAAAATTGTACGCAGCCATGGCCAGGCCGATCCATTCGGCGATCAACCATCCGCGCATCAGGCGGGTCCAGATCGGGTTTTCGACATTGGGCGCGCAGCGCCACAGGCTGACCGTCATCCAGATCAGATAAGGCACCGTCAGCATCGCACCAAGCACCATGCCGGTGATCGCGCCATAGTAGCCGCCCTGCGTGTCCTGCGGGGCGAAGATGAGCCCGATCTGCAGGCCGATGAAGATCATCGCAAGGACACTGGCCAGAACGGCGCCCGTGCCGAACACGCCGTAGGCCCAGAACACGATCCACAGCTTCTCGCGGCCGCCCCAGCAACGCGTCAGGATCGGTTCCGGCGGCTCGTCGTCGGGCAGTCCCCCGCCCCCGTGCAGATCGATGAAGACCGGGGTTTGATCGTTGGTCATCGCGACAGCCCCACGAACGCCGATATCGCATTGGAGATCACCAATAGGGCGACGATGCCCCGGGCCGTGGTCGGCCACACGCCCGGCACCTCATGGTCGACGGACCGCCAGACGCCGATGCACCACCACACGAAGGCGGCCATCAGAATCCATTCGCACAATCGCAACAGGCTATCGAGCACGTAGAGTTCGCCCGCGTAATACGGCGACTGCGGCACCCGGAACAGGGTGACCACCCCGCGCTCCAGCGCGAAGCCGATGAACCACACGGCGCCACCGCCCCAGAACATGGCCTTCAGCGGAAGCTTTCCCTTCCAGCCGTCAATGCACCAACGCGCCATGAACTGGGCGATGCCCTCTGATTTCTTCTCGTTCATCCGACCCTCTATCCTTATCCGACCACGTCGGCGCGGCCCTGCACGCGCATCAGGGTTTGCTGCAGGGCGGCGCACGGCAACGGATGCCCGTCCTTGACCACCACGACCTCTGCACGGCTGACCGTCAGGGTCTTGCCCGGACGGACCACATACCCCCGCGCGATCAGTTCGTCGCCGTCGGCAGGCGCCATCAGGTTCAGCTTGTACTCCACGGTCAGCACGCCGTCGTCGGGCCCCATCAGACTGTAGGCCGCGAAGCCGCCGGCACTGTCGGCGATGGTGCCCACGACCCCGCCGTGGAAAAACCCGTGCTGCTGAGAGACCGCGTCGGAATACGGCAGTTCAATCTCGCAGTAACCGCCCCGCACCTCACCCAGGCGGGCGCCAATATGGCCCATGATGCCCTGCTTGTCGAAGCTATCACGCACGCGCTGGGCAAAGGCGTCGTCAAGCGGTTGGAAGTCGGTGGTCATGGTTTCCAATTCGTGCAGGCGATGTGGAGCCGCCGGGATGCGGCGCCCCCATTATCATCATCGAACGCGCGCCCGCCAGACCATTCGGTGCATGTCGTGCGAGCTTTCGGGCCGGGCGCCAATGGCCGCCGAAATTCCCGCGGAAAGGAAAATTAACCCCACATCATGGGGCCAATTTATATTTTCTTGGGTGCCAGACAACAACAACGCCGATAAAAAATACACTGTGCTGATGCCAAAGCCGTCTTTTTCGTGGCGTGAAGTATATATTTTCAACCTGTCGGCAACCCCTTGAATTAATGGTATTTAATTCAATATAAACGACAGAATAATTACATTTTTACCAAATCTCATCTGCGAGGTTCTCCTTTCTAGCCAGATGAATAGCATCGGATATCAGCATTACCGCTTGATCTAATTCAGACTTTAATCCTCCGTAATACGATTGTATTCTCCGCATGTCCTTGGGGGAGGAACTCTTCACACACCTAGCCATCCAGGTAATAGCTAAGCGCAGCTCCATAATGTGGGCCGCGGCAACCGTGATTGCCGCGGCCCCTTTTTAGGTCCCGACCCTGAGCGGGCTGACCAGCCCACGCAAGGTGGCGATCATGCTGAGCGGCACGATCTTGCCCGTCGCCGGGTTTTCCGCGGTCGGCTCGCCCGCAATGTTCATTTCGATGCGCACGATGTCCGACTCCACGGTGATCCAATGGGTATTGCGGGTGATCGTGGGATCGGCCCAAACCTCATAGCGCGTTTCGTCGACGCCGAGACCGGCCAAACCCAAGGCAACCGCTACGTTGACGTTGGCGGGGAATTTATCGGCGGCGTCACGGACAGAGCCCTCGAACAGCTTTTTCGGGGCGTTCAGTCCCATCAGGCTGATGCCCTGCTCCTGCACCCAGCGGGCTTTTTGGAACCCGGCGGGGGGCTTATGGGTACGCATGACGACCGACCGAAGATTTCCTTCGGCGGCGGCGCGCACCGTGTCCAGGCCGACCAACGCCCCCGTCGGCACGACGATGGTGGCGCCGGTTTCACGGGCCCGATCGACCAGATCCATATGATGAAGAAGCTGGCTGACCGAAAGCGGCATCAGGATGCGGCCCTGTTCGACCGCCGGGCCGCACACGTCAAGGAAGCGTTCCGGCGGCGCGCATTCGACGACCACATCGGCGACGGCGGCCAATTCGGCCAGTTCCATCACCGGGGGCGGCGTCTTCAGATGGGCCAGGCGCCCGGCCGCGCGTTCCTTGTCGCCGGCCGACACGGCGACCAGTTCCAAGCCCGGTTCTTCGCCGGAATCAAGCCATTCCGCCACCGGCAAGCCGACGGCGCCCAGGCCGCCCAGGGCGACCCGCAGGGGGTTCTTCTTGGTGTTTTGCAATGATGTATCCTCCGCCTCATTCATTCCCACAGAGGCCGGGTGAAATCAACGGTTCGATCGCAATGGGGGGAGATGGGGTCAGACGGCCGCCTTGGTGCGGCGGGCTTCTCGCTCGTTCAGCAGATCCTGGGATTGAGATTCCAGGCGGCCCAGTTCGGCCAAGGTCTCGGCGATGTCTTCCTGCTGGCTGCGCAGCTGCTCGCGACGAAGCTGCAGCTTGTCGATGAACAGCTTGAGTTGCGAGACCTCGCTGGGATCGACGTCGTAAAGATCGATCATTTCCCGAATCTCATCGAGCGAGAACCCCAACCGCTTGCCGCGCATGATCAGCCGCAGGCGGACATGGTCACGGGGACCATAGACGCGCCGCTGGCCGTCCCGCGCCGGGTTCAGGAGGCCCTTGTCCTCGTAAAACCGGATCGCGCGGGTGGTGATCCCGAATTCACGGGCCAACTCGGCGATGCCGAAGGTCGATTGTGTCTGATCCAATGCCATGGCCGGACTGTAGCTAACGTTTACGTTAACGTAAAGTTCGCCGTGCCCCGCCGCGCCCCCCTTCCCCGCTCCGGCCGGCAACGGCTTAAAGCAGGAACAGCGCCGCCAAGCCCAGGAAGGCGAAGAAGCCGACCACGTCCGTCACCGTGGTCAGAAACACCGAGGACGCAATGGCCGGATCGACCCCGAAACGGTCGAGAACCAGCGGGATCGCGGCCCCGGCCAGGCCCGCGATCACCATGTTGATGATCATGGCCAGGCCGATGATCAGGCCGATCTGCGGGGCATCGAACCAGAACCAGGCGATGGCACCGGTGATGACCGCGAACAGCACGCCGTTGATGGCGCCGACCAGCACTTCCTTGCCGATCACGCGGTAGGCGTTGGTCGAGGTCAGCTCGCGCATGGCCATGGCCCGCACGGCCACGGTCAGGGTCTGGGTGCCCGCGTTGCCGCCCATGGAGGCAACGATGGGCATGAGGATGGCCAAGGCCACGATCTGCTCCAGCGTCGTCGCGAACAGGCCGATGACCAAGGACGCCAGGATCGCCGTGAACAGGTTGACCAGCAGCCAGCGGAACCGCGCCTTGGTCGTGTCGATGGCGGCGTCGTACAGATCGTCCTCGCCGACCCCGGCCAGCGCCAGCATGTCTTCTTCGTGTTCTTCGTGGATGACGTCGACGACGTCATCGATGGTGATGGCGCCGACCAGGCGCTGGGCCTCGTCGACCACGGGGGCGGACACCAGATCGCGCTGGCGGAACAGGAAGGCGACGTCTTCCTGGTCCATGGTCACGGAGATCAGCTTGAGCTCCGTCTCCATGATGTCCGTGACCTTCACGGGGCGCTTGGCGCGCAGCAGATGGCTCAGATGGATCGTGCCGACGGGCTTGTGCATCGGGTCGACCACGAAGATGTCGTAGAACGACCCGGGCAGGATGTCGTCGTCGCCTTCGGCGGCCTGGCGCATGAAATCGATGGTCTGGCCCACGGTCCAATGGGTCGGCACCGTGACGATCTCCCGCTGCATCAGGCGGCCGGCGGATTCTTCCGGATAGGACAGGCTTTGTTCGATCAGCCGCCGGTCCGGCGCCGGCATGGCCTCCAGCACCTTCTGCTGCTCGGGGGCCTCCATCTGATTGACGATCTCGACCGCGTCGTCGGAATCCAATTCCTGAACGTGGGCGGCGATCTGCTCCGGGGCCATGGCCTCGAAGATTTCCTCGCGCACGGTCTCGTCCAGCTCGGCCAGCACGTCGGGCGCCATGTCGGGGCCGATTTCGGTCAGCAGCTGTTCGCGGCGGTCCGGGTTCAGGCGCTCGACGATATCGGCGACGTCGGCATAATGCAGACCGTCGACCAGTTCCTTCAAGCCCGCCGTATCGCCCGTATCGAGCGCCGCGATGACGGCGGCATCGACCTCGTCGTGCTCGGGCTCGGCGACGTCCTCCACCTTTGCGGCGGGCTCCATCTCAAGCGTATCGTCCGGGCGCTCGCTCACGGTGCGGGTCTCCGATCCAAGGGTCTAGGCTGCCGAAATGGCGTGAAGGCGGGCCGTCCGATCAAAAGCCGCGCAAACCGGACAATAGCCCGAATTGGTGACAATTTCGCCCCGAAAACGCAAAAAACCCGCCCAACCGGGCGGGTTTTTTCAGCATATCCAAGGTTTGGTGCGGTCGAGAAGACTCGAACTTCCACGGGATCTCTCCCACAGCGACCTCAACGCTGCGCGTCTACCAATTCCGCCACGACCGCATTTTTCCTTGCCGCAAGCACGTCACCTGCGAAATACATGGCGGCAGATAGCAAATCGGCGCACCCATATCAAGCGGAAGCGCCATAAGGAGATACCTTTTCCATGCCCCTCGACCGACGGCCCCTCTCGGAGACCCCCGCGCCCCCCGGTTCGATGGAGTGGCGGATATCGGATGCACCCGTCGCCTATGACGAAGCCGTGGCCGTGATGGAAGCCCGCGTGGCCGCCATTCGCGCCGGCACTGCGCCGGAAATGGTCTGGCTGCTGGAACACCCGCCGCTCTATACCGCCGGCACCAGCGCCGACCCGTCGGAGCTGACGGACCCGGACCGCTTCCCGGTGCATACCACCGGGCGCGGCGGACGCTACACCTACCACGGCCCCGGGCAGCGGGTCGGCTATGTCATGCTGGACCTGAAAAAACGCGGCGAGGACGTGCGCGCCTTCGTCTGCGACCTGGAAGACTGGATCATCCGCGCCCTCGCCCGCTTCAACGTCATCGGCGAACGGCGCGACGGCCGGGTCGGCATCTGGGTCGCGCGCGGCGCACCGGGATCGAAGCTCTACCGCGAAGACAAGATCGCCGCCATCGGCGTGCGCCTGCGCAAATGGGTGACCTTCCACGGCGTGTCGCTGAACATCGAACCGGACTTGTCCCATTTCGACGGCATCGTCCCCTGCGGGATCGCCGAACACGGCGTGACGTCCCTGGTCGATCTCGGCATCACCGCCTCCACCCCCGAGGTCGACGTGGTCCTGCGCCAGACCTTCGAAGAAGTATTCGGCAATCCTCATGACTAAGGAGCGGAATTTGCAGGATATCCCTGATAAGGCTGCCATCGAGGCTGCCGGGCTGGATATTCTCGACCGCCACATGGCGGCGCTGAATGCCTACGACGCCAAGGCCATGGCCGCGTTGATGCATTTCCCCCACCCGCGCCTGGCGGAAGGCAAGGTCACCGTCTATGACGGCCCGGACAGCAATCCCATGGACCTGTTCGACCGCCTGAAAGCCCAGGACGACTGGCACCACAGCGAATGGAATGAGCGCGAACTGATCCAGTTCAACGCCAACAAGGCCCATTGGCGGCTGGTCTACACCCGTTTCCGCACCGACGGCAGCGTCATCGGAGTCTATGATTCCCTCTACATCCTGACCCGCCTGGACGGCCGCTGGGGCATTCAGTCACGGTCCAGCTTCGGCCCCTGACGCCGCCTATTCGAATTCCATCTGCACGAACACGCGCCCGGCGTTGCGGGTCGCCAGTTGCTTGAAGGTATCGAGATGGGCATAGGCCGACTGGTCCACGTAATAGGCGCCCTTCAGATCGCCGCCGTTGTCCAAGTGCTCGCGGATCTTGCCGCGCAGGTAGACCAGGTAGTCGTGGGTATAGCGCCGCACCTGGGCCATGTTGGTCGGATGGCCGTGGCCGGGGATGACGTAGGTCGCCTTCAGCCCCTCGAACGGTCCGGCCCAGGTGTCGACCCAGCCCTTGGTGTCCGTATCGTCGAAGATCGGCGGCATGCGTTCGTGAAAGGCCATGTCCCCGGCGATGACCAGGGACTGCTCGGGCAGCCAGACCTGGGTATCCCCCGGGCTATGGGCCGGGCCCAAATGCAGGACCTCGATGCGGAAGCCGCCCATGGTGATGACGCGCTTGTCGGCGAACGTTTCCGTCGGCCCGACAATGCGGGTGCCTTCGGCCCGATCCTTCAGCACGCCTTGGGCCGAGGCCAGGATTTGCGCGCCGCGGGCCGCGAACTCCTTGGCCGCGTCCTGATGGACCAGGATCGCCACCTTTTGCTCGGCCCAATATGAATTGCCCAGCATGGCGTGGCCCTGGCCGTTTTCGTTGATCACCAGTTTCACCGGCTGCGGCGTGATGCGCTTGATCTCCTCATGCAGGGCCTTGGCGAGCAGATAGGCCCCGCCGCCGTTGATCACCACGACGCCGTCGCCGGTGACGATGAAGCTGAGGTTGTTGTTGTGTCCCCAGTTCTCATAGGTCGGCGGCGCCGTCGCGCCGATCGCCGACCACACATGGGGGATGACCTCGACGGGCTTGGCATACAGCGCGGAGGCCGGATACTGGTCGGCGATGGCTTCGCTGGCGCGGGCACTTGTGACCGGCAAGGCCGCCGCCGAAAAGGCCAACAACATCAAAAGGAAAATGCGTTTCATGGGTGTTTCCAGTCTTCGATTCAGGGAAGCCGCCCCGCATTGGGGGATTGCCCAACTATGCGATAACAGTTACAAAAAGTCGAATATGAGATTTCGCGCAACGGCGCCCGGCGCCGCCCGCGCCCTTTTTGGGAGGATCACCATCATGTCTCGCCTGTCCGCCGTTCTTGCCGCCGCCGTGATCGCCGCCCCCGTTGTTTTCACCCCGCCGGCCCAGGCCGACGGCGAAATCATCAAGGTCCGCATCATGTCCTCGGACCTGGCCGCCAAGATCGCCCAGGGGGCCGTCCATACCTGCCGCGACAAGGGCTATCAGGCCGCGGCCGTGGTGCTGGACCGCGCGGGCAACATGATCGCCGCCCAGCGCGACACCTTGGCCAGCCGCCATACCCTGGAAATCGCCGAGCGCAAGGCCGGGCTGGTCGTCATGTCGGGCGTCGATTCAGGTGACATGCGCAAAAACCGCGAAGACATCCGCCCCGAGTTGAACCAGATGCAAGGCATCATCGTGATGGACGGCGGCGTGCAGATCCGCGTTGCCGGCTCCCTCGTGGGCGCGGTCGGCGTGTCCGGCGCGCCGGGCGGCGACATCGATGCGGAATGCGCGCGCGGCGGCATCGACACGGTGCGCGATATCCTCGATTTCGCGGATTGAGCGCTTGCCGCAGCCACGAAAATGACAAAAACCTGACAACAAAATGCGTTTTTTCGTATACAATCAGATAATGCATTGGATCAGATAAATTACGTAATTTATTGTTTTATATAAATTTTTAATTCGCGCGTTCGGTCTAATTTTTAAAGTATGACCAACGGCCAGATTTCTCCGCTTAAATATAACGTGTATTGCCGACCATTGCCGCGGACCGGACCGGTCCGCGCGGCATCGCGTTTGAAGGAGTATCTGCACCATGTCTTTGTCTCTGTCGTTCATGAACAACACGAAGATCCAAACCAAGATCTTCATCGGCTTCGGGATCGTCCTGGCCCTGCTGCTGGTCATCAGCGCAACGGGCGGCGTCAGCCTGAAGAACGGCGAAGGCAACTTCACCCAGTACCGAGAGCAGGCCGCGCTGGCGAACGAGGCGGCCATGGTTCAAGCCAGGCTGCAAAAGGCACAATTGGCCGTCAGCGAGTACCTTTCGCAATCGTCGGAGGACGCGATCGCGGATTTCGAGGAAAGCATCGCCGCGACCATGGATCGGATCGAGGCCCTGAACGGTCAGGTCACCGACCCCAAGCGCAAGAAGACGATCACCAACGCCATTGAGAACCTGGGCACCTACCAATCCGCGTTCGACGAGGTCACGTCCCTGCAGACCACGCGAAACGCCATTGCCCAGAACCGACTGGACGTCCTGGGCCCGGACATGGAAGCCAAGCTCACCGAGCTTACGAAAAAGTCCTATGACGAGACGGATGTGTCCGCCGCCTATTTCGCGGCGAAGACCCAGCGGTCGCTGCTCCTGATGCGGCTTTACGCCAACAAGTTTGTGACGGCCAATCGCTTCGATGACTTCGACAAGGCGATGGCCGCCGCCGCCGAAATGAAGGAAAACGTCGCCGAACTGCAGAACGAACTGTTCGACGAGGAACGCAAGGCCCTCGCGACCGAAGTCGCGGAGATGCAGGAAAAATACGAAGCCGCCGTCACGGAGATCAGCGAAGTCATGGCCCAACGCGACGAGGTCGTGCTCGGCACCATCGGCTTTGTCGGCCCCAACATCGCCGCCCTGATGGATGACCTTCGGAACGACCTGAAGACCGTTCAGGAAGCCCTGGGGCCGACCACCAGCAAGGCCATGAAGATGGCCATGCTCGTGACCCTGGTGGTCGCCGGTGTCAGTGTCCTGTTGGGCGGGTTGGCGGCGTTGCTGATCGGCAACGGCATCGCTCGGCCGGTAACCGCCCTGACGGCGGCCATGACGGCCCTCGCCGGCGGCGACAAGACAATCGATATTCCCAGCCAGGACAACCGGGACGAGGTCGGTGACATGGCCCGTGCCGTTCTGGTGTTCAAGGAAAGCATGATCCAGGCCGACGAGTTGGCCGCCCGCGAACGGGAAGCCCAGAAGCGGCGCGAGGAACGGGGCCGCCAGATCGAGGCCCTGACGGGGTCGTTCGACTCCGACGTTTCGCAACTCCTGCAATCCCTGACCCAGTCCGCCGTCGAGATGACGTCGACCGCCTCAACCATGTCCAAGATCGCCGACGGCACCAACGAGCGGGCGACCGCGGTCGCGAGCGCCGCTGAACAGGCCTCGGTCAACGTCCAGACTGTCGCCACGGCGACCGATGAACTGTCGAGCTCGATCCAGGAAATCTCCCGCCAGGTGGCCCAGTCGTCCAATGTCGCCACTCGCGCGGTGACCGAAGCCAACCACACGGATGAGCAGATCCAAGGTCTGGCCCGCGCCGCCCAGCGCATCGGCGAGGTCGTGAACCTGATCACCGACATCGCCGAACAGACCAATCTGCTGGCCCTCAATGCCACCATCGAGGCTGCCCGCGCCGGCGACGCCGGCAAGGGCTTTGCCGTGGTTGCCAGCGAGGTAAAGAACCTGGCCAATCAGACCGCCAAGGCGACCGACGAGATCAGCCAGCAGATCGCCGACATCCAGGCGGAAACCCAGGACGCCGTGCGGGCGATCAAGTCCATCACCTCGACCATCAGCGAGATGAGCGAGATCGCCAGCACCATCGCCTCGGCCGTCGAGGAACAGGGGGCCGCGACCAGCGAAATCGCACGCAACGTGGAACAGGCCTCGACCGGGACGCAGGAAGTGACCACCAACATCATCGAGGTCACCCATTCCGCCGGGGAAACAGGCACGGCCGCAACCCAGGTCACCAGCGTCGCCACGTCCCTGAACACGCAGGCGGATCATCTGAAGGCGCAGGTCGAGAAGTTTCTGGAAGGCGTGCGCGCGGCCTAAGCGCCCTCGACCGTCGGCCGCGTGTCGAACCCGGTCACCCCGGGATCGTCCGCGGGCGTACAGGCGACGGCATCGACCCGCGCCGCCGGCGGGCCCTGGTGACACAACTCGATCATTCGGCGGACGGCATCGGTGGGGCCCGAGAACACGGCCTCGACCGTGCCGTCGTCGCGGCGGTTGCGGACCCAGCCGGTCAGGCCGAGCCCCCGCGCCTGCTCACGGGTCCAACCGCGGAACCACACGCCTTGGACCCGGCCGGAAATGAGGACGTGAACGGTTTCGGGAGCCTCAGGCATGGCAACGCGTCACCCCCGCGGGAATGTTACTCGAATTCCAGGATGATCTGATCAACCGTCAGGCTGTCGCCCGGGGCGGCCTTGATCTCTTTGACCACGGCATCCTTCTCAGCGCGCATGACATTTTCCATCTTCATGGCTTCGAGAACGCAGAGCTCTTCCCCGGCCTTGACCTCCTGCCCGACCGAAACGGCGAGGGACACCAGCAGTCCCGGCATGGGCGACATCAGGAACTTGGAGGTATCGGGCGGCTGCTTTTCCGGGATATGGCGGTACAACTCGGCCGTGGTCGCGTTCAGCACCAACACCCGTGATTCCGTGCCCGCATGGACGATACGGTAGGCGACATCGGCGCGCCCGACTTGAACGCTCCGCGGTTTCCCGTCCAGCGTCAGTTCCATCAGGCTGTCGCCGATCTGCCAATCGGTCCGCAATTTCAAGGTCTTGCCGCCATAGGCCAGGTCATAGCCGCCATCGGCGGGATCGACGCTGACCGGATGCGGGTCGCGGCCCAGCACGACCACCCAGTCGGACGCCACTTTGCGCGAATGCCCGTCGACCTGCCCCGTAATCTCGGCCGCGCGGTCCTGATAGGCGCGATGCATGGCGGCGGCGACGGCGACGATCAGGGTCGGGTCGTCCTGGACCGCGTCCTTGGGATTGAAGCCGTCGGGATACTCCTCGGCGATGAAGTTGGTGGAGAATTCGCCCGAGCGCACCCGTTCATGCGCCATCAAGGCCGACAGAAAGGCGATGTTGTTGGCGATGCCGGAAATCTGGAAGCGGTCCAGGGCGCGGGCCATCTCGTCCATGGCGGCCGTGCGGTCCTTGCCGTAGGTCACCAGCTTGGCGACCATCGGGTCGTAGAACATGGAAATCTCGCCGCCTTCGAACACGCCGGTATCGACGCGCACGGTCTCCGTCTCTGCCGGCGGGCGGTAACGCACCAACCGGCCCGTCGACGGCAGGAAGTTGCGGAACGGGTCCTCGGCGTAAATGCGGGCCTCGACGGACCAGCCGTTGAGCTGCACGTCCTTCTGGGAGAGGGGCAGCTTCTCCCCCGCCGCGACGCGGATCATCAGTTCGACCAAGTCCAGGCCGGTGATGTATTCGGTCACCGGATGTTCGACCTGCAGCCGCGTGTTCATTTCCAGGAAGAAGAAATTCTTGTCCTTATCGACGATGAATTCCACGGTTCCGGCCGAGCAGTAATCCACCGCCTGGGCCAGGGCCACGGCCTGTTCGCCCATGGCCTTGCGGGTCTTGGCGTCGAGGAACGGCGACGGCGCTTCTTCCAGCACCTTCTGGTGGCGGCGCTGGATGGAGCATTCGCGCTCGTTCAGATAAACGCAGTTGCCGTGCTTATCCGCCAACACCTGGATTTCGATGTGGCGCGGCTGGACGATGTATTTTTCCACGAACACGCGGTCGTCGCCGAAGCTGGAGGCGGCTTCCGAGCGGGCGCGTTGCAGACCATCGCGGCATTCTTCGTCGTTATGGGCGATGCGCATGCCCTTGCCGCCGCCGCCGGCCGACGCCTTGAGCATCACCGGATAACCGATCTTGTTGGCGATCTCGACCGCCATGTCGGGGTCCGCAACGGCTTCCGTATGACCGGGAACAACGCTGACCTTGGCCTTTTCGGCCAGCTTCTTGGATTCGATCTTGTCGCCCATGGCGGTGATCGCCCCCACGGGCGGGCCGATAAAAGCAACGCCCTTCTTAGCCAGGGCTTCGGCGAACTTGGCGTTCTCCGACAGGAAGCCATAACCCGGATGAACGGCGTCCGCCCCCGTCTGATCGATGGCATCGAGAATCTTGTCGATCACCAGATAGCTGTCCGACGACGCGGAGGCGCCGATGTGGACGGCCTCGTCGGCGGTCACCGTATGCAGGGCAAGCTTGTCCGCGTCGGAATAGACGGCGACGGTCTTGATCCCCATCTTCTTCGCCGTCTTCATGACGCGACAGGCGATTTCCCCTCGGTTGGCGATGAGAATTTTTTTGAACATTTTTCGGGCGGCCCTGTTTGTTATTTCCGTGTTTGAACCTGCGACGGTTCGACTTTCTGGCCTGATCCGGCCAATCCAACCCCGCCATTGGTGTAACCGAATTCACACGCTATTGCAGCGCAAAATTCGGCCCCGCGCGTTGATTCTACTAGTAGAATTGGCCGTTTCGGACCTGTTCGCGGTTTGCCCCGCCTAGTTCTTGCGGGTCAATCCGTCGAACAACCCCATGACCCAGGCCGCATGCAGCGCCAGGGGAGCGCCCCAGGCGATCATGGGATAGATGAACCACAATTGATCCGGCGTCTTGAGGTAGTTCAAGGCGGCGCAGCCGACGATGGTGGTAAAGTAGATCATCAAATGAAGGGCAAAGCCCTTGAGCCGTTGGCGGGCGCGCATGTCGTCGCGATCAGCGGCGGGGTCGAGTTCGTTCATGGCAGGTCCTTTGTCTGGCCTGTAATCTATGCCCAGAGTGCCGCGACCGCCAGCACAGGAAGCCGAGATGTCCGCAGAGTCCCGCCCGGCCCCGCATTCCGAGCCCCCCACCCCCGCCGCGTCCCATGCCGGATTCCCCTTCGGCTTGGTGCTGGGGCCCGGCCTGTGCCTGTTTGTCGCCGCCCTGCCCGCCCCCGAGGGCCTGCGTGGGGACGCCTGGCTGACCGCCGGCGTCGCGATCTGGATGGCCGTGTGGTGGCTGACCCAGGCCGTGCCGCTCGCCGTCACCGCCCTGCTGCCGGCCCTGCTGTTTCCCGTGCTGGGCATTGCCAAGCCTTTGGACGCGGCCCATCCCTATGCCCATCCCCTGGTTTTTCTGTTTCTCGGCGGCTTCGTCATTGCGCTGACCATCGAACGCTGGAACCTGCACCGCCGCGTCGCCATCGCCATCGTCACCGTCGCCGGTGTCCGCCCGGACCGCCTGGTCGGCGGCTTCATGCTGGCCACGGCGGGGCTCAGCATGTGGGTGTCCAATACGGCGACGACCCTGATGATGGTGCCCATCGGGTTGAGCGTCATCGCCTTTGTCGAGGGCCAGCGACCGAGCGGCCAACCGCCGACGCCGGCCCAGGACCGCTTTGCCCGCGGGCTTCTTCTCGCCATCGCCTATGCCGCCAGCATCGGCGGCACGGCGACCCTGATCGGCACGCCGCCGAATGCCTTTCTGGCCGGATACCTGGCGCAAAACCACGGAATCCAGCTTGGGTTCGCCCGCTGGATGCTGCTTGGCGTGCCGCTCGCCGGCGCCATGCTGCTGGCGGCCTGGCTGCTGTTGACCCGCATTCTTTACCCCGGCGACGGCCTGGACCTGGACCGCGTCGCCGCCGGCATTGCAGCAGAGCGCGCCAACCTGGCCCCGCCGGAACGGGGCGAGGTGCTGACGGCCCTTCTGTTCGCCGCGGTCGCCCTGGCCTGGGTGTTCCAACCCCTGATCGAAGCCGTCCTTCCGATCAGCGACACCGCCATCGCGCTGACGGGTGCCGTGGCCGCTTTCACCATTCCCGTGAATCTGCAGAAGCGGGAATTCCTGATGGACTGGGACCACGCCACCCGCCTGCCCTGGGGGATTTTGATTCTTCTGGGCGGCGGGTTTTCCCTGGCCGAGGCCATTCAAACCACTGGCCTTGCCGGCTGGCTGGGCAATCTTGTCGCCGGGGGCAGCCATCTGCCGCTGATCCTGTTGCTGCTGGCAATCACCGGGCTGGTCGTGTTCCTGACCGAGATTACCTCGAACACGGCGACGGCCGCCGTGTTCATCCCCGTCGCCGCGACCCTTGCCGTCAGCATGGGGTTCGATGCCGTGACCTTCGCCGTGCCCGTGGCCCTGGCGGCCAGTTGCGCCTTCATGATGCCCGTGGCGACCCCGCCCAACGCCATCGTGTTCGCCGCCGGGCGGCTCGACGTCATGCATATGTGCGCGGCCGGGGTCTTCCTGAACCTGATCGCCACGGCGATGATCGCCGGGGCGGCGCTGGTTCTCGTCCCCCTGGTGTTCGGCTAGCCCCCCTTGTCCCGGTTGTCGTTGCTCCCGTAATCTGCTCAGGCCCATTCAACAAATTCAAGAAACGGAAACATCCATGACCCGCATCGTCCGCGTCGCCGCCGCCCAACAGGGCCCCAACCTGGAAACCGATAGCCGCGAAGTCATCGTCACCCGCCTGCTCGACATGATGAAACAGGCCAAGTCCAAGGGTGCCGACCTTGTCGTCTATACGGAAACGGCGCTGACCACTTTTTTCCCCCGCTTCTATGCGGAAGACCGCGCCGACATGGATCTGTGGTTCGAGCGCGAGATGCCCAACGACGCGACGCGTCCCCTGTTCGACTACGCCGCCGCCAACAAGATCGGCTTTTCCTTGGGCTTTGCGGAGCTGACGCCCGACGGCCACCACTTCAACACCCAGATCCTGGTCGACAAGGACGGCAAGACCGTCGGCAAATACCGCAAGGTCCACCTGCCGGGCCATGCGGAGTTGGAGCCCGAACGCCGCTTCCAGCATTTGGAAAAGCGCTATTTCGAGCCGGGCAACCTGGGTTTTCCCGTGTGGCGCACCATGGGCGGGGTCATGGGCATGTGCATCTGCAACGACCGCCGCTGGCCGGAAACCTACCGGGTCATGGGCCTGCAGGGGGTCGAACTGGTGATGCTCGGCTACAACACGTCCAGCTGGAACGACCTCGGCGGCCCGGACACCCCGGAACTGCGCATGCACCATTCACGCCTTTCCATGCAGGCCGGGGCCTATCAGAACGCGACCTGGGTGGTCGGCGTCGCCAAGGCCGGTGAAGAAGCCCCCGGTTATCACCTGATGGGCGGCAGCTGCATCATCAATCCGGACGGCCAGGTGGTGGCCGAGGCCCAGACCGAGGATGACGAGGTCATCGTCCACGACTGCGACTTGGATGCCTGCGCGTTCCTGAAAAACTCCACCTTCAATTTCGACGCCCACCGGCGCACGGAACATTACGGCCTGATCACCGAACGCACCGGCGCCGTGCCGCCGCCGGAGTGACGGATGCCATGAACGTCCTCATCGTCCACGCCCATCCGGAACCGAGGTCGTTCAACACGGCACTGCGCGATCATTCCGTCAAGATTCTTGATGAACTAGGCCATGCAACACAGGTCTCCGACCTTTACGCCATGAACTTCAACCCGGTCGCGGGACCGGCGGACTTCGGGGACCGTGCCGATCCGGCCTATCTGGTCTATGCCCTGGAACAGCGCCACGGCCATGCGACCGGCACCCTCGCGCCTGATATCGCGGCCGAGATCGAGAGACTAATGTGGTGCGACCTGCTGATCCTGCACTTCCCGCTCTACTGGTTTTCCGTGCCGGCGATCCTCAAGGGCTGGATCGACCGCGTGCTGATCTCGGGCCTGACCTACGGCGGGCGGCGGTTCTATGACCGCGGCGG
Source organism: Rhodospirillaceae bacterium (assembly GCA_002706405.1). Classification (GTDB taxonomy): domain Bacteria; phylum Pseudomonadota; class Alphaproteobacteria; order Rhodospirillales; family Casp-alpha2; genus UBA1479. The sequence goes on along the minus strand of PALN01000019.1, from coordinate 33,250 downwards.
GCTCAAGGGAAAACGCGCCATGCTGACCCTGACCCTCGGCGGGCGGGAACACATGCTGGACCATGACGCCGCCATCCATGGCCGCCTGGACGACATGTTGAAGCCCCTGTTGCAGGGCACGCTGGCCTATACGGGGATGACCGTGCTACCGCCCTTCGTCGCCTGGCATGTGCCGTATGTCGATGACGCGACGCGGGCCGGATATCTTGATGCGTATGGTGAGCGGCTACGGGCGGTGAATTCCTTGACGCCCCTCACCTTCCCGTCGCTGGACGATTACGACGACAACATGCAACCGCTAATCCAGGACGGTCGCGACGACGGAGCCTAGACCACCTCGCCGCAGGCGTGGCCCGAAGCCCAGGCCCATTGGAAATTGAAGCCACCCAGGTGGCCCGTTACATCCACCCCTTCGCCGATGAAATACAGGCCGGGCACGTCCCTGGCTTCCATGGTCTTTGACGACAGGTCCCGCGTATCGACCCCGCCGACGGTGACCTCCGCCGTGCGCTCGCCTTCGGTGCCGGCCGGCGTCACGGCCCAGGCGTTGACCTGGGCTCCCAAGGCCCGCAATCGCTTGTCCGGCTGATCGGCCAAGCGCCCGAGACAGCCGGCCCATTCACACAGCCGCTGCGCCAGGCTTTTCGGCAGAACCTGGGCCAGTGCCGTCGGCACTTCCTTCTTCGGCTGGTCCTGCTTCATGTCCTTCAGCATCCGGAACAGGTCCGTGCCGGGCAGCAGGTCGAACAGAATCGTGTCGCCGGGCCGCCAGTAGGACGAAATCTGCAGCACCACCGGCCCGCTGAGCCCGCGATGGGTGAACAGCAGGGCTTCGGCGAAGCGTACCTTGCCCAAGGTCGCCGTCGCCTCGACCGAAACCCCGGAAAGCCCTTCGAGCTTCGCCAGCATGTCGCGATCGAAGGTCAGCGGCACCAGACCCGGACGCGGCGTGACGACGCGCAGCCCGAACTGTTTGGCGATGTCATAGGCGAAGCGGCTGGCCCCCATCTTGGGGATCGACGGACCGCCCGTGGCGATGACGAGCGCAGCGCCCGAAAACACCCCCTTATCCGTTTCCACGCAAAACCGCTCTCCTTCCTTGGCGACCTTGGTCACGGTCACGCCCGTGCGGATATCGGCGCCCGTTGCCTCGGCCAGCAGCAGGTCGATGATCTGCTGGGCGCTGTCGTCGCAGAACAGTTGGCCCAACGTCTTTTCGTGATAGGCGATGCCGTGCTTTTCCACGAGGGCGATGAAATCGCGCTGGGTATAGCGCTTGAGCGCCGAGACGCAGAAACGCGGATTGTCCGACAGGAAGTTGGCGGGGGATGCATGAAGATTGGTGAAGTTGGCGCGGCCGCCGCCGGAAATGCGCACCTTCTGCGCGACCTTGGCGTTGCGCTCCAGCACCAGCACCCGCCGCCCCCGACGGTCTGCCCCGGCGGCGCACATGAGCCCTGCCGCTCCCGCGCCGATGATGATGACGTCAACGTCCTCCATCCGCGTCCTATAGCCGACTGACCGCTCATTCCCAAGCCCGGGTTGTCACGGCGCCTCGGGCTCCCCATCTGTCCGAAACAATGAACGGCACCCGGCTTTCCGCGCGCCACCACCTCAGACATCCCCTTCCCGCCATTACTCGCCAGCCCAACACTCTAGGAATCATCATGCCCTGCCAGCTTTTCTCACCCATCCGCCTTGGCGGCCTGGAACTCGCCAACCGCATCGTCGTCGCCCCCATGTGCCAGTATTCGGCCCATGACGGCACCATGACCGACTGGCATCTGGTTCACCTGGGCCAATTCGCGCTGGGCGGGGCCGCACTGGTCTTCGTCGAAGCGGCCGGGGTCGAGGCCGGGGGGCGTATCACGCCCGGCTGCGTCGGCCTGTATTCCGACGAGAACGAGGCGGCCATGGCCCGGGTGATCGAATTCTTCCGAGACTTCGGCAGCGCCAAAATCGGCATTCAATTGGCCCATGCCGGACGTAAGGGATCGGTTGAGGTGCCGTGGAAGGGCGGAGCCCCCCTGCCCGCCGGCGATCCTCGGGCCTGGTCGACGGACAGCGCATCCGACCTGCCTTATGCCGACGCCTGGCCGGCTCCGTCCGCATTGGATACCGCCGGCATGGCCCGAATCAAGGACGCCTTCGTCCAGGCCGCGCGCCGTGCCTTGCGCCTGGGCTTCGATGCCATCGAACTGCACGCCGCCCACGGGTATTTGTTTCATCAGTTCCTGTCGCCCCTGAGTAACCGGCGCGACGATGCTTACGGCGGCGACCTTGCCGGGCGCATGCGCTTTCCGTTGGAAGTCTTCGAGGCCGTCAAGGCCGTCTGCCCGAAGGACTACCCTTTGGGGGTGCGCGTATCGGCGACGGATTGGGTCGATGGCGGCTGGGACATTGCCGACACCATCGCCTTCGCCAAGGAAGTTCAGGCGCGGGGCGGCGCCTTCGTCGATGTGTCCTCGGGCGGCAATTCCCCGCATCAAAAGATCGTCGTGGGCCCGGGTTATCAGACCGACTTCGCCGCCCAGATCCGGCGGCAGACAAACCTGACCACCATCGCCGTCGGCAAAATCACCGAACCGGTCCAGGCGGAAACCATTATCGCCTCGGGTCAGGCGGACATGGTGGCCCTGGCCCGCGGCATGCTCTACGACCCCCGCTGGGCATGGCACGCAGCGGAAGTGCTTCGGGCCGAAGCGACATTTCCGCCTCAGTACCAGCGGGCCCATCCGACATTGATGGGCGAGCCCGTTCCCGGCAATCCGCCGCCGAGAAAATAACGCTTTCAGTCAGGGGGGCTATCGGAAAGGTACTGAGCGCTACCGCCGAGCGGCAGCAGATGAAAACGAACGGCCCGTCGTCGAAACAAATTCCCCGCCGCGGGCATCACTCGGCACCGCCACCCCTTCCCGTCAAGGCAGCAACAAGCCGCGCCACGGCCTTGTGAAACGCGCGGGCGCGTAGCAGGCGTGCTTTCCTGAGGCCGACGTAGATCGCATCCTGGGTGACGGTGGGATGCAACGGGCCAAGCGGAGACTGCAGGCCGACTTCATCGATCTGCTGCAGGGCATTATTGGACAGGATGTTCATGGCGGCGCCTCCGGCTCCGAATGTCAGTGTGATATCACTTGTAAAAAACAAGTTATCTTGTTTTACGTAATTCACTTGTTTTTTGCAAGATAATTTTTATGCTGTACCGATGCAGACCCAGACAAAGAAACATGACAGCAACTGCCTGGTCGCCTACGGCATCGACACCTTTGGTGACCGTTGGTCGTTTCTGGTGCTGCGCGACATGATGCTCTACGGCAAGTGCCGCTACGGCGATTTTCTGGCGTCCGAGGAACAGATCGCGACCAACATTCTGGCCGCCCGCCTGAAGCACTTGGAAAGCGAAGGGATCATTTCAAAGGCGCGCGATCCGGAAAACCGCCGCAGCTACATTTACAGCCTGACGGAAAAGGGCCTCGACCTGGCCCCCGTGTTGCTTGAAATCATCCGCTGGAGCAGCCGCTATATGAAAATGACCGCGCGCCGTCGCCGCCTGCTGGAGCGCATCGAGGCGGACCGCGACGGCATCCTGGCGGACATCCGCGCCCGTCGGGCGATCCTGACCGCGCCCTGACCGCCCCCTTCCCCTCTGCCGAAAACCAAAATCCCCCGCAACGGCGGACCGGAGCGGGGGATCACTGGAACGGCGGGCCGATCGGCCCACCAGCAAAGCACAGGATTAGATCGCGCCTTCCTCCTTGAGCTTGGCGAGCTCTTCCTTGGAAACTCCCAGCTCACCGCACAGGATTTCCTCGTTGCTCTGGCCCTTGCGCTGACCGGGATGGCGGACTTTCGCCGGCGTCTCGGACATGAACGGAAACGCGTTGGTCATGCGCAGCTTGCCCAGGTCTTCATCCTCGATTTCGATGATGTCGTTGCGTGCCTGATACTGCGGATCCTGGTAGATCTGGTCGATGGTGTAGGCCGGTCCGATGGCCGCTTCCGCCTTCTCGAACTCCTCCAGCACGGTCTTGAGATCATGGCGGGCAATCCACCCGGCGACGATGCCGTCGATCTCGTCGATATGTTTGACGCGGTCCTGCGGTGTCTGGAACCGCGGATCGGCCGCAACCTCCGGCCCGCCGCACAACGTCAGCACCCGGGTCACGATCGCCGGCGAGTTGGTCGAGATCGCGACCCAATGCCCGTCCTTGGACTGGTAGGTGTTCCTGGGCGCGTTGTTTTTCGATCGGTTGCCCCAGCGCTGCTGGATCACGCCCAACTGGTCGTACTCCATGGGCTGCGGCCCCATGACCTGGAACAGGGGCTCGTAGATCGACAGATCGATGTACTGCCCTTCCCCCGATCCCTGGGCGTCGCGGTGGTACAGCGCGAACATGGCGGCAAAGGTGCCGTAGGCCGCGGCCACGCCATCGGCCAGGCCGAAGTTGGGCAGGGTCGGCGGACCGTCGGGCACACCGGTGATGCTGGCAAAGCCGGAAAAGGCTTCCGCGATCGTGCCGAAGCCGGGCCGGTTTTTGTAAGGGCCGGTCTGACCAAAGCCGGTGACTCTCACCATCACCAGACGCGGGTTGATCTTCTTCAGGTCCTCCCAGCCCAGGCCCCATTTCTCCATGGTGCCGGTGCGGAAGTTTTCGATCAGCACATCCGCCGTCTTGACCAGTTCCTTGAACAGGGCTTGGCCCTTTTCATGGCTGAAGTTCAAGGTGACGCAGCGCTTGTTGCGGTTGGCCATCTTGAACCACAAGCCGACGCCGTCCTTCTTCTGGCCCGTCTCGCGCAGCACGTCGCCGCGCGGATGTTCGACCTTGATAACGTCGGCGCCGAAATCACCCATCAGCATGCCGATGGTCGGCCCGGCGATCACCGTGGCGGCATCAATGACCCGTAGCCCCTGCAATGGGGCCGTTTTCTGTTCTGTCACGATGATATCCTTCAGGCGGCGTTCGGTTCGGGAACGGCAAAGTCCTCAGGCCGCAAGAAGATGGTCGTGCGCCGGGCAAAGCGCGGCTTCGACATGTCGAAGGCCTCGCGGCGGTGCCACAAGCGGGCATTGTCCCACATCACGACGTCACCGTTGCGCCAGCTATGGGTATAAACGAACTTGTCCTGCAGCATGTGCTGGGTCAGCGCCTCGAGAAGCTCCTTGCTTTCGGCCTCTTCCAGCCCGTCGATGGCGACGGTCTTGTTCGGATCGATATAGAGGGACTTCTGACCCGTCGCCGGGTTTTCCAGAACGATGTCATGGGTCGCGGCCGGGGTGCGTGCGTGAATTTTCTTCATTTCCTCGGCGTTGTCGCCCAGGTCCAGGATGGTCGTCGAATCCTTACGGTCGGCATACTTGGCCGTGGCGCGGCGGCCTTCGATCGCCTTGCGCAGATTGTCCGGCAAGGTTTCATAGCCGAGCCGTGTATTGCAGTAAGAGGTCGATCCCTCGTTCTCCGGCATTTCGGCGGCATAGAAGATCGAACCCGAGGCCGGGCGCAGGCGATAGATCTGGTCGTGATGCCAATAGACTTCGTAGTTCCCGAGCCCACCGAGCGGCGTGCCGTCCGGCCGCTTCAGGTTGGTGATATAGATGACTTCCGGATTGTCAGGCGACAGCATGTCATCGCGCACGATGATGTCCATCTCGCCGAACCGCCGCGAATATGCGACCTGCTCGCTTTCGCTCAGGCTTTGGCGGCGCAGCAGCAGCAACGGTTCCTGCTGCCACAGCTTGTAGATGGCGTCGAAGGTTTCGTCGTTCAGATCGGACAGGTCCACGTCCAGGATTTCCAGGCCGAAAGTGTCGGTCAGGGGGCGGGTGCGCAATTGCATTTGGGTGTTTCCTTAGGGTTGTCGGGGGAGCACATTGTATACAATCCTAACCATCGTTCAATCGGCAAATGGCCGTTGTTCGCGGATTTTCTTAGGCCTGATCCGCGCAATTCCGCCGGCACCACAATCCGCTACTTGCCACCCCCGCCGCCGCCCGTCAGTCCCTTGATATCGAAATTCCGCAGTTCCGCCTGGATCGCCTGACCGATGTTGCCGGTCAGGTTGACGGTCAGGTCCACGGGGCGGCCTTCCTGAATTTTCGGATTGCGGCCCTGAATATGAACCTGCATCTGCACATCCTTTTGCGCGTCGCCGTCCAAGGTCAGCGTCATGCCGTCAAACCGCAGGTCTTCCAGAATATCGAGAACCATGTCCATGCGTCCGGCGTCATCGGGCTTGGCGGTCGGCACCCGGGTCGGTGAGACGAAGGCCAGAAGACCCTTTCCTTGGGACGTCAGAAGACCGCCCCGGATGGCCACCTCGCCGTTCTTTCCCACGTTGACGGGAATGCGGCCGGACAGCTTTCCTTCCGCCTTGAGGCCCAGGATATTCAACTGCGCCGCCAGATCGCCAAGGCCCAGACCGTCGACGTGCAGGACCATCTTTTCGGGCAGCACGCCGTCCCGGATGGTCACGCCTTCGGCCCAAAGGCGGCCGCCGATGCCGGTCAGTTCCGCCCGCTCCACCTTCAGGGAGGACGGCCCCAGGACCTGGAACCGCAGGCGCCCGTCGGCGGCCGGCAGGGCCGCGATAACCCGCTCGATCAAGACCTCCTGACCCGGTGGGGAGAGGGGCGGCCATAGCCGGTCCAGCGCGACGCGCCCCGTTATCCCGATCGCCTGGGCCAAGCCCAGTTGCAGGTTGCCGCCGGTAACGGCGACAACACCCGCGCCCGCGGCCGGATCATCCGGCGGCAGAGAAAATTCCGCGGCCAGACTGGAAAGGCCCACGACGATCCCTTTCGCCGCCGGTGGCAGCAGCGCCGGTGCGGGCGTGATGCCGGCGCCGCGCAGACTGCCCGTAACCTGGATGGGACGAATACCGGTCTTGTCCCATTCCGATATCGCCGAGACCTGAAGCATACCGGTGATGCTTGTGACGAAAGGCGCCAGCAGCGGCGTGACCGCATGCACTCCGCCGTCGATCCCCGCCAGATTAAGCGGCACCATGTCGACGCGCCCGCTGCCGACCTTCGTGCGCGCGGTCTCGTTCGCGGCGAAGCTCGCGATCAAGCCGGAGCGGGCCTGCCGCAACGTGCCTTCCACATCCCACTTGCGCGGGCTCCAATGCCCCTTGGCGGTCACGGCAAAGGGCGCCGCCGCCGTATGGCGCAGGGTCTTTGCCGCCGCCTGGAGGTTCCAGACGGCATTCGGCGCGCCTTGGCCGGTGGCTGTCAGGCTCAGGCCTTCGGCTTCGATATCCAGGTCCGGAACATGGGCATCCAGCCCCGAAAGGTTAAGCCGCACGTCCGGCGGCCCGGCGGCCGGGATTGTGACCGTCACCCCGCCCGTGACCCGCGCCGTGCGCAGCACTGCCGTGCGCCCGCTGCTACGCAGACCCAGGGACTGGCTTTCGACCTTGAAGGAGAAATCAGCCTTCCCGAAACGGCCATCCGGGGAAATACCCACCCCGCCCTTGCGCGGGGTCAACAGAACCGCCAGGGGCCCGGCAACGGATGCCCCGCCCGCATCGACCTTGCTGATACTGACGCGAAGGGGTTGAAGATCGATCCCCGAGACCTTGAACGGATCAAGCCCCAGGGATACCTGCCCCGGCACCAGCGCCGTCACGTCGCCACCCAGGATTTGGCCCGCGACCGCCACCGGCTCCGTGAACGTCACGGTCACCGACTTTGGTTTGGTCGAAATGGCGGCCTTGGTCCGCAGGGACCACATGCCCGGCGCGGCGGGATGGGTCACTTCGGGAAGGGCCAATGACGCCTCCACAGGCGGCAGGCGCGCAAGATCAGCGGACAGCAGACCCGCCAGCGGCCCGGCCGTTCGCAGGTCGACCGTTCCCGTGCCCGTCACGCCGTCCGGCAGCGGCAGGCGCGACAGGTCGGACGCCACGGCCCGCAGGCTGACCTCGGTCGTCGATGTCAGGTCGAAGGGCACGCCCCCGGCCTTGCCGGAAAGGGTCAGCCCCAGGCCATCATCTGTCAGATCCGCCGACAGCATCGCCCGACCGTCCGCGAGACGCACAGAAAGGGTGCCTTCGGTCAGCAGCCCACCGGGCAAGGCTAGGCCGGAGACCTCGACAATCCCCTCCCCGCTCAGCCCCTCCGGCTGCGCAGGATGACCGGCCAGGCGCAAGCTGCCCTTGGCGCCGGACAGCGATACCGGCCCCATCGCGCCCTCGGCATCCTCGATAACCAAGGCCAGGGCCAGCTTGCCCGCCGCGTCCCGGCGGCCCGTCGCCTGAACCGTAATCTGCCCAAGGGGATGAACGACATCGATCACTGCCTGTTTCAGCACCAAGCCGCCGTTCGCCTGCGGCGTCAGGTTCACGTCCGTCAGAGACAATGCCGTCGGCCCGCCCCCATGGGTGATGTCGATGAGGGTGTTGGTCAGGGCAATCTCGGGCAGGGCCGGCGCGCCGCCGCCCGTGCCGTCACCCGCAAACAGCGGCGTCAGGTCGCCCCAATCGACGGCGCCGTCCTTGATCGTCAGGGAAAGCTGCACCCCTTCCAAGGACAGCGCATCGACTTTGGGCGCGGTCCAACTGGGCCAGGTCAAATCCATGCCGAGGCGTTGAATGCGCGCCGTGCCGCCGGGTCCGGTCGCCAGATTGCGCACCTCGACCCGCCAGGGGGTCAGATGGGTGATTTCCAGATTGCTTCCGCCCAGGCCCATCTCGGCCAAGTGCTCGCGCACCAGGTTCTCGGCAATGGGCGCACGGTTGACCACGACCACGGCAATGCCGGTGGCCAAGACCGCGAAGCCGATCGCCGCCCACAGTGCCCAGCGCCGCCATTTCGGCGCAGATCGGTCAGAAGAAATGGTTTCCGGTTGGTCCGCCACGTGATCCGATCCCCGTTGCTTGGGGGATCATAGCAAAGATCGCCCCTAAAGCGGGATGTTCCCGTGCTTCTTCCACGGATTCTTCAAATCCTTGTTCTTCAGCATGCGGAGCGCCCGACAAATTCGAGTTCGTGTGCCGTGGGGCATGATGACGTCGTCGATGAAGCCGCGGCTGCCGGCGATGAAGGGATTGGCGAAACGGGTACGGTATTCCTCGGTCCGGGCGGCGATTTTTTCCTCGTCGCCCAGGTCGCCGCGAAAGATGATCTCGACCGCGCCCTTGGGCCCCATGACGGCGATTTCCGCCGTCGGCCAGGCATAGTTGGCGTCGCCGCGCAGGTGCTTTGACGACATCACGTCATAGGCCCCGCCATAAGCCTTGCGGGTGATGACCGTGACCTTGGGCACCGTGGCTTCCGCATAAGCGTACAGCAGCTTCGCCCCGTGCTTGATGATGCCGCCGTATTCCTGCGCCGTGCCGGGCAGGAAGCCGGGCACGTCGACGAAGGTCACGAGCGGGATGTTGAAGCTGTCGCAGAAGCGCACGAAGCGCCCCGCCTTGGTCGCCGACGCGATATCCAAACAGCCGGCCAGCACCATGGGCTGGTTGGCGACGATGCCGACGGTCGAGCCCTCCATGCGGGCGAAGCCGATCACGATGTTGCCCGCGTAATCGGGCTGCAGTTCGAAGAAATCGCCTTCATCCACGACCTTTTCGATCAGCTCCTTCATGTCGTAGGGCTTGTTCGGATTGTCGGGGATCAAGGTGTCCAAGGACATTTCGACCCGGTCGTGGGGGTCGGGCGTCGGCCGCACGGGCGGCTTTTCCCGGTTGTTGGCGGGCAGGAAATCAATGAAGCGGCGCAGATAGAGCAGCGCCTGCAGATCGTCCGTAAAGGCCTTGTCGGCGACGCCGGACTTGGTCGTATGGGTCGAGGCCCCGCCCAGTTCCTCCTGGGTCACTTCCTCATGGGTCACCGTCTTCACCACGTCGGGACCGGTAACGAACATGTAGGATGAATCCTGGACCATGAAGATGAAGTCGGTCATGGCCGGGGAATAGACGGCGCCGCCCGCGCAGGGGCCCATGATGCACGAAATCTGCGGCACCACGCCCGACGCCAGGACGTTGCGCTGAAACACTTCCGCATATCCGGCAAGGGAGTCCACCCCTTCCTGGATGCGGGCACCACCGGAATCGTTGAGTCCGATCACCGGGGCGCCCACTTTCATGGCCTGGTCCATGATCTTGCAGATCTTTTCCGCGTGGCTTTCCGAGAGCGAGCCGCCGAACACGGTGAAATCCTGGCTGAACACGAAGATGAGCCGCCCGTTCACCGTGCCGTAGCCGGTGACCACGCCGTCGCCCGGGGTCGACTGCTCGGCCATGCCGAAATCGGTGCAGCGGTGTTCGACGAACATGTCCCATTCCTCGAAGGAACCGGGGTCGAGCAGGACCTCGATGCGTTCCCGCGCCGTCAGCTTGCCTTTGCCGTGCTGGGCGTCGATGCGCCGTTCGCCGCCGCCCATTCGGGCACGTTCGCGTTTTTCTTCTAATTGCCGGATGATGTCGTACATGGGATCGCGTCTCGCTGATGGTCGTTTCGTCGCGGATTTGGGAGCGGCCAAAGGATACTGTCGGGCTTTATGTTGCGCCAGCGAAAATGCCGCGCCGATCAACATCAGGGACAATCGATGAATTTATTAACTTTCATCCACATAGCCCCCCGTTAACCACCGTGTTATAAGCAATCCGCGCCGTTCGACGGGAACGTGTCCGTGAATGGTTAATCAATATATTCCGGGCCGAAAGAGCCCATGTATCAGGGTGTGCCACGCGGTCAGGCCTAGTTTTAAGGGAGCCTCGGGGACTCATGCCCGATTACAATCTGTCACGTCTGAATGTGCTGGTCGTCGAGCAGCATGCGCCCATGCGACATTTGATTCGCAACATCCTGCATGAGTTCGGGATTGAAAACGTGCGTGACGCCGGTGACGAAGAAAGCGCCTTTGATCTTTTCCAGGAGTTCCCCGCCGATTTGGTCCTGACCGATTGGTCCCCGGGCCTGAACGGCATGGCGTTTTTGGACCGCATCCGCAAGCACGCGGAAAGCCGCGACATGTTCGCCCCCGTGGTTATGATCACCGCCTTCACAGAACTGCATCAGGTGTGCAAGGCCCGTGACGCCGGTATCAATGAATTCCTGGCCAAGCCGTTTTCCGCTCATTTGATCTATTCGCGAATCAAGTCGCTGATCGAAAACCCCCGCCTGTACGTGCGGGCCGACACCTATTTCGGCCCCGACCGCCGCCGCCGGGCGCTCAACTACCGCGGCCGCGAACGTCGCGACGAAGCGCCGACGGAACTGCCGACCTCGCGCGGGCGGGCAGCTGCGCCGCTGAACGCCAGCGGTCCGACGCCGGGCAGCAACCCGCTTTACAACTGATTCTGAATTGACGGCTTAAAGCAGCCTGAGAAAGGTTTCCGCCTGGGCGATTTCCCCTTCCAGGGCATGCAGGCGGTCCTCGGCTTCCTTGTCCGCCCCCCACTTCTCGATCTGATAGGTGTCGTCCAGTTGCGACGCGGCGACCGCTGCCGCGGCATCCAGCCGCCCCCGCACCAGCGCCAGACCGATCACCAACGACCCCGCGGCCTGTACCACGGCGGCCAGCGCCGTCAGGCGGTAGGCATCATGCGCCCGGACCGCCTGGGTCAGCGCATCACGTGCCGGCGCCGGCTGAACCACGGGCACGATCCCGTCCGTCACCACAAGCTCGGCCCCCAGATCATCCGCGGCCCAGGCCAACAGCGGATCCCAGGATTCCGCCTGACGCTGAACCAAGTCCGCCGGCGCCGTCGCCCGATAACACAAAAGGTCCGTGTCTCCGTATCGGGCAATGCGGTCCGCGACCTCGGCCTGCTGCGGCGCAATGCGATCGATGGCGGTGAAGGCCAGTTGGGTCTGCGGCATGGAGGCTGGGTGGATTTTCTCGCCCTGGGCCTGCCACTCCGCCGCCACGGCCTCGGCCAGGGGCTGGCTCGGCACCGCAAGCGCATGCGCGATGGGCGTTTTCACCTGCCGGCCGTCGAGCAGAACCTGAAAGACCTCCCCTTCCCCCTTATCGGGCGCGACCGGGGCGACCGTGACGTCGCGGTAAAACCGTTTCATTTCGGGTTTCAGCATGGTGTTGATCCAGAGTGCTCGAAGACAGCTACTTGCCGAGCAGGCCCTTGAGGCCGCCCAGACCCTTTTCCAGGTTCTGCAAAGCACCGCCGACGCCGGATTTGGGAGTCTCCTGCGGTGCCGGCTGGGCAGGTTGTTTCTGTGCGGGCGCCGGTTTCTCAGCCCCCTTCGAAGGCGCCACCTGCTTGCCAGCCAGAGCCAGGGCACAGTAGTCCGTGTCATCCGTGCTGGTCGCGCGGTTGAACGCCGTTTGCGCCAATGCGGATAGGCCGAACGTCATGATGGCGGCGGCACCGCTGGCGACATTGGATGCCACCCCCGTCACCAAGTCCGCCGGATTGACCTTGGGCGCGGGCTTGGCCAGGGTGCCGCGTATCGCGACGGGCACGATGGCCGCCGACAGCAGGCTGGTCTTTTTGGCCCGGGGCTCGAGCACCAGATTCAAGGTTTCGTCCCGCAAGTTGATGCCGCCGACGCCGACCACGGAAAGCCCGCCTGTCTCGAGCACCAATGCCTTGGCGTTGGCGATGCCTTTCACGACGTCGAAATCGACGACGGCGCAGCGCAGGTCCTTGTCACCCTTGCTGTCGACAAGCGGCAGGGCCGACAGGATGTCAGCCGACGCCACGTTCAATAGCGTGCTGTCGATCCGTCCCTTTTCGGAAACCACGCGCAGCTTGCCGTCCAACCCGGCCATGATCTGGCGAACGCTCGTCCCCGCGCCCGTCACCTTGACCGTGACATCGGCCGTGCCCTCGGCCACGGGCTTCTGACCCATGGCGGCGACCAGCTTGCCGTAGTCCAGTTTGGTGATGTTCAGGTTCACGCCAAGCGGCGGCACCGCCTGATCTGTCCCCAGGGTGATCTCGCCGGAGATCACGCCGTCGGCGACCGTCGCCTGCAGCGGCTTCACGGTCAGGCGGCCGCCCTGCAGCGACACGCCCAGGCGCAGGTCGGTCACGTCCATCTTGTTGACCCGCAGCTTGGCGGCGGCCAGCTTGACCTCCGCATCGGCCGCCTTGAGCCCTTCCAGCGCCAGCGGATCAGCGGAGAACAGCCGACCATCAGCGGGCGGCGGCGCGGCTTTGTCGTCGCCCTTGGGCAACAGTTCATCCAGATCGAGCAGCATGGATTGCAGGTCCGCCGTGATCCGGGGCCGGGCCCCGCCCAGGCGCAGGGCAATCGTCCCCCGAAGGTCGCTGGCGCCGACCTTCATGTCCACGTCCTGCAGGCGGTATCCGCCGTCCTTATCCGCGACATTCGCAGACAAGGTCACGGGAGGCAGCGGCGGCACCTCGGCCCCCAGCCCCTTGGCCAAGCCGGTCGGGTCCTGCACCGTCGCGGCGACCTGCAGGTCGATGCCTTGGGCCTTGATCGCGTCGGCGATCGAGCCGGCAGCGGTCAGGGCCGTTTCCCCAGATCGCCCCAAGGTCGCCTTCAAGTTGCTGATGCTTGGCTTGGCCGATGACCCGGTGACGGTCAGCGACACGTCATAAGGCCCCAGGGCGGGCACCTTCACGGACGCGAGCTGAGGGGCGAGCTTGGCCGCCGTCGCCAGAGTTTCGGAAATGGATGCGCCCTTGAGCGACAGGGTCACGGCCAGGCCGGTCATGGCCTTTGGGTCGGCAATGGCGCCGCGCACGGTCATCTCCGCCTCCAGCGCCTGCGCCTTCAGATCAAGCGGCAATTCACCGCCCGCCGTCAGCTGCCGGATCGACGCAATCGTGCCGTTGGCGGAAAAGCCCTCGCCGTTCACGTCACCCTGCAGCGCGATCCGCAGCGGCGCATCAATGCCGTCCGCCCCCAAGTCCAGGGACGGCAGGGTCAGGCGCGTTTGTTCGCCGGTACGGCCGTCACGGTACGTAACGCGCAAATCCTTGATACGGACCTTGCGGACGAGCGGCAGATTGCCGCCACCGGAGGTCTCGGCGGAGGGGGCTGATTTGCCGTCCGCCACGCCGAACTGCCAGTTGCCGCGCCCCTGTTTGTCCGTTTCGGCGAGCAGATCGAGCCCGATCAGGACGACGCGTTTGACATCCACCTTGCTGGACAACAGCGGCAGCAAGGCGACTTCGGCCTCCAGGCGCTTCAAGGTCACCATCTCGGGCCGCGTGCCCCAGGGCGCATTGGCAAACGTCACCCCGTCGACATAAAGCGAGGGGGTCAGCGAAATGTTGAGCTTCAGGTCGCCTGAGATTTTCAGGTCGCGCCCCGTCGCCTTCTTCGCCTCTTCGGCGATGACACCTTTGTAATCGTTGAAATCGAGGGAACTGAGTACCGCCACAGCCGCGACGACAATCGCGATCAGCAACACGCCCAGGATCGATATGGTCTTGAACAGCCGCTTCACGTTCAGGCCTCCATCAGTTCGTTTAGGCTGGGGACGAGAGCATCAAAACCGGGGATCACCCGGCGCGCGCCCGCCGCCGTCAGCTCCGTTGCCTCATGATAGCCCCAGGCGACCCCAATGGCGAGGACACCGGCGTTATTCGCCATCTCCACGTCGAAGGTGGTATCGCCGATCATGACCGTGCTGCCGGGATCGGCCCCGGCATCCGCCATGGCATTCAGCAGCATGCCCGGCGCCGGCTTGCCCGGCGCGCTGTCGGCGGTCTGCAAGGTCACGAATCGATCCTTCAAGCCGTGTCGATCCAGGGTCATATCCAACCCCCGCCGCCCCTTGCCGGTGGCGATCCCCAGCAACCACCCCGCCGCGTCCAGCCCGTCGACAACGTCATGCACGCCGGGGAACAGCGGGTCCTCGACCTGGCCGTTTCGGCGCAGATCGGAGAACGTGTCGCGATAGGCATCCGCCAGGCGGTCCGCCATGGCCGCGTCCGTGCCCTCGGGCGCCAGAACCAGCGCCGCCGTCGCCAAGGGCAGACCGACCACACGGCGAATGTCACGCGGTTCGGGCAGCGACAGACCACAGGCCCGGAACGCCGCCTGCATGGAGCGAACGATGCTGTCCTGGGAATCGACGAGGGTCCCGTCGCAATCGAAAACGCAAAGCTTGATGTTCATGACGCCGTTCTATGCCACGGCATCGTGACGCTGCAAGGACGCCTTTTCCCTTTGAACCACGTTCCCCGGCAAAAACGTCCGATATCGGTGCGAGAAATCGATTTCTACGATTGGATCGCTTGCTTCGCCGATCATTATGGTCAATTCTGCAACCGACTGTTGACGAGGAGCACAAGCGGACGGACCGCCGAGTTCGGTACGAATGGTTATACTCGTACTGAGCTCGGGCTATCGGCACTGGCCGTCGGGGGGCATGGCGCACCTAAGCAACAAGAAACCCAACCCTCAATTTCTTTGGAAGGAAATACGACTATGAACATCCTGAACAGGTTTGCTGTTTTGGGACTGACCGGTGCGCTTGTCGCTGCTTGCGCCAACATGGACGGTGACACCACGACTTCGACCACGGCGAAAGCCGAAGCCAAACCCGCTGCGGCCAAAACGGCCGAAAAGAAAAAGACCCGGGCCGACGAAAAGTATGTGATCTACTTTGATTTCGGCAAAGCATCCGTCAGCGAAGAGGGCACAACCGTCGCCTATAAGCTGATGGCTGAAACCATGGGCGGTTACAAAGCCGTTCTGCTGACCGGCCATACCGACACCGCCGGTGACAAGAAGTTCAACCGCAAACTGTCGGAACAGCGCGTTGAAAATGTGAAACAGCTCTTTTCGGAAATCGGTATCGATCCGAACAAGATCATCACCCAGTTCTTTGGTGAAGACGAGCCCGCCGAAAAGACGGAGGACGGCGTCAAGAACGCCAAGAACCGTCGGGTGGACGTTGTTTTAAAGTTCTAGGTCGTCGGTTCAAATAGCCGCCGGCCGGGGGGAGTGAGGTCCACGCCTAAGCGATTAGAACCCAACTCTCAACCTTGGAAGGAAATACCGAAATGAAATTCCTTAACAAACTGGCAGTCCTGGGATTGACCGGCGCACTTGTCGCCGCCTGTTCCAGCATCGACCTGGACGCCACGAAGATGATGTCGCTTTCGGGCGACAACTTCCAAAAGGCGTTGTTCAAGGAGTATGTCGACCTTGCCCGTTCCGAAGACGATCAGGCCGACAGCCGGTCGGCGGTCTATTACAACAACCGCGCCAAAATGGCGGCTGCAGGCAAGGACACGGGTCCGCAAGAACTGAAGGATCGCAAGATTCCTTCAAGCGCGGCCGCCGACCTTGCCGCTGCACGCAAGGAACTGACCGCCGCCCTTGCCGCCGGTGCCGGAAAATCGGCGCCGGAAAAAGCAGCGCGGGCACAGGCCATGTTCGACTGCTGGATGGAACAGCAGGAAGAAAACGACCAGCCCAAGGACATTGCGGCCTGCCGCAGTGCCTTTGAAACTGCCATGAAGGGTCTGGGTGGCGCCAAGCCGGCCGAAAAGAAGGCGATGATGGAGAAAGAGTTCATCATTTACTTCGACTTCAACAAGGCAAACCTGAATGAAGCGGCGACTGCCGTCGCCTATCAGGTGATGGCGGAATCCATTTCCGGCTATAAGCAGATTCTGCTGACCGGCCATGCGGATACCGCGGGCGACAAAGCCTACAACCGCAAACTGTCGGAAATGCGGGTTAATACCGTGAAGAATGCCTTCGCGGAAATCGGCCTGGATCCGGCAAAAATCAAGACCCAGTTCAATGGTGAAGACATGCCGGCCGAAAAAACGGCCGACGGCGTCAAGAACCAGAAGAACCGGCGCGTGACGGTCGTCCTGGTAAAATAGGCCCGGCAGTCACCGACTTCTCTGTGCAAAGGGCGGCGCCGCAAGGCGTCGCCCTTTCGCTTTGGCAAGGTGCATCCACGCTCCCCTTCCCCCAGGTCGCGGATAAAAAAAAGCCGCTCAACGGAGCGGCTTTAAGTTTCGAGGGTGAGCCGCCGCAAATCAGTATGATCTGCGGCGGTACGGTGAATACTAAGAAACGGCGGCCCTCATCACGGAAGTCACGGAGCCACCACATCCGGGAAAAACAATCGATGGCCGTCGTCCCGAATGCTTAAATTCAGCCGTAAGTCTTGACGATCAAGCTGACCGCTACCTGACAAACCGGGACATTAATGAGATTCTTTGGGTGCGTGCCCTATTGAGCGCGGAATTTGACGCAGAAATCCGCGCCCCCGCCCGGCATGTCGTTGACCTCGACCGTCCCGCCATGGGCATCGATGATCCGTTTGACGATGGCCAAGCCCAGCCCCGCCCCATCGCCACGCCGATCCGCGCGGTCGAATCGGCCGAATATGGTCGCTCGACGTTCCTTCGGCACGCCCGCTCCCCGGTCGATCACATGGATCGCCGGCTCCTCCGTAATGCGGACGGTCACCGTGGATTTCGGCGGCGCGTAACGCACGGCGTTTTCCACCAGATTGCGAATCGCCTGTTCCAGCGCCGGCGAAGAGCCGCGCACGATGACCGGCGCGTCGGCCAGCACCTCGATCAGGCGGTCTTCGAGAATGGCAAGGGGCGCCAGATGAGTCGCTACATTGGTGCACACCTCACGAAGATCCGCTTCTTCCTCCGATCCCGGCCGAAACAATTCGTAGCGTGCGAATGCCAGCATCTGCGACACCAGACGGGTCATGCCGTCGACCTCGTCCCGCAGCGCCGCCGCCGCCGCCTCATCCTTCAAGGTGTCCAGCTTGGCACGCAAAACGGCAAGCGGTGTCCGGAGTTCGTGGGCGACATCGGCGACGAACGCGCGCTGGCGTTCTTCTTGTTCGGCGCGAATGCGCTCGGCACGGTAGACTTCCGTGACATCGCGGGCCGTGCCGCGAATTCCGGAAAAGCGCCCACTATCCTGATCGAAGAACGGCAGGCCGCTGGTCAAAAGACGCCGCGGCGTACCGTCAGCGTCCGTGGTCATGAAGGCCACGTCACGGAACGGCTTGCGAATGTCGAGGGCGATGTGCTGGCCGGCGTCATCCACAAAATGACCCAGGTCCTCGAAACGCTGGCCTTCAAGCTGCAGCGGCACGTAGCCCATCACTTCGAAAGCATGTTCGGATACATAGGCGAGGCGGAAATCCGCATCCGTTTCCCAGACAAGGTCGGAGACCAAGCGAGTGACGTCCTCCAGCCGCGTCAGCGCTTCGGCCGCACGCGTTTCAGGGTCAGCGGATAGAGATGGCCAGCTTCGCGGTTTTCGCTCACGCATTTCGCCGGGTAGCCGACTGAATTTGGCGGATCGCCGCCAAATAGCCCGTATTCCGGCGCCATGTCTTCAGCACGCCTGCGGCGGCTTCACGGCTCATGTCCTCGTAAATCCAGATCACGTCCGCCAGGGCCTCGTCGATGCGGTCGCTACGACGCGCGCGCACCAACTGCGAATAGCGGAAAATCTTGGCGAACTCGTCCTTCGTCAGGCCGACGGCCTTGCAGCAAATCGCCATCCCCTCACCGCCCGGCTCGAACAAAATACGCTTGGCCAGATACTCGCGGATCCCCGTGAGGCGCGAGAACAAAGCCAGGAACAACGAGACCTCGCCTTGGCTCAGCGCGGTAATCAGCATTTCCGGCGTAACCAGGCCTTCGCGATCCAAATTCGCCGCCAGTTCGTTGGCCTTCAGGGCATTGACCTGTTCCGGCTGCACCCCGCCTTCCTGAGCGGCAATCTGTTCCAAAAGATCATCGACTACGGACTGGTCGAGTTTGAAGTTCTCCAAGATGAATTCGCGCAACGCCGCCGTCACCCAAAGGAACATGCGTTGCGCCAATTCGGGGCGTAATTCCTCGCGGTGCAGAATGGGTTCCTGGAAGGTATCGACGCGTTTCGACTGTTCCACCAGGTATTCCATGGTGCTTTGCGAAATCTTCGCGTTCTCGTTCTTAAGCAGGGTCACGACCACGCGCTCATTGCCGGTCTCAACCAGCGCCTGCGACACGGCTTCGCTGATGTTCTGGCGGATGGCGACGGCAAGCTGATGTTCCAGCGTGCGGTGGCGAATGATCTCGATCAGGTCGGAATCCTTGAGCAACCCCGATTCCGTCAAGACCGGATAGGCGACTTCGATCTCGTCATTGGCGAGAATGCGGATCAGGTCCTCGGGCACGTCGTTCAGGCCCGCCAACTGCTGGGCAACGCCCCGGCGCACGGACATCTCGATCTCGCGCACAACGCTGCGCAGAATGCCGAACATCAGCGCCCGTTCACGGTCCGTCAGGGCGTCACCCTTGTTTTCGAACAGATCGATGATGGTTTCGGTCAACTTCGCGCGGCCCATGGTCGACTTTTCCCGCGCGAGGTTCAGAAGAAACTCGTGATCGACCGTCGGTTCGCCGTTTTCTTTGTTTTCGTTCATTTCACGATCAATTGGTCATTGGTTGAGAGCACCTTCGGACAGCAAATACCCCACACCGCGAAGCGTATGGACGCTGACACTTGCACCGTTTTTTGAAAGCCGCTTGCGCAATCTGGAAACATGGACCTCCACAGAATTCGACGACACTTCCTCGTCAAAACCGTAAATCTTGTCTTCCAGAACCGATTTGGGGACCACCCGCCCATATCGCCGCATAAGTTGTTCTAGCACGCCCATCTCGCGCCGGGAAATGGATATAGGTTGATCATTTATTCTTACTTCGCGCGCGGTTGTGTCGAACGATACGTTCCCCGCCGTCATGACCAGTCCCAGAACCCCGCCCGGGCGGCGCAGAAGCGCCCGAATTCGTGCGACCAGTTCTTCCATTTCGAAGGGCTTCAGCAGGTAATCATCTGCCCCCGTATTCAATCCCTTGACCCGGTCATCAAGGCCGTCGCGGGCGGTCAGGATCAGTACGGGAACCACATTTCCCTGTTCCCGCCATTGCTTCAGCAGGGTCAGACCATCCGTATCCGGAAGCCCTAGATCGAGAATGATCGCATCGTACTGAACGCTCGCCACGGCAGCGTCGGCGCCCGCGCCGGAATCCACCGTATCGACGGCAAAGGCCTGGTTTTCCAAGCCCACCTTGATGGATTCAGCAAATCGATTGTGATCTTCAACTAGCAGCAGGCGCATGGTTTTTTGTCTTCAAGTTTTGATCGCGGGCGAAATTTGGCCCCGCCCACCATTCTTCAGTGAACGAGAATTGTCGGCACCGGGCCGCGGCGCCGAGAGCACGACAATCGCATCAAGTGATATGCTATTACGCATACAATGTAATGCTTGTTCGTCGTTCGGCGCAAATCTCACTTAGAGCCCCTCGAATGCAGTTGCATGGCGGCAACTAACGGTACACCCCCGCACGAAGCGCATGGTCACGCCTCCCTGACAGGACCGCCATAGGTTCACTTTAAGACTATTCTTCAAAGAGTTCATCCGCCGATTGATCTTTGGTGAAGCCGAGCGCCTTCCAGGTTTCCGCCATATGAGGCGGCAACGGGGCCACGACATCGATCGTATGCCCCTTGGGGTGCGCGATCACGATACGCCGGGCATGCAGGTGCAGCATCTTGATCTTTACCGGCAAGTCGGGAAAGGCCTCCGCGCCGCCGTACTTGCCGTCCCCCAGGATCGGCGTTTCCATGGCCAGCGCATGGGCGCGAAGCTGGTGTGTACGGCCCGTCACTGGCTCCATGGCGAGCCAGGCCGCCGCCTTTCGGCCAACGCGATCGACGATACGGTAAAGCGTTTCCGCCCGCTTGGCGTCTTCGGCATCGGCATCCATCTTTTCCTGCCCGCCGGCGCCGCGCTTCTTGCCCAGCTTCAAACGGACGCGCCCCTGGGCGATTTCCGGCACGCCGGCGACAACCGCCCAATAGAGTTTGCGGATGGTCTTGCGGCGAAACCCTTCGGTCAGCCAACGCGCCGCGGCACGGGTGCGGGCCAGAACCAAAACGCCCGAGGTATCCTTGTCCAGGCGATGGGTCAGGCGCGGCCGTTCCGCTGCGTCGAAGCGAAGCCCGTCGAGCATGGCGTCCAGGTGGTGGCTGAGGCCCGATCCGCCCTGCACCGCCAAGCCGGCCGGCTTGTCCAGCACCAGAATCTCGTCATCACGATAGATCACGCGCGCCTGCAGGTCCTTGATCTCGCCGGCGGATATCTTGGCAGAGGGCTTCGCCGCCGGTTTAGCCGCGGTCGAGGCGCGATTAACGACCCCCTCGCCGCCCGGCCGCAGGCTTGGCGGCAGGCGCACCTCCTGGCCCGCCTCCAGGCGCGTCCCCGTCTTGGCCCGGTGGCCGTCGATTCGGATCTGCCCGGTGCGCAGCAGCTTTTGAACCTGACCGAACGGCAGGTCGGGGAGATGCTGTTTCAGCCAGCGGTCGAGACGCAGGCCGTCTTCGTCGGCCGAAACCAGTTGTCCCTTGGCATCAGGCTGTGGCGTGTCGACCATCACAGAACCTGACGCAACAGGGACATGCCGGCCCAGAACCCGAAAATGCACAAAATAACCGAGCCACCGATATAGCTGGCCGCCGCACCAATCTGCCCGCGTTCAATCAACGTGTAGGAATCCAGTGAAAACGTGGAAAAGGTCGTAAAGGCGCCCAGCATGCCGACCACCAGGAAGGCCCGCATCTCCGGCGGCGGCGACCAGTGCAGGGCGCTGACCTCGATCAGCGCGCCAAGAACGAAGGAGCCAACGAGGTTGACCGTGAAGGTGCCCCAGGGAAAGCCATGGCCCAATTGGCTGCCCACGGCGTTCATCACCAGGAACCGCCCGACGGCGCCCACGGCCCCCCCCATGGCCACGGCAAACAGCATCTTCATCACAGGTTCCCCGTCATCATTCCGGTCCTTGCCCCCGTTCGCGGCCCAATCTACTCCGAAGACGAGCCGCCGTCGTCCCCATTGCGCCGCTGACGGCGCAATTTGTCCCAATAGGCCAGGCGCTTGGAAACTTCGCGTTCGAACCCGCGGTCCCGCGGCGCGTACAGCCGCGTTCGCGCCATGCCGTCGGGGAAATAATTCTGGCCGGAAAAACCATCCTCGGTGTCGTGGTCATAGGCGTAGTCCTTGCCGTAGTCCAGGTCCTTCATTAGCTTGGTCGGCGCGTTGAGGATATGTTTGGGCGGCATCAGGGAGCCGGTTTCCCGGGCCACGCGCCGCGCCGCGCCGGCGGCCTTGTAGAGGGCGTTGGATTTCGGGGCGGTCGCCAGGTAGACGACGGCCTGAACCAGCGCCAGCTCGCCTTCCGGCGAGCCCAGGCGTTCGAAAGTGTCCCAGGCGGCGATGGCCTGGACCAGGGCATGGGGATCGGCGAGGCCGATATCCTCGGAGGCGAAGCGGGTCATGCGCCGGGCGATGTACAAGGGGTCCTCGCCGCCGTCCAGCATGCGCGCCAGCCAATAGAGCGCCGCGTCGGCGTCGGAGCCCCGCATGGACTTGTGCAGCGCCGAGATCAGGTTGTAATGGCTTTCCTGCCCCTTGTCGTAAACCGGCATGCGTTTTTGCACGGCGGACGCCAGTCCGGCGGGGTCCAGGGGGGCGGTCAGCCCCATGGCGTCCAGATTCTCCACCATGTTCAGCAAATACCGCCCGTCGCCGTCGGCCATGGCGGCAAGGGCCTGTCGGGCATCACCGTCAAGCGGCAGCGGATGGCCCAGTTCGGCCTCGGCACGGACCATCAGTTCCTCGAGGGCAACTGCGTCCAGGCGATTGAGCACCAGCACCTGGGCGCGCGACAGCAAAGCCGGGTTCAGCTCGAACGACGGATTTTCCGTCGTCGCCCCGATCAGCACCACCGTGCCGTCTTCCACGTAAGGCAGGAAGCCGTCCTGTTGGGCACGGTTGAAGCGGTGTATCTCGTCGATGAACAGCAGGGTCCCCTGCCCCATCCGGCGGCGCTCCTTGGCCCGCTCGAACACCTTGCGCAGGTCGGCGACACCGGAAAACACCGCCGACAGGGGCTCGAAATGCAGGGATACGTGATCGGCCAGCAACCGCGCCAGGGTCGTCTTCCCCGTACCGGGCGGTCCCCAGAACACGATGGAGGTCAGCTTGCCGGCCTTGACCACGCGGCCGATGAAACCGTCGGGGCCGGTTAAATGGGACTGGCCGACGACATCGGCAATGGTCTTTGGACGCAGGCGATCCGCCAGCGGGCGCGATGATTGGCTTTCGAAAAGCGTATTCACCCTTCGAACCGCTCGGTGATCTCGCGGCCCTGGCGTTCGATGGTGATTTCCCAGGACGGCGCCTGCTTCGAAAACACGGTCAAGGCATCACGGACCAACCCGATGTCGTTGCCGTTGACTCGCTTCAGGAAATCGCCGGGCCGAAGGCCGATCTTGTCGGCCGGAGCACCACGCCGGACCTGTAGAACCATGACCCCGCGCTTGAAGGTATCGATCCCCAGTTCATCGCCAAGGGCCGGCGACATGTTGACGATCACGGCCCCCGTCAGCGGGTGTCGGCCGGCCAATTCCGACTGGTTTCGGGCGGGAAACTCAACCGGCGCCTCGATCTCCAGCTTGAGCGCCTCAAGCTTGCCACGGCGCCAGACGCGCAGCGGCACGGTCTCGCCCAATGGGATCGTCGCCACGCGGAACTTCAGCGCCGTCGTGTCGCGCACCTCATGGCCGTTGACGGCCAGGATGATGTCGCCGCGCTTGATACCGGCGCGGTCGGCGGCGGACGCCGGATACACATCCTCGATAATCACCCCGCCGGGCCGGTCGAGGCCGAGGGAACTGGCGATATCGGCCGTAACCGGACGGCCGGCGGCGCCGATCCACGGCCGCACCAGCCGTCCGCCCTTGACCACACCGTTGACCACGGCGCGCACCATGTTGGACGGAATGGCGAAGCCGATGCCCAGCGATCCACCGGTCTTGGAATAGATCGCCGTGTTGATGCCGACCAGGCGGCCGTCGAGCCCGACCAGGGCGCCGCCCGAATTGCCCGGGTTGATCGCCGCGTCAGTCTGAATGAAGAAATTGAGGTCCGATCCCGCGTTGGCCATCTGCGTCCGCGCCAGGGCCGAGACGATGCCGCTGGTCACCGTCTGCCCGACGCCGAAGGGATTGCCGATGGCGAGAACCAGATCGCCGACCTTGACGGAATCGGAATCGGCCAGATCCAGGACCGGCAAATCGGTGGGGGCGCCCTCCAGCCGCAGGATGGCCAGGTCCGTACGGTCGTCCTTACCGATAATCTTGGCTTCGAATTCGCGCCGGTCGTGCAGCACGACCTTGATCTCGTCGGCCCCTTCGATTACGTGGTTATTGGTCACAATCAGGCCGTCGGCGCGCACGATGACGCCAGAGCCCAGCGAATTCTGCACCCGTTCGCGCGGCTGGCGCCCGAATTGGTCCCCCAGGTTGGGCCCCAGAAAGCGCTGGAAAAAAGGATCGTCGAACAGGGTGGTGCGGCGGCGTTGAACCGTTTTGGCGGTAAAGATGTTGACCACGGCGGGGGCCGCCTGCTCGACCACCGGTGCGTAGGACAGCATGACCTGGTCCCGGCTGTCTGGTACCTCGCGCCCTGCCACCTGCGCCTGTCCCTGCGGCACGGACAGGACAAGTGACAACGCGAGAGCGGCTGTCAGAACAATCGGACGGGCCAAGGTCGACATCATCGGAAAGCGTAGCTCCAGGGTCAGGTATACGGAACGGCCGAAACCGCGTTCACAGCAGGATTTAGCCCGTTTGTGGCGAGGTCAAGGCTCAAGAGCCCGGCCCCTGGCGGAAAATGAAAAAGCGCGGCCGAAGCCGCGCTTTTCCAATTCCTTGGACGGACAGACGCGTCCCCTATTCCAGGGCGTCGGCAGCTTCCATTTCCGCCGCGTGGCGGGCTTTATCCTCGGCACCCTTGGCGTCCGGGTCGCGATCGACCAGTTCGATGACGGCCATGGGGGCCGCGTCGCCATGGCGGAAACCCGCCTTGAGCACGCGGGTGTAGCCGCCCGGGCGTTCCTTGTAACGATCGGCCAGCACGCCGAACAGCTTGGCCACGGCCGCATCGTCGCGCAGGAACGACATGGCCTGGCGCCGCTGATGCAAGGACCCCTTCTTGCCCAGGGAAATCATGCGATCGGCGAACCGGCGCAGTTCCTTGGCCTTGGGCAGGGTCGTGGTGATCTGTTCGTGGATGATCAGCGATGCCGCCATGTTGGAGAACATGGCCTTGCGGTGGCTGGCGGTACGGTTGAGTTTGCGGTATCCGCTGCGGTGTCTCATATCAGGCTCCTTATTCAGTTTTCGCCCGGGCGTGCCATTTTACCCCCTGAGGCGCCCCGCCAACCGACAATCGGTGACCGGGATGGTTCTTGCGTTCGGATCGGCGCGCCGGGTTACCGACGCGCCGCCGGATCAAAAGGGATCTTCCAGTTTCTTGGCCAGTTCCTCGATATTCTCGGGCGGCCAGGCAGCGATTTCCATGCCCAGATGCAGGCCCATGGAGGCCAGCACTTCCTTGATTTCGTTCAAGGACTTACGCCCGAAGTTCGGCGTACGCAGCATGTCGGCTTCGGTCTTCTGGACCAGATCGCCGATGTAGATGATGTTGTCGTTCTTCAGGCAGTTCGCCGACCGCACGGACAGTTCCAGTTCGTCGACCTTGCGCAGGAGGTTCTTGTTGAACGGCAGATCTTCCTGTTCGGCTTCCTCGCGAGCGTGTTCCGGCTCTTCGAAGTTGATGAACAACTGCAACTGGTCCTGGAGGATGCGGGCGGCAAGGGCCACGGCATCTTCCGGCGTGACCGCACCGTTGGTCGTGACGACCAGCGACAGCTTGTCATGGTCGGTCACCTGGCCGACGCGGGTGTTGTCGACCTTGTAGGAGACCTTGCGGACCGGTGAATACACGGCATCGATCGGGATCAGGCCGATGGGGCTGTCTTCCGCGCGATGCTGGGAAGCCGGCACATAGCCCTTACCGGATTCCACGGTCAGTTCCATGTTCAGCTTGCCGTCACGGTCCAGGTGGCAAAGCACCAGGTCCGGGTCCATGACTTTGATGTCCGCACCCGTGTCGATCATGCCGGCGGTCACGATGCAGGGGCCTTCGGCCTTCAGCGTCATCCGCTTCGGACCCTGGGCATCCATCCGCAAACCCAACGACTTGATGTTGAGAACGATGTCGGTAACGTCTTCGCGCACGCCGGGGATCGACGAAAATTCATGCAGCACGCCATCAATCTGGATGGACGTGACCGCCGCGCCCTGCAGGGACGACAGCAGGATGCGCCGCAGCGCGTTCCCCAAGGTCAGGCCGAAACCGCGTTCCAGCGGTTCAGCGACGATGGTCGCCTGGCGTGCCGGATCGACACCCGGGTTAATGTCGAGCTTGTTCGGTTTAATAAGTTCTTGCCAATTTTTCTGAATCACGTCAGTGACCTCGCGTTCACTTGAACCATCGTCAGGGGCCGTTGCCGGGCGGCCCCCATTTCATTGTGTTCCCAAGCGGCTTAAGCGGCCTGCGGCCGGGAACCCGGGCAGCGGCCGATCGGAGCCCCTGATGGCCGAATGCCCGCAGGAGGAATTAGACCCGGCGGCGCTTCCGCGGACGGCAGCCGTTGTGCGGGATTGGCGTCACGTCACGAATCGCGGTGATGGTGAAGCCAATCGCCTGCAAAGCCCGCAACGCGGACTCACGACCGGAACCCGGGCCTTTGACCTGAACGTCCAGGGTCTTCATGCCGTGTTCCTGCGCCTTCTTACCGGCGTCTTCACCGGCGACCTGCGCCGCGTACGGAGTCGATTTACGCGACCCCTTGAACCCCATGGCACCAGCCGACGACCAGGCAATGGAATTGCCCTGCGCATCGGAGATGGTGATCATGGTGTTGTTGAACGTGGAGTTGATATGCGCCACGCCGGAGGCGATGTTTTTACGCTCGCGGCGCCGCGGGCGGGCTGCTGCTGCCTTAGCCATAACTGAAAATCCTTGACCCTAGCCGTTATTTCTTCTTACCCGCGATGGCCTTGGCAGGACCTTTGCGGGTGCGCGCGTTGGTATGAGTACGCTGTCCGCGCACGGGCAGGCCGCGACGGTGACGAAGACCGCGGTAGCAGCCAAGATCCATCAAACGCTTGATGTTCATGGCCGTTTCGCGGCGAAGGTCACCTTCGACCTGGAAGTCACGGTCGATGGCCTCGCGAACGCGCGCGACCTCGTCTTCCGTCAGTTGATTGACACGCCGATCCAGGGGGATTCCGACACTGTCACAAATCTTCCGCGCGGACGTGCGGCCAATGCCATGAATATAGGTCAAGGCAATAACCACCCGTTTCGCCGTCGGAATATTAATACCCGCAATACGCGCCAAGGCTTTCGCTCCTCACGTTCGACAAAAAACTCAAGAGCAAGTCCCGCACAGTAGAATCACCGGACTTGCTCTAACTCGTTGTATTCAAGGCAAAAACGTCGCGACGAACGGTTCCGTGCGTTCGAATTCACCTGGAAATTTTCAAAATCCGCCGGGCCTGAAAAGAGGCGCGATTATAGGCACTTGCGCCCCCAAGTCAACCTAGGGGCAAGGCCTTTTTCGCGCGCTTCACGCCTGACCGATCACTCCTTTCAGCTGGGCCGTCACGGCGTCGATATCGGCCATGCCGTCAACGTCGCTCAGAACCCCTTCGTCCTTGTAGTAAGCCAGGATCGGCGCCGTCTGGGCATGGTAGGCGTCCAGGCGATTACGCACCGTATCCTCTTTGTCATCAGCGCGGCGGGTAAACTCCGTCGAACCGCATTTGTCGCACACGCCTTCCTTGGCGGGCTTTTCAAATTCATCGTGGTACCCCTTGCCGCATTTGGCGCAGGTGTACCGGCCGGTGATTCGCTTCACCATCGCATCGTCATCAACCGCCAACTCGATCGCATGGTCGAGGCTCAACCCTTTATCGGCGAGCATGGCGGCAAGCGCTTCGGCCTGCGGCACGGTGCGCGGAAAGCCGTCGAGAATGAACCCTTTGGCGCAGTCGTCCTGCTCGATGCGGGCCGAGATCATGTCGATGATCAGTTCATCGGGAACCAGGTCCCCGCGGTCCATCAGCGCTTTCGCCTGCTTGCCGAGATCACTGCCCGAGGCAACGGCGGCGCGCAGCATGTCCCCGGTCGACAACTGCACAAGCCCGTAGGCTTCCTCAAGCCGCTTCGACTGCGTGCCCTTGCCGGCCCCCGGAGGCCCCATGAGCAATAGAATCATTAACGCCTCCCCCGTAGCCGCTGCTTCTTGATCAGGCCTTCATACTGATGCGCGATCAGGTGCGACTGAATTTGGGTCACGGTATCCATGGTCACCGTGACCACGATCAGCAGCGACGTGCCGCCGAAATAGAAGGGAACCGCGAAGTTGGAGATCAACAGTTCCGGAAGGGCGCAGATCACCGCCAGGTACAAAGCACCGACACAGGTCAGGCGGGTCAGCACGCGGTCCAGGTACTCGGCCGTGTTCTTGCCCGGACGGATGCCGGGAATGAAGCCACCGTATTTCTTCAGGTTTTCGGCCGTGTCGTTCACGTTGAACACGACAGCCGTATAGAAGAAGGCGAAGAACACAATCAAGCCGATGTAGATGCTCATGTAAACGGGGGAACCACGGCCCAGATAGGCGGCGGCGGCCGTCATCCATTCCGGTCCCTGCCCGGCCGACAGCGTGATCACGGTGATCGGCATCAGCAGCAGCGAGGACGCGAAGATCGGCGGGATCACGCCCGAAGTGTTGAGCTTGAGCGGCAGATGGGAGGATTCGCCGCCCATCATCTTGTTGCCGCGCTGGCGCTTGGGATACTGGATCAGGATCCGGCGCTGTGCGCGTTCGACAAACACGCAGAGCGCGATCGTCGCCACGGCCATCACCATGATCCCGATGATCAGGGCCGTCGGCAGTGCGCCCGTGCGGCCCATTTCGAATGTCCCGGCAAGGGCCACCGGCAATTCGGCCACGATGCCGGCGAAGATGATCAGCGAAATGCCGTTGCCGACGCCGCGCGCGGTGATCTGTTCGCCCAGCCACATCAGGAACATGGTACCGCCGGTCAGCGTCACGACCACAGAGAAGCGGAAGAAGTATCCCGGATCGTGGACCGCGGGCCCCTGGTTACCGCTCATACCTTCAATGCCGACACCGATGCCGTAGGCCTGCAAGAGACAAATCAGCACCGTCAGATAGCGCGTATACTGGTTGATCCGCTTGCGGCCGGATTCGCCTTCCTTCTTCATCTGCTCCAACGACGGCGAAATCGACGTCATCAGCTGCATGATGATGGAAGCCGAAATGTACGGCATGATGTTGAGGGCGAAGATGGTCATGCGGCCCAGCGCACCGCCCGCAAACATGTTGAACATGCCCAACACGCCGCTTTGATTGGCGCGGAAGATCTCTTCCAACACAACCGGGTCGATACCCGGCAGCGGGATAAACGTGCCCAGCCTGTAAACGACGAGCGCACCCAGCGTGAACCAGATGCGCTTCTTCAACTCGGTGGCCTTCGAAAAGGCACCCAGGTTTACGTTGGCGGCAAGTTGTTCGGCGGCAGAGGCCATTCAGTCTTCTCCGGCGGCGGGGGCGGATGCCCCCACCCGTCTTGTTATTCGGCGGATTTCCCGGCTTCGCCATCACCCTGATCGTGGGCGCGGCGCTTGTTCTTGCCACGGATACCCTTGGTCTCGGACGCTTCGTCCTTGGCAACCGTCGGGGCCGACACGGTGACCGTACCGCCGGCCTTTTCGACCGCGGCAATGGCACCCTTGGTGGCGCTTTCGATTTCNAGCGTNACNTTGGNNTTCANTTCNCCGTGNCCNANGAGACGCACGCCGTCTTTCCGCTTCTTGGCGACGCCGGCTTCGACCAGCTTGGCGGTCGTCAGAACCTGCTTGCCGTCGATGCGCTTGGCATCGATCGCTTCCTGCAGGAGACCGACATTCAGTTCGGCGAAGTCCTTGGAGAACGGGTTCTTGAACCCACGCTTGGGCAGACGCCGATAGATCGGCATCTGGCCGCCTTCAAATCCCAGCAGGCTGACGCCCGACCGAG
Source organism: Rhodospirillaceae bacterium (assembly GCA_002706405.1). Taxonomy (GTDB): domain Bacteria; phylum Pseudomonadota; class Alphaproteobacteria; order Rhodospirillales; family Casp-alpha2; genus UBA1479. The sequence continues at coordinate 3,289 of PALN01000019.1, read as the reverse complement.
ACTTCTGGCCCTTCATCCCCTTGCCGGACGTCTTGCCGGTGCCGGANGCNATGCCGCGGCCGACGCGCTTACGCGGACGGGTCGCACCCNGATTGTCNCTGATTTCGTTCAAACGCATGGCGGTATTCCTTCGTTAAGTATTTAGTCGCCTTGCTCGACCCGCACCANGTGGCTGACNTTATTAATCATGCCNCGCACGGCCGGAGTNTCNTCCANCNCGCGCGAGCGGTGCAATTTGTTNAGNCCCAGGCCCTTGAGGGTTGCGCGCTGGTCCGCCGGACGGCCGATGTGGCTGCCGATCTGCGTGACTTTTACGGTCTTCTTGTCTGCCATCTTCAGGGTTCCAATCAGGCCTGGTCGGTCGTGGCGGAAACGTCGTCACGCCGTTGCACGATATCGCCGACCTTTTTGGACCGACGAGCCGCCACGGTGCGCGGCGACTGAATCTGCTGCAACGCGGCGAACGTCGCCTTGACCATGTTGTAGGGGTTGGCGGTGCCCATGGACTTGGCAACAACGTCCTGCACGCCCATGGTTTCGAACACGGCACGCATGGGGCCGCCCGAAATGATGCCNGTGCCCGGAGGGGCNGANCGCATGATCACCCGGCCGGCGCCGAANCGCCCGGCAANGTCATGGTGNAGCGTGCGGCCTTCGCGCAGCGGNACGCGGATCATGTTGCGCTTNGCGGANTCCGTGGCNTTGCGGATGGCTTCCGGCACTTCGCGTGCCTTACCCGAACCGTAACCGACCCGGCCCTTGCCGTCGCCAACAACCACCAGGGCAGCGAACGAGAACCGCCGCCCGCCCTTGACCACCTTGGCCACGCGGTTGATGTAGACCAGCTTGTCGGTCAGTTCAGAATCTTCCCGCTGCTCGGGAGAGCGATCCCGGTCGCGCCGTCCGCGCGGACCCCGTCCCTGACCTTGTTCGTTGCGTTGCTCTGCCATGAGGCTGTTCCTGATTTCCTAGAATGCGTTAATTTAGAACGACAAGCCGGCTTCACGCGCGGCATCGGCGAGCGCCTTGACCCGGCCGTGGAATTTGTAGCCACCACGGTCAAAGATCACTTCCTTGATGCCTTCCTTGACGGCGCGCGTGGCAATCAGCTTGCCCACTTCGCCGGCAGCGGCAATGTTGCAGCCCTTGGCCAGCTTGCCCTTAAGCTCTTTGTCCAGGGACGACGCGGCGGCAACGGTTTTGCCGGCACGGTCGTCGATGACCTGGGCATAGATATGCAGGCCGGAGCGGAACACGGCCAGGCGCAGGCGGTCGCCGGCCGCCTTGCGGACCTGACGCCGAACGCGCAACTGGCGCTTTTCGAATTTTTCGCGAGCGTTGGCCATGACTTACTTCTTCTTCCCTTCCTTGCGGAGAATGAACTCACCGGCATACCGGACACCCTTGCCCTTATAGGGCTCCGGCGGGCGATATGCGCGGATTTCCGCCGCGACCTGGCCGACAAGCTGCTTGTCGATGCCTTCAATGACGATCTGCGTCTGTTCCGGGCAGGCAATCTTGATGCCGTCCGGCACCGGGTATTCGACGTCATGGCTGAAGCCGAGCTGCAGCATCAGCTTGTTACCCTGCATGGACGCACGGTAGCCGACGCCGGAAATATCCAGCTGCTTCTTGAAACCTTCGCTGACGCCTTCAACCAGGTTGTTGATCTTGGTGCGGCTCATGCCCCACATTTGCCGGGCGCGCTGGGTATCGTTCGCGGGCGCGACCTTGATCAGGTTGTCTTCCTTGGTGACGATCACGTCGTCAACCATGGTTTCGCTAAGTTCGCCCAGCTTGCCCTTGGCCTTGACCGTCGCACCGTCGATTTCGACGGTCACGCCATCAGGCACCAGGACCGGGTTTTTTCCAATACGCGACATAATGAACCGCCTTCTCGTTCGTTCGCCGGATGCTCTTAGAACACCTGGCAGAGAATTTCACCGCCGACGTTGTGTTCGCGGCATTCATGATCGGACAACACGCCTCGCGGGGTCGACAGGATGGAAATACCCAGCCCGTTGTAGACCCGCGGCAGATCGCCGATGCCCGAATAGACACGCCGGCCCGGCGTCGACACACGTTGGATCTCGCGGATCACGGGCTGGCCTTCGTGGTACTTCAATTCGATTTCAAGTTCCGCCATACCGGGCTTTTCTTCGCGCTTTTGATAGCCGCGGATATAGCCTTCGCGCTGCAAAACTTCGAGCACGTTGGCCCGCAGATTTGAAGACGGCGACAGAACCACGGCCTTGCGCGCCTGCTGTCCGTTGCGGATGCGGGTGAGCATATCACCCAGGGGATCGGTCATAGACATGCCAGTATCTTTCCCTTCTTACCAGCTCGACTTGACCATGCCGGGAATCATCCCGTCAGAGGCCAAATCCCGCATAGCAATGCGGGAAATTTTGAACTTGCGGTAATTACCGCGCGGCCGGCCCGACAATTCGCACCGCAGGCGGAACCTGGTGGGCGAGGAGTTGCGGGGCAGCTGCGCCAATTTGAGATGCGCATTGAAACGCTCTTCGGGCGACGCCGATTCGTCTTTCGTGATCGCCTTCAGACGCGCCCGCTTCGCGGCATAGCTCTTCACCATGCGGGCACGCATGTTGTTCTTCTCAATTGCGCTTTTCTTCGCCATTACTCGATCTCCATCCGCCGCTGGGCTTACTTGCCGGCCAGCGGCATGTTGAAGGCCTTCAAGAGAGCCTTCGCTTCATCATCGGTTTTGGCCGAGGTGCAGATCACGATGTCCATACCCCGGACCTTATCGACTTGGTCGTAGTCGATTTCCGGAAACACGATCTGTTCCTTCAACCCCATGGCAAAGTTGCCATGTCCGTCGAAACACTTCCCCTGGATGCCGCGGAAGTCGCGAACTCGCGGCAATGCGATGTTCACCAGGCGGTCCAGGAATTCGTACATGCGGTCCTTGCGCAGCGTGACCTTGGCACCGATGACCATCCCTTCGCGCAGCTTGAAGCCGGCGATGGATTTCTTGGCCCGGGTCGCCACCGGCTTTTGGCCGGTGATGCGGGTCAGGTCGGCAAGCGCGCCGTCGACGCGTTTGCGGTCTTCGGTGGCGTCGCCGACACCCATGTTGAGAACGATCTTTTCAAGCTTGGGCACCTGATAGGTGTTCGCGTAACCGAACTCCTCCATCAAGGCGGGCTTGATTTCCTGTTCGAAAACTTCTTTGAGCCGTGTAGCCATCGTCAGAGGCCCTCGCTTAATCAATCTGCTCGCCGGACCGCTTGGCAAAGCGGACCTTGCGGCCGTCATTCAGGAT
>PALN01000018.1 GCA_002706405.1 Rhodospirillaceae bacterium | reverse complement strand
GACGGCGGCGAGGGCGCGGCCCAGGTGCGGGCGGTGCCGCTGCTGGGCACGGACATCAAGGTGCACATCTCGGGCCTGATCGCGCGCTATGCGGTCACCCATCGGTTCCGCAATCCCACGGCGCATTGGACCGAGGCCATCTATACCTACCCCCTGCCGCCGGACAGCGCCGTCGATCGCCTGAAGATGACCGTCGGCGGGCGCGTGACCCTGGGCCAGATCAAGGAGCGGGCCGAAGCGCGGCGTCTGTACACGGCGGCGAAAAGTGCCGGTCGCCGAGCCTCCCTGGTCGAACAACAGCGGCCCAACATCTTCACCACTGCCGTCGCCAACCTGGGCCCCGGCGAGGAAGTCATCGTCGCCATCGAGTTTCAGGAACGCCTGGCTTTCCGTGATGGGCAGTTCACCCTGCGCCTGCCGCTGGTCGTGGGCCCCCGCTATATCCCCGGCCGGGCGCACGCCGTGACCTTCGCGGGCGGCGCCGGCTGGGCGCAGGATACGGATCGGGTGCCCGATGCTTCAAAGATCACGCCGCCGTTGCGAGAGGACGGCGCCGGCAAGGGCAATCCGGTGACGCTCGAGGTTGCTCTTGCCGCCGGCTTCGACATCGGCAAGATCACCAGTCCCGGCCACGACGTTATCGTGACGCGCCCGGATTCCGGCCGGGCCGTCGTGCGGCTGGATGGCGACGCCGTGCCCGCCGACCGTGATTTCGTCCTGCGCTGGGCCCCGGCCGAGGCGGGGGCCGCGCCCCAGGCCGGGTTCTTCTGGGAACAGGCCGGGGATGACACCTACGGCCTGCTCATGCTCATGCCGCCCGTGTCCGGCGGCGCCGGATTGGCCCTGCCCCGGCCGGCCCGCGACGTGACCTTCGTGATCGATACCTCCGGCTCCATGAAGGGGACGTCGCTGACCCAGGCCAAGGATGCGCTGGTCATGGCCTTGGACCGCCTGACGCTGGCCGACCGCTTTCGCATCATCCGCTTCGCTTCGGGCTATTCGGACATGACCCCCCGGCCGGTGACCGCCGATCGGGCGGCCATCGATCGCGCCAAGGCCTATGTGCGGGGGCTCGAGGCCGAAGGCGGCACGGAAATTTCCAACGCCGTCACGGCGGCGCTTGCCGGTCTCGACAGCGGGGCTGAAGACGCGGCGCCCGAGGGCCGCACCCGCCTGCAGCAGATCGTGCTGATCACCGATGGCGCCGTCGGCGACGAGGACCGCCTGTTGTCCCTCATCAAGGGGCGAATCGGCGCTGCCCGCCTGTTCACTGTCGGCATCGGATCGGCCCCCAACGGCTTCCTGATGACCCGTGCCGCCCGCGCCGGGCGCGGTACCTATACGTTCATTCAGGCGGCTGGCGAGATCAAGGAACGCATGGCCGAACTGTTTCTCAAGCTGGAACGCCCGGCCCTGACGGATGTGGCCTTGACCTGGCCCCAGGGTGGGACCCACACGGTCGAAGTCTGGCCGCGACCGCTGCCGGACCTTTATGCGGGCGAACCGCTGGTCGCGTTGATGAAGCTGAACGGGGCCGGGCCGGAACTGAAGGTCTCTGGCCGGCTGGGCGGGCGCTTCTGGGAACAGTCGGTGACCATCACCGGCGGCGCCGCGGCACCCGGCGTGGCGGGCCTGTGGGGCCGCGAGAAGATCCGCCAACTCATGGCCAACATGCGGACCGCCAGCCTGCATCTCGAACCCACGGACGCGGATGCCGCCCGTGTCGATATCCGCCGGGAGATCGTCCGGACCGCCCTCGACATCGGTCTGGTCAGCAAGTTCACCAGCCTGGTTGCCGTCGATACGGAACCGGGTCGCCCCGCCGGCACGCCGATGGCGGCCGCCCAGGTGCCGGTCAACCTGCCGGCGGGCCAGGACCGCGCAGGCTTGGAAGGCGTCCCTGCCGCCCCCTTGCCGACCCACGCGCCGTCCCCCGTTCCGGGCCCGCAAAAGACCATGGCGCCGACCGCCCCGGTGCCGGCCGGCCAGGCGGCGACCTTGGCCTTCGACCGGACGGACCCGGCAATGCGCCCTCATCTGGCGGCCGCCGTTTCCGGCACACCGCTGATGGCCGCTCCGCAGACGGCGACCCCGGCCCACGCCTATATGGGGCTCGGCCTGCTGTTCGTGATCGCCGCCCTCGCCATTTTGGCCCTCGGCTGGCGGGGCCCGCGCCGGCGTCGGCGCCAGGGTTCGGAAGGGGCCGATTGATGGCCCCGGCGGCCCGCCTTTCCCGTTTGCTCCCTGCCTCCATGGCACCTTCCAGGCCGGCGGCTGTCCTTTTGGCCGCCGCCGGCCTGGGTCTTTTCGCCTGGGGGGCCTATATCCCGGCCAAGGCCTGGGCGGCGCAGATGCTGCTGGAACATGCCTGGGATCAGGCGCGGGCCAATCAAGCCCTCTCGGGCGTGCTGGCCCGGCCCTGGCCCTGGGCCGACATGACGCCGGTGGCGCGGCTTGGTATCGAACGTCTGGGGGGCGCCAGCATCGTCCTGTCCGGGGCCGACGGCAGCACGCTCGCCTTCGGGCCCGGCCATGTCGACGGCACGGCCCTGCCGGGGCAGCCCGGGCATGGCGTCGTCTCGGCCCATCGCGACACCCATTTCGCCTATCTGAAGGAGGCCCGCATCGGCGACTTGATCCGTGTCGAACAGCCGTCGGGTGCGAAAAGCGGCTACCGCATCGTCGAACGCCGGGTCATCGACACGCGCCGCGAACAGGTCATGCTGCATCCCGAGGCGGACCTGTTGACCCTCATCACCTGCTATCCCTTCGAGGATTGGGCGCCGGGCGGCCCGCTTCGCCTGATTCTCACGGCAGAGAAGCGATTCTGATTAACCTTGCGGGAAGTTCCCCTTAACATGGCGGCCCCATTAATAAGAAACCACGCCTCCAGGAGGAATACCTATGGCCGTTTCCGGCATCGACAGCGTCCTTTACCGCGATCAGTTTTCCACCCCCGCCATGCGCGCGGCCTTTGACGACACCGCGACCCTGCAGAAATTTCTCGACATGGAAGCGGCGCTTGCCCGCGCCGAAGCGGCGCTCGGGATCATTCCCGAAAGTGCCGCCGCGCAGATCACCAAGGCGGCCGACATGTCGCTGTACGATTTCGACGCCATCCGCGACGAAATGGCCCGCACCAGCCATCCCATCGTGCCGCTGGTCCGCGCCATGGCCGCGCAGTGCGAGGTTCAGGGCGACAAGAAGGCCGGCGAGTACGTCCATTGGGGCGCGACCACCCAGGACGTCATGGACACCGGTCTTGTCCTGCAGATGAAGGACGCAGTGGCGTTGATCCGCGACGGTCTGGATAAACTTGACGCCAATTGTGTCAAGCTGGCGCGCGATCACCGCGACACGCCCATGGCCGGGCGCACCCATGGCCAGCAGGCCCTGCCGATCACCTTCGGCTACAAGGTCGCCGTCTGGATCGACGAAATCCGCCGTCAGCGCGAACGCCTGGACCAGATGGCCGACCGGGTTCTGGTCGGCCAGTTCTCCGGCGCCGTCGGCACCCACGCGGCGGTTGGCGAAAAGGGGCCCGAGGTCGCGGCCCGCATGATGGCCGACCTGGGGCTCGGCGCGCCGGCGATTTCCTGGCACGTCGCCAAGGACCGCTTCACCGAATATGCCGCCGTGCTGGCCAGCATCGCCGGCACCATGGGCCGCATCGTGCGTGAGGTCGCGACCCTGCAGAAGACCGAAATCGCCGAACTGGAAGAGCCGCACAAGCCCGGCAAGGTCGGCTCCTCGACCATGCCGCAGAAGCGTAACCCGGCGATCTGCGAAGTGACCCAGGGGATCGTCCGCCTGGCCTGGGCCTGCGTGCCGCCGGCCTTCGAAAGCATGATCGCCGACCACGAACGGGACAAGGTCGCCAACCAGGTCGAACGGGATTTCGTTCCGCGGGTCAGTTGCCTGACCGAATCGGCCCTGCGCAAGGCGGTGATGGTCACCGGCGGGCTGACCGTGCGGGCCGACAACATGCGCCGCAACCTGGACATGACGGGCGGCCTGCTGCTGTCCGAGGCGGTGATGATGAAACTGGGCGAGACCATCGGCCGCAACACGGCCCACGACGTGGTCTATGAAGCGGCCATGACGGCCTTCGAACAGGACAAGGTGTTCCGCGACCTGTTGCTGGCGGACGCCCGGGTGTCGGAGATCATGACTCCTGAGGAACTGGACGCCCTGCTTGACCCGGCGCGCTACACAGGCCTGTCGGCGGAAATGGTCGACGCGGTTCTCGGCACCAAGGGATGACCCGGGGGCGCACAGCGCCTATATAAACAAGCATGGTCATGGAATTGAAGAACGACCCGGCGCTGTACCACCCGTCCCGGCGGGCGGCGGTGACGGGCGGTCCTGTGTTCGATCTGCAAAGCGAATACAGCCCGGCCGGTGACCAGCCCGAGGCCATCGCCGAACTGACGGCGGGGCTCAAGGCGGGCGAGCGGGACCAGGTCCTGCTCGGCGTCACCGGCTCGGGCAAGACCTTCACCATGGCCCATGTCATCCGCAATCTGAACCGGCCGACCCTGGTGCTGGCGCCGAACAAGACCCTGGCGGCGCAGCTTTATGGGGAAATGAAGGAGTTCTTTCCCGACAACGCGGTCGAATATTTCGTCAGCTATTACGACTACTATCAGCCGGAAGCCTACGTGCCGCGCACGGACACCTATATCGAAAAAGACGCCTCCATCAACGAACAGATCGACCGCATGCGCCATTCGGCGACCCGGGCTTTGTTGGAGCGCAACGACGTGGTGATCGTCGCTTCCGTGTCCTGCATCTACGGCATCGGCGCGGTCGAGACCTATGCGGAGATGATCGTGCGCCTGAAGGCCGGCTCCGTGGTCGATCGGCAAAAACTGCTAAAGCAGTTGGTGGAGCTGCAATACAAGCGCAACGACGCGGCTTTCGTGCGGGGGACGTTCCGGGTGCGGGGCGATGTCGTGGAAATTTTCCCCTCCCACCTGGAGGATCGGGCCTGGCGGCTGTCGCTGTTCGGCGACGAGGTCGAGGCGATGTGGGAGATCGATCCCCTGACCGGCGACAAGATCGCGACCCTGGACGAGATCATTGTCTACCCGAACAGCCACTACGTGACGCCGCGTCCGACGCTGATGCAGGCGATCCCCCAGATCAAGGCCGAGCTGAAGGAAACCCTCGCCCGCCTGACCGCCGAGGGCAAGCTTCTGGAGGCGCAACGGCTACAGGAACGCACGACCTTCGATATCGAGATGCTGGAGACCACGGGACATTGTTCCGGTATCGAAAACTACAGCCGCTACCTTACGGGCCGGGCCCCCGGAGAGCCGCCGCCGACCCTGTTCGAATACCTGCCGGAGAACGCCCTTCTGGTGGTCGACGAAAGCCACGTCACCGTGCCGCAGATCGGCGGCATGTACAAAGGCGATTACGCGCGCAAAACGACCCTGTCGCAATTCGGCTTCCGCCTGCCCAGCTGCGTCGACAACCGGCCCTTGAAGTTCGAGGAATGGGACAGCATGCGCCCGCAGACGGTCTTCGTCTCGGCCACGCCGGGCCCGTGGGAGCTTGAACGTACCGGGGGCGTAATAACCGAACAGGTGGTACGCCCGACGGGACTCATCGATCCGCTGTGTATCGTCCGGCCGGTGGAAAATCAGGTCGATGATCTGCTGATGGAGGTCAAGGAAGCGGCTTTAAAGGGCCAGCGCACCCTGGTCACCACCCTGACCAAACGCATGGCCGAGGACCTGACCGAATATCTCCACGAACAGGGCGTGCGGGTGCGTTACATGCATTCCGACATCGACACCCTGGAACGCATCGAAATCATCCGGGATTTGCGCCTGGGTGCATTCGACGTACTGGTCGGTATTAACCTTCTTCGCGAGGGTTTGGACATTCCCGAATGCGCCCTGGTCTGTATCCTGGATGCGGACAAGCCGGGCTACCTGCGCTCCAAGACGTCACTGGTGCAGACCATCGGCCGTGCCGCCCGCAACCTGGACGGGCGGGTCATTCTCTATGCCGACAACATGACCGAGGCCCTTGAGTACGCCCTTTCGGAAACCAGCCGCCGGCGCGAGAAGCAGCAGGAATACAACCTCGCCCACGGCATTACGCCGGAAAGCGTGAAGAAGGGATTCTCGAAGGCGCTGGAAAGCGTTTACGAAGGCGATTACGTGACCGTCGATACGGGGGCCGCCGACGCCACGGAACTGGCCGGCCACAACTTGGCCGCCGTCATCAAGGATATGAACGAGCGGATGAAACAGGCCGCCGCCAACCTGGAATTCGAAGAAGCCGCCCGCCTGCGCGATGAAATCCGCCGGCTGGAAGCGGTCGACCTGGGCCTGGGCGCACCGGGCACGGCGCCTTCCCAGCTGGTCAGCCGCAAGCCGGGGGCGGAACAGCGCGCAGTCGGCACCCCGGCCTGGAAGCCGAAAGGCAAGGGCGCGCGCAAGGCGTCCTCCCGCGCGCCGAAGCGGCGGTCTTGAGCAGCACTGCGGCCATCGTCAAAAAAACAGCGGCAGCAGCAGAACCCCGATCACGATGATGGCGGCGCCGGCGAACTCAAGGAGCATGTCCTCGAACACTTCCTTCACCGTGCGTTCGTTCTTCGGGTGGGCGACGATGAAGACGCGGATCACCAGGTAGATCAGAACCACTAGTAGAACGATGGCCGCGGGGCCGCCGGGAGACATGCTCATCACGTGCTCAACAGCACGGGGCTCATGTGCCACAGGATCGTCCAATGGCCACCCGACTCCGTGATGATCGGATCACGCTCCAGGCAGACGACGGAAGCCGGGTCAAAGGCGATCACCCCGGCATTTGCATCGCCCGACGTCAGGAACGATGTAATGCGGCTCATGAAGGGATCGTGGCCGACGACCATGGTGTCCTCGGTCCATCCGGAGGCGGCCTCGACCAGGCTGTCCAGGCGCGACGAGGGCTTCAGGTCGCGCATTTCCTCGACGATGCGCCCGGGGCCGATGACGGCCGATAGGTGTAGGGCGGTCTGCTGGGCGCGCAGGATTTCCGAATGGATGACCCGCGGCACCCGCACGCCGGCCCGGCCCAGGAACGAGGCCATGCGTTTCACATCCTTCAAGCCTTGCTCGCTAAGCGGCCTGTCGGGATTTTCATCCTTGGTCAGCGCCAGGCCGTGGCGCACGAGGTAGAGGCGCATGGAAGGCTTCCCTTCATTCGGTCTTTTTTTTATCGGTTAAGCACGGCCTTGTTATAGCACCCCGCGCCGTTCCGCCAAATTCTGTTTGGCGGAGACCGGGATCGTTCCGGAAGGGGCGGCGAACGGGCATGAAAAAAGCCGCAACAAGGCGGCTTTTCTCACATTCGGTTGCCGGTTGGTCAGGGCGCGGCGGAAATCATCGCCTCGGCCACCTTCAGCTCGCTTTCGGCGGCGGCTTTCGCCTTGGCGTCAGCGGCATCGGCAAGCGCCTTTTGCGCGTCCTGCAGGCGCTGGCTGGCGGCGGCCTTGTCGATATCGGCGACGGGCGTTGCTTCTTCGACCAGGACCGTGCAGGTTTCCGGGTTCACTTCGACGAACCCGCCGGCGACGAAGATGCTGTTGGTCACCTTGCCGCCTTCGTGGATGTCGATGACGCCCGGACGTACGGTGCCGATCAGCAGCGAGTGGCCGGGCAGGACACCCAGGTCGCCTTCGCCGCCGGGAACGACGACCATGTCCACGGCCTGTGACGCCACCAGCTTTGTCGGCGAAACCAGATCGAATTGGATCGTATCGGCCATTATCGGATGTCCTTTGTTCGCACCAGTTCCTTAGGCGGCTTCCGCGGCCATCTTCTTGGCCTTTTCGATGGCCTCGTCAATGGTGCCGACCATGTAGAAGGCGGCTTCCGGCAGGTGATCGTATTCGCCTTCGACGATGCCCTTGAAGCCCTTGATGGTGTCTTCGAGGGACACCAGGACGCCCGGCGTGCCGGTGAACACTTCGGCGACGTGGAACGGCTGCGACAGGAAGCGCTGGATCTTACGGGCGCGCGACACGGTCTGTTTGTCTTCTTCCGACAGTTCATCCATGCCCAGAATGGCGATGATGTCCTGCAGGGACTTGTAGGTCTGCAGGGTCTGCTGAACCTGGGTGGCGACGCCGTAATGTTCTTCACCGATGATCCGCGGATCAAGGATACGCGAGGTTGAATCGAGCGGATCCACGGCCGGGTAGATGCCGAGTTCGGCGATCTGGCGCGACAGCACCGTGGTCGCGTCCAGGTGGGCGAAGGAGGTGGCGGGCGCGGGGTCGGTCAAGTCATCGGCCGGGACGTAAATGGCCTGGACCGAGGTGATCGAGCCCTTCTTGGTCGAGGTGATGCGTTCCTGCAGCATGCCCATGTCGGTGGCGAGCGTCGGCTGATAGCCCACGGCCGAGGGAATGCGGCCCAACAGCGCCGACACTTCCGAGCCGGCCTGGGTGAAGCGGAAAATGTTATCGATGAACAGCAGCACGTCCTGGCCTTCTTCGTCGCGGAAGTATTCCGCCTGCGCCAGGCCGGTCAGCGCCACGCGGGAGCGGGCCCCCGGGGGTTCGTTCATCTGACCGTAAACCAGCGCCGCCTTGGAATTGTTGCCTTCCAGGTCGATAACGCCCGATTCGATCATTTCGTGATAGAGGTCGTTGCCTTCGCGGGTACGTTCGCCGACACCGGCAAACACCGAATACCCGCCGTGGCCTTTGGCGACGTTGTTGATCAGTTCCATGATCAGCACCGTCTTGCCCACGCCGGCGCCGCCGAACAGGCCGATCTTACCACCCTTGGAGTAGGGCGCGATCAGGTCGACGACCTTGATGCCCGTGGTCAGAATTTCGGTTTCCGTCGACTGCTCGGCAAAGCTCGGGGCCGAGCGGTGGATGGGGGCGCGGGACTTGGTCTTCACCGGGCCGCGTTCATCGACGGGATCGCCGATGACGTTCATGATGCGGCCCAGGGTCTCGGGACCCACGGGAACCGTGATGCTGTCGCCGGTATCGGTCACTTCGGCGCCGCGCTGCAGGCCGTCCGTGCTGTCCATGGCAACGGTGCGCACGGTGTTTTCACCCAGGTGCTGCGCCACTTCCAAAACCAGCAGACGGTCGCCGATCTTCAGGTGCAGGGCGTTCAAAATCGCCGGCAACTCGCCGTCGAATTTGACGTCCACCACGGCGCCCAGGACCTGGGACACTTTACCAACACTTTTCGTAGCCATACTCTTTCTAGCTCCCGTTCAAATCGTCTCTAGACCGCTTCCGCGCCCGAGATGATTTCGATGAGTTCCTTGGTGATAAATGCCTGACGTGTCCGGTTATAGGTCAGTGTCAGGTTGTCGATCATTTCCCCGGCGTTGCGGGTTGCGCTGTCCATGGCGGTCATGCGCGCACCGTGTTCCGACGCGGAGCTTTCCAGCAATGCCTGGAACAACTGCACCGCCATGTTGCGGGGCAGCAGGTCGGCCAGGATTTCCTGTTCTTCCGGCTCATACAGATAGATCGCGGCCGGACCGCTGGCTTTTTCCGTGTCGCCGTCCGTTTCCGGCGCCTGGAAGGGAATGATCTGCTGGTTCGTGACGATCTGCGTCATCGCCGACTGGAATCGGTTGAAGATGACGGTGCAGATGTCGAATTCACCGGCCTCGAACATTTCCGTGATCTTATCGGCAACGCTCTGAGCCTGCTCGTATTCGACGCCGCGCCGCCCAATGCCTTCAAAGGTGTCGACGATGTCGGCCTTGAAATCGCGGCGCAGGAGATCGCGGGCCTTTTTACCCACGCAGAGAATCTTGACGGTCTTGCCGTCGTTCTTGAGCTTGCGGGCCACACGGCGCACTTCGCGAACGATGGTGCCGTTGAAACCGCCGCACAAACCGCGGTCGGCGGTGCAGGCGACAAGAAGATGGGTGTTGTCTGAACCGGTTCCCGCCAACATCTTCGGCGCGCCGGTCGGATCCCCGATCGAAGCTCCGATGGCGGCAACCATGCCTTCCATGCGCTGCGCGTAAGGACGGGCGGCTTCCGCACCTTCCTGGGCGCGCCGCAATTTGGCGGCAGCCACCATTTTCATGGCGGAAGTGATCTTCTGCGTCGACTTGACGCTGTTGATCCTGATTTTCAGGTCCTTGAGCGAAGGCATGAAAGCGCTTTCCTCGTTCGTCCGTCAGGCGTGCGTTAAACCGGTCTTCGGCGTCCGTTAGGCCGCGAAAGACTTGGTGAAGTCGTCGAGGAATGCCGACAGCTTCTCCGTGGTGTCGTCGCTGAGCGCCTTTTCCTTGGTGATCGTCGCCAGGATATCGGCCCCCTTGTCACGGGCGGCGTCCAGCAGACGGCGCTCGTAGGCGGTGATGTCGTTGACGGCGACCTTATCGGTGTAGCCCTTCACGCCGGCGAAGATGACGACGACCTGTTCGGCCACGGTCAGCGGCGAATACTGCGGCTGCTTCAGAAGTTCGGTCAGGCGGGCACCACGGGCCAGAAGGCGCTGGGTCGACGGGTCCAGGTCCGACGCGAACTGGGCGAAGGCGGCCATTTCGCGATACTGGGCCAGTTCCAGCTTGATCGAGCCGGCGACCTGCTTCATGGCCTTGGTCTGGGCGGCGGAACCGACGCGCGACACTGACAGGCCGACGTTCACGGCCGGGCGGATGCCCTTATAGAACAGTTCCGTTTCCAAGAAGATCTGGCCGTCCGTGATCGAGATCACGTTGGTCGGGATATAGGCGGAAACGTCACCGGCCTGGGTTTCGATGACCGGCAGGGCGGTCAGCGAACCGGCGCCCAGTTCGTCGTTCATCTTGGCCGCGCGCTCGAGCAGGCGGGAGTGCAGATAGAAGACGTCGCCCGGATAGGCTTCGCGGCCCGGCGGACGGCGCAGCAGCAGGGACATCTGACGATAGGCGACGGCCTGTTTGGACAGATCGTCATAGAAGATGACGGCATGCATGCCGTTGTCGCGGAAATATTCGCCCATGGCACAGCCCGTGTAGGGGGCCAGGAACTGCAGCGGCGCCGGCTCGGATGCGGTCGAGGCGACGACGATGGAATACTTCAGGGCGTCGTAATCTTCGAGAGTCTTGACCAGCTGGGCCACGGTGGACCGCTTCTGGCCGACGGCGACATAGACGCAGTAGAGCTTCTCCGACTCGTCCTTGGCGTTCTCGTTGACCGACTTCTGGTTCAGGATGGTGTCGATGATGACGGCGGTCTTGCCGGTCTGGCGGTCGCCGATGATCAGTTCGCGCTGGCCGCGGCCGACCGGGATCAGGCTGTCGATGGCCTTGAGGCCGGTCTGCACCGGTTCATGCACCGATTTCCGGGGAATGATGCCGGGCGCCTTGACTTCGACCAGGGAGCGTTCGGTGGTGTCGATGTCGCCCTTGCCGTCGATCGGGTTGCCGAGCGCGTCGACGACGCGGCCCAACAGAGCCTTGCCGACGGGGACGTCAACGATGTCGCCGGTCCGCTTGACCGTGTCGCCTTCCTTGATGTCTCGGTCGTCGCCGAAAATAACGATACCGACGTTGTCGGTTTCCAGGTTCAGCGCCATCCCTTTGATGCCGCCGGGGAATTCGACCATTTCGCCGGCCTGGACCTGGTCCAGACCATAGACGCGGGCAATACCGTCACCGACGGACAGCACCTGGCCGACTTCCGCGACCTCGGCTTCCGAACCGAAGTCGGCAATCTGTTTCTTGAGAATGGCGGAGATTTCCGCGGCGCGGATTTCCATTTTCGGGATCCCCTCTTATCGCAGGCTTAAGCGAAGTTGCTGAAGTTTGGTTTTGATCGAGGAATCGATCATACGTGAACCGATCTTGACCACGAGGCCGCCCAGAAGATCTTCATCTACCCGGGCGTCCACGGCGACTTTCGCGCCCATGGCCTTTTTCAGTCCGTCCTCGATCGCTTGACGCTGTTTGTCGCTCAGCGCCTGGGCGGACGTGACCTCGGCGGTCATTTCACCCCGGTGCTGGGCCAAGATACCGTGAAACTGCGTGATCATGGCGGTCAGCGCGAACAAACGACGGTTCTGCGCGACGACACCAACGAAATGCTTGGTTAGCTCGGAAACCCCGGCCTTGGTCAGGATCGCATCCATGGCGGCGATCTGGCTGTCACGGGCAATGACCGGAGAGCGGATCAGGCGCGCCAGGTCGGCACTGCCATCGACCATGTCACGGATCGCGGCCAGATCCTGGGCGACCGTGTCCAGCTGCTTGTCGGCCTCAGCCAATTCAAAAAGGGCGGTCGCGTAGCGACCTGCAAGGCCGGAAGCGCCTGCGATATCCGATGACACCTGGGAAACCCCTTAATTAAGTTTTTTTACGGACCCTTGAATGCCGGCCTCGGCTAGGATTTGCGCCTAAAAAAACAGCCGAAATCCCGCCAATTCCGGCGGGCCCCGCCTGAAAAGCGCGGCCAGTCCTACCACAGAGGTTTCGCGCATGCAACCAGAGTCGCCCGGGTTTTTTCACAGACTGTGAAAGACCTCCGATTGGACCCGTATCGGGGGTATTTTCAAGGTCGATTGCACGGTCCCTCACATGAACGAATAAGGGTCCACATCGATCAGCACGCGAACCTTTTTCGGAATGCTGGCGCGCTTGATCCAGGCCCGCACCAAAGGCTGCACCGCCGTGCCGCGCCCGGCCTTCAACAACAGCCGGCGGCGATGGCGGCCTCGGATCATGGCGAGCGGCGCCGGGGCCGGCCCCAGGACCTGGATATCGGCCCCTTTCGGGGCCGCGCGGCCGAGCGCGCGGGCACCGGCATCGACCGCAGCCTCATCCGTGCCCGACACGATGACACCGACCAGGCGGCCGTAAGGCGGCATATGGGCCTCTTCGCGGCCCTTGGCCTCGGCCGCCAGGAAGGCCGCCCGGTCGCCTTGCTGGATCGCCGCCATCACCGGATGTTCGGGCATGAAGGTCTGGATCAGCACGCGGCCCGGGCGGTCCGCCCGCCCGGCCCGGCCGGCGACCTGGTAAAGCAGCTGATAGGTGCGCTCCGCCGCCCGCAGGTCGCCGCCGGACAATCCCAGGTCCGCGTCGATCACGCCGACCAGGGTCAGCAGCGGGAAATGGTAGCCCTTGGCGACGATCTGGGTGCCGATGATCAGGTCGACCTCATGGGCTTCGATGCGGTGGACGAACTCGCGCGCCGTGCGCTGATTGTACAGATTGTCCGATGTCGCCATGGCGATGCGGGCGTCGGGGTAGAGGGCGCGGACCTCTTCCTCCAGGCGCTCGACCCCCGGCCCGCAGGGCACCAGCGAATCCTCGGTCCCGCATTCCGGACAGGCGGGGGGCGGGGCCATCTGGTAGCCGCAATGGTGGCATTGCAGGCGCTGCAGCAGCCGGTGTTCGACCAGCCATGCCGTGCATTGCGGACATTGCAGGCGGTGGCCGCAGGTTCGGCACAGGGTCAGTGGCGCGTAGCCCCGGCGGTTGAGGAACAGCAGGGCCTGTTCGCCGCGCTCGATCGTCGCCGTCACGGCCTCGCGCAGCGGCGGGGACAACCACTGCCCGCGCTGCGGGGGCGTCTTGGTCATGTTGACCAGTTCGATATCAGGCAGGTCGGCGCCGCCGTGGCGCGCCGGCAGATGCAGATGGGTGTAGCGGCCCCGGTCGACATTGGCCTGGGTTTCCAAAGACGGGGTGGCGGAGACCAGAACCACGGGGATGCGGCCCAGCCGGGCGCGCACTACGGCCATGTCGCGGGCGTTGTAGACGACGCCTTCTTCCTGCTTGAAGGATCCGTCGTGTTCCTCGTCGATGATGATCAGGCCCAAATCCCGGAACGGCAGGAACAGGGCCGAGCGCGCGCCCACCACCACGTCGGCCTGGCCAAGCGCCACATGGCGCCAGGTTTCCCGCCGCTGGGCCTGGGTCACTTCCGAATGCCACAAGGCCGGCTGGCTGCCGAAGCGGGCCTGAAAGCGCTCCAACCATTGCGCCGACAGGGCGATTTCCGGCAGCAGCACCAGGACCTGGCGGCCCTGGTTGATGGCTTCGGCCACGGCCTGCAGATAGACCTCGGTCTTGCCCGATCCCGGCACGCCTTCCAGAACCTGGACGGAAAATCCGTCGTGCACGGCCGCGCTCAGCGAATCGGCTGCCGCCGCCTGTTCCGCCGACAGGTCCGGGCCGGGGCGGTCCAGGTCCGGCGGCGTCGGCGGGGGAAAGGTCGGCAGGTCGCAGGCGACCAGCCCGCCGACCTTGGCCAGGCCGGTGACCACGCCGGGCGTGACGCCGGCAAGACGGGCGAGCTCCGCCGCCTGGCGGGGCGGGCCGTCGCCGGCGGCGGCGAGCACGCGGTCGCGGGCCGGTGTCATCTTGAGGTTGGGCAGGGGATCGGCGGGGCGGTAGCCGGTCAATGCCTTGGGCGGCTCCAGCGCTTCCGGCACGCTCAGCGCCATGCGCAGGACCGCCCCCGGCGAGTTCAAGGTGTAGTCGGCGACCCAGTCGACGAAGGCCATGGCCTCAGCGGTCATGGGCGGCGCGTCGAGGCGCCCGACGACTTCTTTCATCTTGGCGTCGGGCACGTCGCCGGTGCCGGGGCCCCAGACGACGCCGACCATGCGGCGCGGGCCCAGGGGAACGCGTACGAAGTCGCCCGCCGTCAGGGTCAGGTCCGCCGGCACCCGGTAATCATAGGCATCGGCCAGGGGCAGCGGCAGGCGCACGGCGACCCGCGTTCCCGGCGGGAACGGTGTCGCGTCATCAGGGCGGGCGTCTGTCATGTCGGCGTCTGTCATAGGGGCGTCCGGGGTTCCCTTGGGGGCGCGGCGATGTGCCCGTCCTATGGGGGCGGGGGTGCTTGGCATTATAATAGGGATCATAGGGGCGCGCCTTCACCGCGCGTGAGTACGAAAGGACCCAAGGGATGTCCCAAGGTAAGGACGATGTCACCGCCGAGACCCTGGAAACGGCGGATATCCGCCTGTCGGACGACGATGTGGCCGAATTCCTGGTGGCCCATCCCGACTTCTTCCGCGAGCGCCTGGAAGTGCTGTCCTTCATGAACATGCCGGGCCGATTCGCCCAGGACGTTCCTCAGGAAGGGGCCCAGGTGGTGGATTTCCAGCAAGCCCTGTTGAACCAGCAGAAAGAGGCGGTCGAGGAACTGCGCGAATGCGTGCGCGACGTGATCGAGACCTCGCGCTCCAACATGTCGGTGCAGCAGCGCACTCATGCGGCCGTGTTGGCCCTTCTGGGCGCGCGCGATTTCGAGTCCCTGATCCGTGTCGTCAATGACGACCTGGCCCGGCTTTTGGATGTCGATGTGGTCTGCGTCGGCTACGAGCCGTCGGACAATCCTCTTTCCTGGCTGATCTCGCCGGAAATCGCCGACCTGAAACCGGGCCTGGTCGATGCCCTGCTGGGGGCGGGCGGCCCGGCCAAGCTGTATCGTGATATCGCCGATGACGGCTCCGTATTCGGGGCCGCCGCCGGCCTGGTGCAATCCGCCGCCGTGGCGCGCCTGCGCCCCGGTCAGCGCACGCCCGTGGGCCTGATGGCGCTGGGATCGCGCTCCGATTCGTTTTTCCAGCCGGGCCAGGGCACGGAACTGGTGGTGTTCCTCGCCCGCGTGCTGGAAAACTGCATCGACCGCATGCAGGAACCCTCGATGTGACCCTTGCGCCGGAGCTGACCTGCGATCCTGCCTTGGCGGCCGCGGCGGCGCGGTGGCGGGACTGGCTGGCTCATGAGAAGCGCTATTCGGTCCATACCCTCACGGGCTACCAGCACGACCTTGCAGGCTTTTTGCGGTTTCTGGCCGGTCATCTCGGGGGACCGCCGGGGCTCAAGGACCTCGAAACCCTGAAGCCGCTCGACTTCCGCGCCTGGCTGGCGGAACTGAACCGCCGGGAACTGTCGCGGACCTCCATCGCCCGGGCGTTGTCCTGCCTGCGCGGGTTCTTCCGCTATCTGGAAAAGCAGGGGGTGGTGCGCAATTCGGCCATCAGCGCCCTGCGCACGCCCCGGGTGCCCAAGTCCGTGCCCAAGGCGTTGAGCATCGAGGAAGCCTTCGACCTGATCTTGTCGGCGCCGGATCTGGCCGACGACACCTGGATCGGGCTGCGTGACCGGGCATTGCTGACGCTGCTTTACGGCTGCGGGTTGCGAATCGGCGAGGCCCTGGACCTGAACCGCAGCCAGGCGCCGGGGCTTTACGGCAATCCGGCCGACACCATGATGGTGCGCGGCAAGGGCAACAAGGACCGCCTGGTTCCGGTCCTGCCGGCGGTGCGTCAG
The DNA here is from genome assembly GCA_002706405.1 of Rhodospirillaceae bacterium. Taxonomy (GTDB): domain Bacteria; phylum Pseudomonadota; class Alphaproteobacteria; order Rhodospirillales; family Casp-alpha2; genus UBA1479. The sequence continues at coordinate 20,141 of PALN01000018.1, read as the reverse complement.
GCAATCGCCGCCTATCTGGAGGTGTGTCCGATTGCCGGCGACGGCGATACGCCGCTGTTCCTGGGGCTTCGCGGCGGGCGGCTTGCCGCCGGGGTCGCCCAGGCGCGGGTGCGCAACCTGCGCGCCCTTCTCGGCCTGCCGGAAACGGCGACACCCCATGCGCTGCGCCATTCCTATGCCACCCATCTTCTGGCGGGCGGCGGTGACCTGCGCACCATTCAGGAACTGCTGGGCCATGCGTCCTTGTCGACCACGCAGCGGTATACGGATGTCGACATGGCGCGGCTTAGCGCCGTCTACGAAGACGCCCATCCGAGGGCGCGCAAGAAGGGCTAGGCCGCGGGCCGCCCGCCCGCGAGGATTCTAACCGCGGCCGCGCCCAGGAACGTCACCCCCCCCATGGTCATGAAGGCCAAGCCCCAGCCGGCGGTGCTTTCCGTGCCGGCCGCACCCAGCACCGCGCCGACCAGCACCGGCCCGGCGAAGCCGCAGGTCCAGCCGAGCAGATTGTAGACCGCGAGGGTGGCCCCCCGGCGGCCGTCCTCGGCCGCCCCCACCACGCCGGCGGTGAGCGAGGCCGAATCCGCCTGCACCAGCAGGGCGTACAGGATGACCAGCGCCACCACCGCTTCGTAGGACATCGCCCCCATAAAGCCGATGACGCAGGCCAGGCTCGCCGTCACGCATTGCACGACGGCGATGAAGCGGGGCCGATCGAGGCGCTGGGCCAGCTCGTTGCCGGCGATGGAGGACAGCATGGCGGCGACCGCCGTGAACATGGCGATGCGCGACGGTTCCGCCAGCCAACCGACCATGGGTTCGGCCTGCTGGGTCAGGGAGAAAGCCAGGAAGGCGACCAGCCAGGCGCGGAAGGCCAGAAGCTCGTAAGTATGGGCGGCATAGCCCAGCACATAGCCCATGGCCGGGCGGTTGCGCAGCACCGGGCGGAAATCGAGCAGGCGCGTGGGTTCCGGCGCCCGCGTCGGGGCCAGGGGCGTCAGGCAGACCGCGACCAAGACCAGGGCGACGAGCGCACCGGCCCCGCCGGCCAGGAAGGCGGCCTGCCAGCCGAGCGTTTCGCCCAACACGCCGGCCAGCAGGTAGCTGACCGCCGTGCCCAAGGACCAACTGGAGGTATAGAAGGCGATGGCCCGGCTTTCGTTGCCGCCGGAATAGCGGTCGACCAGCACGCGCAGCCCCGGCATGTAGGTGGCGGCGAAGCCGAAGCCGGACAGGGCCCGGAACAGCAGGGCGGACCAGAAGCCTTCGGCCAGGAAGGCGAAACCCGTGGCGGCGACGGCGATGAACAGGCATCCCGCCATGTAGAGGCGCCGGGCGTCGACCCGGTCGGTCAGGGCCATGATGACGGGCACGGCGAGCACGTAACCGGCATGATAGATGCCGAGAACCCAGCCCTGTTCGACCTTGGTCAAAAGCCATTCGGTCTCGAAGGTGCGGATCAATGTGGCGAAGACGAAGACATCGACCAGGGTCGCGACCTGCGCCAGGCACATCAGCACGGTGATCAGGACGGGGCCGGGGGTACGGAACATGGTCTGAAGATTACCCTTATCTGCGCGTTTCGTCGCGTCCCGGGATCGGGCCTAGAACTGCAGGCCGATCACCCCGGCGGCGATGACAGCGGCCGCCGTCAGGCGCAGCGCCAAATGGCCTTCCTTCAGAACGAAGCCGGCCAGCAAGGCGGCGAACAGGACGCTGGTTTCGCGCACGGCCGACACCGGCGCCATGGGGGTGACGCTCATGGCCCAGATGACGATCCAATAAGCACCCGTCGACATCGCCGCCCCGAATATTCCCGGCCGCCAATTGGCGCGCAGCGCGACGAGGAGACTGCGCCCCCGTAGGCAGAGCAGCAGGCCGGTGAACAGCACCCCATCGAGCACTTTCATCCAGATGAAATAGGCATGGGCATTGCCCGCGAGCCGACCGCCGAGGCCGTCGACAACCGTGTAGGTGGCGATGAAGACGGCCGTGGCGAAGGCCAAGGCGACGGCCAGAAACGGCAGACTTCGCCAGCCGCCGGCGAAGGTCAGACCGGAAATGGCGGTCGCGATGGCGGCGATGGCCGCCATGTGGATGGGGGCCAGGGTTTCCCCCGCGAACCAGAGCGCACCGATCGCGACGAGCACGGGCGACAGGCCGCGGGCAATGGGATAGACGACGCCCATGTCGCCGTGGTGGTAGGCGCGAACGAGAAACAGGCGATAGCCCATATGCAGCACGGCGGATGCCACGATATAGGGCCAGGCAGCGGGGTCCGGAATCGGAAAGAACGGCAGCAGGAAAAGGCATGCCAGACTGCTGATCCCGACCAGAACACCGGCGGTGGCGAGCTTGTCGCCGCCCATCTTGACCAGCAGGTTCCAACCCGCGTGAAGAGCGGCCGCCAGCAGAACCAGCGCGAGAATCCAGGTGTCCATGATCCATCTTTCGTCGAACGACGCCCCGGCGAACGCCAGGAGGAGCAGACGTTTAGACCACTAAAAAACGCCGATGCCTAGATGGATGAAAACGGCCATTCATGCGCGTCAGTGTACAAGACGCGCCATTGGTCGAGGGACCAATACAGTGGAGATCAGATGTGGATCGCGCGCCCCGCGACGCCAAGCGCCGCTTCCTTGACCGATTCCGGCAGGCCCGGATGGCCGTGGCAGATGCGGGCGATGTCCTCGGCCGAGCCTTCGAATTCCATGACATTGACGACCTCCTGAATAAGGTCGCCGGCCTGGGGTCCGACGATGTGGCAGCCGAGAACCTTGTCCGTCGTCGCGTCGGCCAGAATCTTCACGAAGCCGTCCGTGTCGTCGTTGCAGCGCGCGCGGGAGTTGGCGGTGAAGGGAAATTTCCCCTTGTTGTAGGCGATGCCCGCTTCTTTCAACTGTTCCTCGGTCTTGCCGACGGAGGCGATCTCCGGATGGGTGTAGACGATGCCCGGAATGGCGCCGTAATCGATATGCCCGGTCTGCCCGGCCATGATTTCGGCGCAGACGACGCCTTCGTCCTCGGCCTTATGGGCCAGCATGGCACCGCCGATCACGTCGCCGATGGCATAGATGCCTTCCACGTTGGTCTGGTAATCGGCATCGACGGGGATGAACCCGCGCTCGCCGACCTCGACCCCCACTTCCTTCAGGCCCAGGCCTTCGGTGAACGGCCGGCGGCCGATGGCGACCAGCACCACGTCCACCTTCAGGGTTTCCGCCTTGCCCCCACTGTCTTTGGCGTCGCGCGGCTCCATGGTCAGGGTCACGCCGCCCTTGCCGGCCTTGGCCCCGGTCACCTTGGTCTTCATCTTGAAGGTCAGGCCCTGCTTGGTGAGGATGCGTTGCGCGTACTTGGACACTTCCCCGTCCATGCCGGGAAGCGCCATGTCGAGGAATTCGATAACCGTCACCTCGGCACCCAGGCGTCGCCACACACTGCCGAGCTCCAGCCCGATGACCCCGGCGCCGATCACGGCCATGGTCTTCGGCACCTTGGGCAGCGACAGGGCACCGGTGCTTGAAACGATCTGTTTTTCGTCGATGGTCACGCCGGGCAGGGGCGTGACCTCGGAGCCGGTGGCGATCAGGATGTTGGCGGTCTCGAGAACCTGGGGCTTGCCCTTGCCGTCGAGCGGCTTCACCGACACCTTGCCGACGGCTTCGATCTTGCCCCAACCCTTGAGATACGTGACCTTGTTCTTCTTCATCAGCATCTCGATTCCGCCGGTCAGGCTCTCGACCACCTTGTCCTTGCGCGCCAGCATGGTCTTCAGGTTGAGCTTGAGACCCGACACGTCGATCCCGTGATGGGAGAATTCCTTGTCCGCCATCTCAAAGTGGTGGGACGACTGCAGCATCGCCTTCGACGGGATGCAGCCCACGTTGAGGCAGGTTCCGCCCAGGGCGCCGCGTCCTTCGACGACGGCCGCCTTCATGCCCAGCTGCGCCGCGCGGATGGCGGCGACGTAGCCGGCAGGCCCGCCGCCGATGACCACCAGGTCGTAAACGTCACTCATAATCTGATCGCTCCTGATCGCGTTTCGGGAGTCTCGTTTGTTAATGTAGCCTGCGGCGTCACACGTTCAACAGGATGCGCTGCGGATCTTCGATGCATTGCTTGATACGGACCAGGAAGCTGACCGCCTCGCGGCCGTCGACGATGCGGTGATCGTAGCTGAGGGCCAGGTGCATCATGGGCCGGATTTCGATTTCGTCGTTCACCACCATGGGGCGCTTCTGGATCGAATGCATGCCCAGGATCGCCGACTGCGGGACGTTGAGGATCGGCATGGAATTGAGCGATCCGAACACGCCGCCGTTGGAAATGGTGAAAGTGCCGCCGGTCATTTCGTCCATGCCCAGCTTGCCGTCGCGGGCGCGGCGGCCAAAATCGGCGATGCCGCCTTCGATGTCGGCGAAGCCCATCTTGTCCGCTTCCTTGAGCACGGGAACGACCAGGCCCTGCGGCGTGCCGACGGCGACGCCGACGTTGTAATAGTTCTTGTAGATGATCTCGTCGCCGTAGATTTCGGCGTTCACGGCGGGCCATTCCTTGAGTGCGATGCAGGCGGCGCGCACGAAGAACGACATGAAGCCCATGCGGGCCCCGTGTTTCTTCTCGAAGACCTCTTTGTATTCGGCGCGCAGCGCCATGACGTTGCCCATGTCGACCTCGTTCCAGGTCGTCAGCATGGCCGCCGTGTTCTGCGCTTCCTTCAGGCGCCGGGCGATGACCTGGCGCAGCTTGGACAGCTTGACCCGTTCCTCGCGATCGTTGGGTGGGCGTTCCGGGCGCGGCGCGAACATGTTTTCCGTGGTCAGGGTAGGGGCCGGTCCGACGGCGCGGGGTGCGGCGGCGGGGGCAGGGGCCGCCTGGCGCTTGGCGGAGCCGTTGGCGATGGCCTGCTGCACGTCACCCTTGGTGATGCGGCCGTTGGGTCCGGTGCCGGCGATGCGGGCCGGGTCCAGGTCGTTGTCATCAACCATCTTGCGCACGGCGGGCGACAGCGGCGGACGGCTGCCGGTGGCGGCCGGTGCCGGTGCGGCGGCAGGGGCGGGCGCTGCCGCCGGTGCTGCCGGGGCCGGCGCAGCGGCGGGGGCAGCAGCTACCTTGGCGGCCGGTGTTGCTGTGGCGGTGCCGGCGGCACCCGCTTCGATGCTGCCGATCTTCACGCCGGGGCCCACTTCCGATCCGGCGGCCATGTCGATGGAGGCCAGCTTGCCGGCGGCGGGGGCGTTGACCTCGATGGTCACTTTGTCGGTTTCGACCTCGACCAGAACCTCGTCGGCGTCGACGCTGTCGCCGACCTGTTTGGTCCAGGCGCCGAGCGTCCCCGTCGACACGCTTTCGCCCATGGTCGGGGTGAGAATATCGACCGTCTTGCCGCCGCCGGAGGCGGCAGGTGCGGCTGCGGGTGCGGCTGCCGGGGCGGCCGGCGCCGCTGCCGCCGCCGGTTTGGCCTCGGTCTTGGCCGGGGCGGCACCTTCCTGAATGGTTGCCAGAAGGGCCCCGACGGCGACCGTCTCGCCCTCTTGGGCGACGATGGCGCCCAAGGTTCCGTTGGCCGGGGCGTTGACCTCGATGGTCACCTTATCGGTTTCCAGTTCGACCAGGGCCTCGTCCATGGCGACGGCATCGCCCGGATTCTTGGTCCATTTGCCGACGGTCGCCTCGGTGACGGATTCACCCAACGTCGGGACGTTAACTTCAACGGTCATCAATTCTTCCCCTGCGTTTATCGACTGCGCGAAACCCTGCGACCGGTTCCGGCATTATTTCTTCGCTTTGGCCGGCGCTTTGGCCGGCGCTTTGGATGGTGCCTTGGTTCTGGCGCGCGGCGGCGCCTGTACCGTGAGCGCCTCGTTCATGAAGGCGTCGAGTTCGGCCTTGTGCTTGTTGGCGCTGCCCGTGGCGGGGGCGGCGGCGGCGGCGCGGCCGGCATAGAGCGGTTTGATCTGCTTCGCCTTGATCTCTTCCATGACCGCCATTAGCGGCTCCAGGATGAAGCTCCAGGACCCCATGTTCTTCGGTTCTTCCTGGCACCACATGATCTCGGCGTTCTTGAAACGCTTCAATTCCTCGACCAGGGCCGAATGGGGGAACGGATAGAGCTGTTCAACCCGCAATAGATAGACGTCCTTGATGCCGCGCCGGGCGCGTTCCTCGAACAGGTCGAAATAGACCTTGCCCGAACACAGCACGACCCGCTTGATCTTGTCGTCGGCGACAAGGCCGCCCTTGACCAGTTGCGCATCGTCCCACAGCAACCGGTGGAACGTGGTGCCGGGACCCATTTCATCCAGCCGCGACACGCAGAGCTTGTGACGCAGCAGCGATTTCGGCGTCATCAGGATCAGCGGCTTGCGGAAGTCGCGGCGCATCTGGCGGCGCAGCACATGGAAATAGTTGGCCGGCGTGGAACAGTTGCAGACCTGCCAGTTGTCGTCGGCGGAATTCTGCAGATAACGTTCCAGGCGGGCCGATGAATGTTCCGGCCCCTGGCCTTCGTAGCCGTGCGGCAGCAACATCACCAGGCCGCACATGCGCAGCCACTTCTGTTCGCCTGAGGAAATGAACTGGTCGATGATGACCTGGGCGCCGTTGGCAAAATCGCCGAACTGGGCTTCCCAAAGGGTCAGGGTCTGCGGCTCGGCCAGGGAGTAGCCGTACTCGAAGCCGAGCACGCCGAATTCGGACAACGGCGAGTTGAGAACCTCAAACGGCGCCTGCCCGAAGCGGATGTTGGCGAGCGGCGTGTGGCGATCCTCGTTTTCCTGATCGATCAGCACGGAATGGCGTTGCGAGAAGGTCCCGCGTTCGCAATCCTCGCCCGACAGGCGCACCGGGTGGCCCTCGGCGACCAAGGTGCCGAAGGCGAGCGCTTCCGCCGTCGCCCAGTCGATGCCTTCGCCGGTATCGATCATCTTGGCCTTGGCGGCCAACTGGCGTTCGATTTTGGGGTGCGGGGTGAAGTTGCTCGGAAGCCGGGTCAGACCGGCGCCGACTTCTTTCAGGAAATCCATGGAACAGCCGGTTTCGCCGCGCCGCGCATCGCCGGAAGCGACCGCCATGCCGGCCCACACGCCGTCCATCCAGTCGGCCTTGTTGGGCCGGTAGCCCTTCGAGGCCTCGAAGGCTTCATCCATGGTGGTGATGAAGGTCTGCATCTGCTTTTCGATTTCGTCCTCGGTCAGGACTTTCTCGTGGATCAGCTTGCGGGCGTAGATGTTCAGCGTCGTCGGATGCGTCTGGATGGTCTTGTACATCTTCGGCTGGGTGAACATCGGCTCATCGCCTTCGTTATGGCCGTGGCGGCGATAACAAATCATGTCGATGACGACGTCCTTCTTGAACCGCTGACGGTATTCCGTGGCGATGCGCGCCGTATGGACCACCGCTTCGACGTCGTCGGCGTTGACGTGGAAGATGGGGGCCGAAACGATTTTGGCCGCGTCCGAACAGTAGGGCGAGGAGCGATGCTGCTTCGGATTGGTGGTGAAGCCGATCTGGTTGTTGATGATGATATGGATGGTGCCGCCGGTTTGATAGCCGCTCAGATTGGACAGATCCAAGGTCTCCTGGATGATGCCCTGACCCATGAAGGCGGCGTCGCCGTGCAGCAGGATGCACATGACCTTTTCCATCTCCGGGTCGTTGCGCTGGCGCTGCTTGGCCAGGGTCTTGCCCAGACAGACCGTGTTGACGCATTCCAGGTGCGACGGGTTGGCGGTCAGCGACAGGTGGATGGACCGGCCGTCGAACACGCGGTCGGCCGAGGCCCCCAGATGGTATTTCACGTCGCCCGATCCGCCGACGTCGTCCGGCTTGGACGCCCCGCCCTGGAATTCGTTCAGGATGGCTTGGAACGGCTTGGACATGACGTTGGCGAGTACGTTGAGGCGCCCGCGGTGGGCCATGCCGAGAACGATTTCTTCCATGCCCAGCTGGCTGCCGCGCTTGAAGATCTGTTCCATGGCCGGCACCAGGCTTTCGCCGCCGTCCAGGCCGAATCGCTTGGTGCCCGTGAATTTCTTATCCAGGTAGCGCTCGAAGCCTTCCGTTTCGATCAGACGATTGAGGATCGCGCGCTTGCCTTCGTTGGTGAACGAGGTCTGATTCCGGATGCGTTCGATTCGCTCCTGCAGCCAGGATTTTTCCTCCGGCTCCTGGATATGCATGAATTCGATCCCGATCGACCCGCAATAGGTCTCCTTCAGGATCTGCATGATGGTGCGCAGGGTCGCCGTTTCCAGGCCGAGGACGTAGTTGATGAAAATTTCCCGGTCCCAGTCCTTGTCCGTGAAACCGTAAGTCGCCGGATCCAGTTCGGAATGCGGCGCCGGTTCGGTCAGGCCGAGGGGGTCCAGGTTGGCGTGCAGATGGCCGCGCACGCGGTAGGCGCGGATCAGCATCAAGGCACGCAGGGAATCGAGGGTCGCTTCGCGGACCTTGGCGGAGCCCATGCGGTCCTGAGCCGGTTCCTGATCACGCCCGCGATCGTCGCGGCGTCGGCCCTGTTGGGCCGCGGTCAGGTGGTCGGTCAGGGGAACGACATCGCCGTGGCCGAGAATTTTTTCAGAGCGCGGCGCCCAGCTGGCACCGTCCTGTTCCTTGGCGAATCCGCGGGCGTCGTCTTCCAAGCCCTTGAAAAAGTCCTGCCAGCGCAGGTCGACGGAGCCAGGGTCGTCCATGTAGCGTTCATAGAGTTCCGCCACATAGACCGAGTTTCCGGAGTAGAGAAACTGGGTAGGATCGAGGTCGATTTCCGTCATGCGATAAGGCGCGAGCCCGGCGCGCCCTCCCTGATTTGGGGGCCGCGCCGGGTCGATCCCAGGCGCGGGTTACCCCTTGTACACCTTCATCATCGTTTCGCCGAGGGCCGCCGGTGAATCCGAAACATGAATCCCAGCAGCCTTCATCGCGTCGATCTTATCTTCCGCACCACCTTTACCGCCAGAGATAATCGCACCGGCGTGGCCCATTCGGCGGCCCGGAGGCGCCGTGCGGCCGGCGATGAAGCCGACCACGGGCTTCTTGGTGCCCGAGGCCTTGAGGAATGCGGCCCCTTCTTCCTCGGCGGACCCGCCGATCTCACCGATCATCACGATTGCTTTAGTGGCGTCGTCTTCGACGAACATCTGCAGGCAATCGACGAAGTTGGTGCCGTTGATGGGGTCGCCGCCGATGCCGATACAGGTGGTCTGCCCCAAGCCCGGCTTGGTCGTCTGCGCCACGGCTTCGTAGGTCAGCGTGCCCGAGCGGGACACGATGCCGACCACGCCCGGCTTGTGGATATGGCCCGGCATGATGCCGATCTTGCATTCGCCCGGCGTGATGACGCCCGGGCAGTTCGGCCCGATCAGGCGGGTGCTGGACCCCTGCAGGGCGCGCTTCACCGCCAGCATGTCCTTCACGGGAATGCCTTCGGTGATGCAGATGACCAGCGGAATTTCCGCGGCGATGGCTTCCAGGATCGCGTCGGCCGCGAAGGGCGGCGGCACATAGATCACGGAGGCGTCGGCGCCGGTGGCCTCGCGGGCGTCCTTGACGGTGTCGAACACGGGCAGATCAAGATGCTTGGTGCCGCCCTTGCCCGGCGTCACGCCGCCGACCATGTTGGTGCCGTAGGCGATCGCCTGTTCGGAATGGAAGGTGCCTTGCGCACCCGTGAAGCCCTGGCAGATGACCCGGGTGTTCTTGTTGACCAGAACCGACATGATTACGCGGCCTCCTTCACGGCTTGGACGATCTTGCGGGCGGCATCGCCCAGGTCGTCGGCGGATTTGATGGGAAGGCCAGAATCGGCGAGGATCTGCTTGCCCTTTTCGACGTTGGTGCCTTCCAGGCGGACCACCAGGGGCACGCTCAAGGAAACTTCCTTGGCCGCCGCGACCACGCCTTCGGCGATGACGTCACAGCGCATGATGCCGCCGAAGATGTTGACCAGGATGCCTTCCACGTTGGGGTCCGACAGGATGATCTTGAAGGCTTCGGTGACGCGTTCCTTGGTCGCACCGCCGCCGACGTCCAGGAAGTTGGCGGGCGAGCCGCCTTCCAGCTGGATGATGTCCATGGTCGCCATGGCCAGGCCGGCGCCGTTGACCATGCAGCCGATCGAGCCGTCGAGCTTGATGTAGTTCAGCTCGTGCTTGGCCGCTTCCAGTTCGGTGGGGTCTTCTTCGTCTTCGTCGCGCAGCTCGGCCACGTCCTTGTGACGGAACAGGGCGTTGTCGTCGAAATTCATCTTGGCATCGAGCGCGATCACGTCGCCCGCGCCGGTGACCACCAGCGGGTTGATCTCGACCAGCGAGCAGTCCAGGTCCATGAACGCCTTGTACAGCGCCATCACGAACTTGACGCCCGACTTCACCTGATTGCCTTCGAGGCCCAGGCCGAAGGCGACTTGCCGGGCGTGGAACGCCTGGATGCCGGTGGCCGGGTCGATGAACACCTTGATGATCTTTTCCGGGGTGTTGTGGGCAACGTCTTCGATGTCCATGCCGCCCTCGGTGGACGCCATGATGACGATGCGCGAGGAGTCGCGATCCAGCAGCACCGACAGGTACAGCTCGCGGGCGATGTCGCAGCCTTCTTCGATGTAAAGGCGCTTCACTTCCTTGCCCTCGGGGCCGGTCTGCTTGGTGACCAGAACCTGGCCCAGCATTTCCGCAGCGCTCGCCTTGACGTCGTCGACGGATTTGACGACGCGCACGCCGCCCTTGCCGTCTTCGTTGCCTTTGAACTTGCCGGCACCGCGGCCACCCGCATGAATCTGGGACTTGACCACGAACACCGGTCCACCCAGTTCCTGGGCGGCCGAGACGGCCTCGTCGACGGTATAGGCGACCTTGCCTTTCGGCACGGCGACCCCGTATTTGGCGAGCAGCTGCTTGCCCTGGTACTCATGGATGTTCATTGCGTCCCCTCAAACTCCCAACTCTGCTGGTTAAGTTTCCCGAAAAACCGGCCCGCGCCCGGGGGACGGGCGCGGGCGGTCGCTCACGACTACTGCTTGGCTGCCGGCTTGGCGGCGGCTTTCTTCGCCGGGGCCTTACGGGTCGCCGGCTTCTTGGCCGACGCCTTCTTGGCGGCAGGCTTTTTCTTGGCAGGCGCCTTCTTGGCGGCGGCAGCGGCCTTCTTCATCAGGCGCTGGGTCACGGTAACCAGGCCCTTCACGGCCGCGACGGACTGCTTGAACATGGCTTTCTCGTCGGCATCCAACTGAATCTCGACGATGCGCTCGACGCCGCGGGCGCCGATCACCGTCGGCACGCCGACGTACATGCCCTTGACCCCGTATTCGCCCGACAGATAGGCGGCGCAGGGCAGGACGCGCTTTTTGTCCTTCAGGTAGCTTTCCGCCATCTGGATGGCGGAAGAGGCCGGCGCGTAGAACGCGGAGCCGGTCTTCAGGAGCGCGACGATCTCGCCGCCGCCCATGCGGGTGCGCTGGACGATGGCGTCGATCTTTTCCTGGGTCGTCCACTTCATCTTGATCAGGTCGGGCACGGGAATGCCGGCGACCGTGGAATAGCGGACCGACGGCACCATGGTGTCGCCGTGGCCGCCGAGCACGAAGGCGGTGACGTCTTCGACGGAAACTTTGAATTCTTCGGCCAGGAAGGTGCGGAAGCGCGCACTGTCGAGAACGCCGGCCATGCCGACGACCTTGCGGTGGGGCAGGCCGGAAGCATCGCGCAGCACCTGAACCATGGCGTCGAGCGGGTTGGTGATGCAGATCACGAAGGCGTTCGGCGCGTACTTCTTGATGCCCGCACCCACGGACTGCATGACCGAGGTGTTGATGCCGATCAGATCGTCGCGGCTCATGCCCGGCTTGCGGGCGACGCCGGCGGTGACGATGCAGACGTCGGCGCCGCGGATGGCGGCGTAGCTGTTCGCGCCCTTCATGTTGGAATCGAAGCCTTCGACGGGGCCCGATTCAGCGATGTCCAGGGCCTTGCCCTGGGGAATGCCGTCGACGATGTCGAAAAGCACTACGTCGCCCAGTTCCTTGAGGCCGACCAGATGGGCCAGCGTGCCCCCGATGTTACCGGCGCCGATGAGCGCGATTTTGTTGCGTGCCATTTTTAAATCCCTTGCCGCGAGTCGTTTGTGGTGATGCGAATTCCCGGAGTCCGGATCAGGACAGCGGGATCGGTCCCGGAAGTCCCAAGAACCCCAAGAATCTCAAACTGTTCGTAGCGCGAAACGATCCCCAGGGCAACCGAGACGGGCTGCCCGCCCCTTGGTGTCACAATCTGGTATACAATATCCCACAGAGATTTCCTCTCGGCAACCCCGTTCCCGCCGGGTGATGAAAAAATTCCGTGCCCGTCAGGCGTTCCGGCGATGCGCCGCGGACGGCTCCGGCGCTATAGTCGCCCCATGAGCGACACCGCGTCACCGGACAACACGGCCCGCTTCACGGGCCTGGCCGAAACCTATGAAAAATACCGCCCGAGCTACCCGTCCGAAGCCCTCGCGGCGGTACGCGCTTATTGGGCGGAAACGCCCGGCGCGCCGCGCCTGTTGGCCGATATCGGCGGCGGCACGGGGATTTCGACCCGGGCCATGATGGCGGCATTGGGCGGGGACGGCGGCCAAGCCTGGACCGCCCGGGTGGTCGAGCCCAACGACGACATGCGGGCCCAGGCGGAAGCGGCGCTTGCCGACCGGCCGGACGTTTCCGTGGTCAAGGGAGAGGCCGAGGCCCTGCCGTGCGACGATGCCGAGGTCGGCCTTCTAATGGCGGCCCAGGCGGCCCATTGGTTCGACCGGCCCCGGTTCTATGCCGATGCGGCACGGGCCCTGGCGCCCGGTGGGACGATGGTGATCCTCTACAACAACCGCGATCTTTATGACGACCCATTGATGGCGGCGTTCGAGGCGGAACTGGAAACGGCGATCGACGGCTATTCGCGCACCTACCGCAGCTGGGATCTGATGGGGGAGTTGCAGGCGCTGGATTGGGCCCGGGACGTGACCGAAATCGTCCATCCCTGGACCTGGCGCCTGACGCCGGACGGCTTCGCCGGGCTCATGCTGTCGCGCTCCAAGATGGCGCCGTACAAAGAAGCCCTTGGCGAGGACGGGGCCCGCGCGGCGATCCGCGATCTTGCCGGCCGCTTCGCCGATGCCGAGGGCATGGTCGGCGTGCCTTACAAAACCCAGGCGGCCTGCGTCCGGCGCTGATCGGAATTATTCGGCGAGATCGAGGCCGATATCGACGGCAGGGGCGCTCTGCGTGATGCCGCCGACGGAGATATAATTCACCCCCGTCTCGGCGATGACGCGGATGCTGTCGAGCTTGACGCCGCCCGAGGCCTCAAGCGGCACGCGCCCGGCGACCCAGGCCACGGCCTCGCGCAGGACGGGCGGCGGCATGTTGTCGAGCAACAGCGAGTCCGCACCCGCGTCGACCGCTTCGCGGACCTGGTCCAGGGTGTCGCATTCGCAGCGCACCTCGAGCCCCGTATTCGCCGCCTTGGCCCGGGTCACGGCTTCGCCGACCGAGCCGCCGCAGACCGCGACATGGTTGTCCTTGATCAGGATGCCGTCATCCAGGCGCATGCGGTGATTGGTGCCGCCGCCGGCGCGCACCGCGTATTTCGACAGGCCGCGCAGGCCGGGAATGGTTTTCCGCGTATCCAGCAGGATGGCCCCGGTGCCGTCGATGGCGTCCACGTACTGGCGGGTCAACGTGGCGATGCCGGACAGCTTCTGCAGCAGGTTCAGGGCCGTGCGTTCCGCCGACAGCAAGCCCTGCGCCGTGCCGGTGAGGCGCGCCAGATGCGTGCCTTTGGCGACGCGGTCGCCGTCGGTCACGAAGACCTCGACCACGGCGTCGGGGGCGAGGCGGCGGAACACATCGAGCGCCACGGGCATGCCGCAGACGACGATGTCCTGGCGGGTGTTGAGGTCGAGGGTCAGCTGCGTGTCGGCCGGCACCGTGGCGCGGGTCGTAACGTCGCCTTGGCCGATGTCCTCGGTCAGCGCGGCATCGACGACAGCCTTGATGTCGGCCGGATCAGGGGGCGCGAATGTCATGGATATGGGGTCGGGGATCAGGCCGCGGCCTTGGACCCGCCTTTGCCTTTGCCGGTTTGACCCTTGGCCGGCGGCGACATCTCCAGCATCTTTTCGAGCGGCTGCAATGCCCGCAGACGCAGGTCTTCGTTGATTTCGACCCGCGGCGCCTCGTTGACCATGGACAGGTACAGCTTCTCCAGGGTGTTCAGCTCCATATAGGGGCAGTTGGCGCAGTTGCAGGTGCCGTCCGCACCGGGCGCGGCCAGGAAGGTCTTGTTGGGCGCGGACTTCTGCATCTGGTGGAAGATGTGCTGTTCCGTGGCGACGATCACCGTGTCGGCGGGATGGTCGACCACGAAATCGAGGATCGAGCGGGTCGAGCCGACATGGTCCGCATGCTTGAGGATGCCCTCGTGACATTCCGGATGGGCGGCGACGGGGGCGTCCGGATGGCGCGCCTTCAGCTTGACCAGTTCCCGTTCCGAGAACATGTCGTGGACGACGCAGGCGCCGTTCCAGAAGATCATGTCGCGGCCGGTCTGGCGCTGGATGTAGGACCCCAGATGCTTGTCCGGCGCGAACAGGATCGGCCGGTCGGCCGGCAGGTTGCGCACGATGTGCTCGGCGTTGGACGAGGTCACGATGACGTCCGACAGAGCCTTCACCCGGGCCGACGAATTGATATAGGTGACCACGATGTGGTCGGGGTGCTGGGCGACGAATTTGGCGAAGTCGTCCGGCGGGCAGCTTTCCTCGAGCGAGCAGCCGGCTTCCATGTCCGGCAGCACGACGGTCTTGGTCGGGCTCAGGATCTTCGCGACCTCGGCCATGAAGCGCACGCCGCAGAATACGATCATGTCGGCTTCCGTGGCGGCGGCCTTGCGCGACAGGTCGAGCGAGTCACCAACGAAATCCGCCAGATCCTGAATTTCCGGGTCCTGGTAGTAATGGGCCAGGATAACGGCGTTCTTTTCCTTGCGCAGGCGGTCGATCTCCGCCCACAGGTCGATGCTCGGGTCGACATCCGTCCACGAGGTGGCCTCGGGGCCCGCCGGAATCACCGTATCGGGCACGATCAATGGGGTCATATCGGCGGCCATTGCCTGAAAGCTCCTTGAAACGTCTTCCCCCAACCGACGGCATTGGGCCAGTCTTGGAGGGTGTCTCCAGGCCCTAATATAGGACCAGAACTTAAGAAAACCAGAACAAGGTTCCGGGTCAATCCGAATTTTTTTGTCTCATAACACCTGTGCCTGGGGGGCACGGGCGGTAATTCCCGCTATGCGGCGGCGCCGTGGGGCTGGGCAATGTACTCGGGAGACTGCATTTCGATCAGCCGCGAGACCGTGCGTTCGAACTCGAATGCGCCGTCGCCTTGCGTGTAAAGTTCCGTCGGCGCCGCGTCGGCGGCGCAGATGAAATTGACGCGCGCGTCGTACAGCGCATCGATCAGGGTCACGAAGCGCTTGGCCTGATCCCGCTTGTCCGGGCCCAGCTTGGGCACGCCGTTCATCACCACGGAATGGAATTTCTCGGCGATCGCCAGATAGTCGCCGGCGCCCAGGGGCCGTGCACACAGGTCGGCAAAGGTCGTGAAGGCGACGCCTTCGGCGGCCAAGGGTATGTCGATGGACCGGCCGTTGACGGCAAGCGTCACCGCGCGCGGCTCCATGCCCACGGTCAGGTCGCGAAAGGCCTGTTCCAGTTTCCTGTCCGCCTCGGCCGAATTGGGGGTGATGTAGATATCCAGTTCCTGCAGCCGCTGCAGGCGGTAGTCGGTGCCGGAATCCAGTTCGATGACCTCCATCTTTTCAATGAAGGTGTCGATGAAGGGCACGAACCGTTCGCGCTGAAGGCCGTCCTTGTACAGGTCCCGGGGATGCCGGTTCGAGGTGGCGACGATGACCACGCCCTGTTCGAACAGGGTTTCGAACAGGCGGCCGAGGATCATGGCGTCGGCGATGTCGGTGACGTGGAATTCGTCGAAGGCCAGCAGCCAGGCCTGGTCGACGATGACCCGCGCCAGCGCCGGCAGGGGGTCTTTTTCCTCGCCGACCTTGCCCGCCTTCTGGGCTTCCCGGAAGGCGTGGATGCGGCGATGGACTTCCTGCATGAAGGCATGAAAATGAACATGCTTCTTGGCCTCGATGGGGGTGTGTTCGAAGAACAGGTCCATCAGCATGGTCTTGCCGCGCCCGACGCCGCCCCACATGTAGATGCCTTTCGGCGCGGGCTGCTTGCGCCCNCCCAAGCCGAGACGCGCCGCCCAGCCCGACCGGCCCATCTGGTTGCCGTAGCCTTGCAGCCGTTCGGACAGGTCCTGCAGACGCTGGATGGCATGTGCCTGGGCGGGGTCGGGGCGGACGTCGCCGTTCTTGATCAGCGCGTCATAGGCTTCCTGCGGGGTGCGGATGATCGACACCTGCGGTCACCTTTCTTGTCTTTGGAGATCGTGCAGGGGTCAGTTCCTTGCCGCGGCAACCGGGTTGTCTTTGGGTTTGGCGGGGCCGGATGCGGCCGTGCCCGTGGCGGCGCCGGCCGCGGGCGGCGGCGTCCCAGTCCCGGCCTTCGGCGCGGGGCCGAACAGGGTCTCCATCTCGCGGCGGAACTGATAGGTGGCGTCCGTCCGGTCCTGGTCCACGTCGTCCCAGGTGACGATGGCGCCCTGTTTGATGGGGCGTTTCAACTTTACCTTCTGCGCCAGCCCGATGGGCAGGGCCTTGGTGCGCAGGCTGTCGGCGGCGGGCATCAGCTTGCCCCAGACGGTAAATCCGCCTTCGCCGTCCAGTTCTTCCCCGGCGCGTAGGTCGCGCTTGGCACAGGCGGCGACATCGCCGACGAACTGGGTCGATGCCCCCGTCGGCTGTTTCAAGATTGCCGCATAGGCCACGGACACGCCCAGTTCCAGGCCGATCAGATGATAGGGCCGCCACAGGGCGGAATAGCCGCCGCCGGCGTCGGTGATCATGCCGTAGTCGGAAAAGCAGCGTTTGACGTAATCGGTGGGGGCCTCGAACACCACGTAGACGCCCCAGCGCAGGTCGTTCTCCAGGTCTTCGCCTGACCGTTCGCGGCTTGAAATCACCTCGACCTGGCCCTTGTGGTGCAACTGACCGCCAGCCTCTTTCGGAATAAGGGTCGAGGCCAGCTCATCCACCGGCACGGCCGGGAAGTCGAGCCCGTGGGGGGCCGGCGTCAGGCCCGTGGCATTGGCGACGGCGGCCATTTCGATGCCCGACTTGGTGCCGTCGAGGAAGGAATTGAACATCTTGGCGTTCATGCCGCTTTCCTTGGCGCGCTCGGCGGTCAGCCCGTAATGGGNCCANACCGTGTCCGGNGTCGAGGCNTGGAATTCNGGCATGTANAGNGTGCCCTTGCCGGCGGCGACGACCTCNAGCCCGATGGTNCGGGCCCAGTCNACCTGCTGGCAGATCAGCGACGGCTGNTCGCCGTAGGCCATGGAATAGACGACCTCCATCTCGGCCGCCTTCTTGGCCAGCAGTGGGCCGGCCAGAACATCGGCTTCGACATTGACCATGACCACGTGGCGGCCGCGATTGAACGCGGCGAGCGCATGCTTGATGCCGACCTCGGGAATGCCCGTGGCCTCGACGACGACTTCCAGGCCGCCGTGTTCGATCAGCGACAGGGCGTCGTCGGTGACGAAGGTCATGCCCTTGTTGAGCGCCTTGGCGGCGGAATGGCGGGTGATTCGTTCCTTCGGCCAGCCCGTGTTCANCANCGCCTTTTCCGCCGTCGCGGGGTTCAGGTCGGCGACGCCGACGACNTGAAAGCCCGGATGATGCANGGCCTGNCTNAGGAACATGGAGCCGAANTTGCCNGCGCCGATNACGCCGACGCGCACGGGNTTTCCNGNATCGGCNCGGGCNTGCAGAAGCGAATTAAGGTTCATCCGTTCCCTTTCCCNGGNNCCGNTNNCCGGANCCGTTCCCAGGCACCACTTCCCAGGTTGGCGGCCGGGCCCTTGGTGCGGCTGGGCGCGGCGCGTCCCCCGGCGTTCACGTTTCCGTGGCCCTGCTGGCCGCCCGGGGGAAAACGCACCATACTACAACCGTATCCCAATTCGGAACGGGAAACAGGCCCATTTCCGGATTCCTTAAGGCCCCTTCCATCGACCTGAAGCCAAGGCATGACCGCGCTCAACGACTTCATCTCGGCCCATGAACCNCTGCTGCGGCTGGGNTGNTTNGNNGGCATGCTGATCGCCATGGCGGCGGCGGAAGCCCTGTGGCCGCGCCGGCCGGACACGGGCCGGGCACAACGGTGGCCGCGTAACGCGGCCCTGGTCGTGGTCGATACCCTGGCCGTGCGCGCCGTGGCCTGGGCACTGCCGGCGTTTCTGCCCGTGGCGGCGGCGGTGCTGGCGGCGGAAAACGGCTGGGGCTTGCTGCCGATGCTCGGCGTCGGGGATTGGGCCGCCTTCTGGATCACGCTGATCCTGTTCGACCTTGCCATCTATGCCCAGCATGTGGCCGTTCACCACATTCCGGTGCTGTGGCGCCTGCATCGGGTCCACCATTCGGACCTTGCCATCGACACGACCACGGGTGTGCGCTTCCATCCGCTGGAAATTCTGCTGTCCATCGCCATCAAGGTCGGACTGGTCCTGGCCCTGGGCGCGCCGGCGGCGGCCGTGGTGGTGTTCGAAGTGGTGCTGAACGCGACGTCCCTGTTCAACCACGCGAACCTGCGCCTGCCCCTGGGACTCGACGCTGTCCTGCGCCGCGTCCTCGTTACGCCAGACATGCACCGGGTTCATCATTCCATCCATCGGGATGAAACGGACAGCAATTTCGGCTTCAACCTGTCGGTCTGGGATCGCCTGTTCGGCACTTACCGCGCCCAGCCGCGTGACGGTCACGACGCCATGGCGATCGGCGTCGGCAATTATCGCGACCCGCAGAAATTGCGGCTCACCGACCTGCTGGTTCAGCCGTTTCGCAAACTCTAAAGCCGGTCCTTGTTGGCCTTGGCCACGATCTCGGCGACCTGATTCTCGACCTTGCCACCGGTTGCTTTCAGGCCGTCGATGGCGCCCTGGGCATCCTCCGGCTTGCGGTTCTGGCTCATCTTGCGCTTGCCTTCCAGACGCTCGATCCGCATTTCGAAGGCGACGATGCCCTTCAGTTGCGCGCGCAGGAAATCATCCGGCAGGCCGTCCATGGTCCAGGGCGGCGGGTTGCCTTCCTCGTATTGCGCCGTCAATGACGCCAGCCGGCTGAGAACCTGATCCGGGTCGTCCATCACCGTGGGCCGCCCGTAGGCATGGACGGCTTCGTAGTTCCAGGTCGGAACGGACTTTTTCGTCGCGTACCACCTGGGCGAGATATAGGTATGCGGGCCGCCGAACACGGCCAAGGCTTCGGTCTTGCCGTCGAAGGCCTGCCATTGGTCGTTGGCCTTTGCGACATGCCCCCACAGCAGGCCGAACTCCCCGTCGTCCATCAGGTGCAGGGGGATGTGGCTCGCGGTCATGCCCTGGCCCCCCGCCGTGACCAGAACGGCGAAGCCGTTGGCCTGGATGATCCCGTGCATGTCGGTGACGTCGTCGATGTCGAACATCTTGGGGCGGTACATGGGACGTGTTCCTTAAATGCGTCAGATGCGTCGGTGGCGGGAGTGTGGCGGGCCATCTTTCCATTTAGGTCTGGAAGGGGGCCCATGAAAGGACCATTTCCATGAAATGAAAAGGGCCGCTTTGGCCGTTGCCCGGGCGCAGGGCACGGCCTAGGTTGCCAGGGTGCAATGGGACAGCCCGTTCAATGGCGGATGGGCGCGTGTCCGGATGACGGAGGGACCGATGGACGAAGAACACTTCAACATGCAGATCAGGAAATTCCTGAAACAGGTCGGCGTGACCAGCCAGCGCGAGATCGAAGGGGCGGTGCGCGCCGCCCTGGCGTCCGGCAAGCTGGCCGAAGACGGCGGCGTGACCGCCAAGGTGACCCTCAATATTCCTGAACTGGGCCTGAGCCACGACATCACCAGCGACATCACGCTCGAGCCCGAGGATCCGCACGGCGAGCCGTCCTACGATTGATCCGGGGAAACGTTCCACGCAGCAAAAAGCCCGCCGTTCGGCG
>PALN01000017.1 GCA_002706405.1 Rhodospirillaceae bacterium | reverse complement strand
GCAGCCTGCAGGACATCGAGCGCGCGGGTGACCGCTTCCGGTGCCGGCAGTTGCGCCGGAGACGGGTCGATGACCTTGACCAGCGACTGCTGGCCTTTCAGGGCATCCATGGTCTGGCCCAGGAGGGCCGCCGGCAGGTCGAGATAGACCCCGCCCGGACGGCCCGACACGGCGGCGCGGATGGCCCGCGCGACGGCGATGCCGATGTCTTCGGCATGCAGCACGCGATAGGCCGCCTTGCACAGCGGCTTGGCGATGGCGAGCTGGTCCATTTCCTCGTAATCGCCCTGCATCAGGTCGACGATTTCCCGCTCGGACGAGCCGGAAATCAGGATCATCGGATAGCAGTTGGTCGTGGCATGCGCCAGCGAGGTCAGGCCGTTGAGGAAGCCCGGCGCCGAAACGGTCAGGCAGACACCCGGCTTCTGGGTCAGGTAGCCGGCGATGGCGGCGGCATAGCCCGCATGCTGTTCATGGCGGAACGACAAAACGCGCATGCCCTCGGCCTGCATGAAGCGGCCCAGGTCGGTGATCGGAATCCCCGGTACGTTGTAGATGTTGTTGATGCCGTTCAGCTTCAGCGCATCGATGACGAGGTGAAAGCCGTCCGTAAGCGCACCGGCCTCGGGGGCCTCCTGCGTCTGCGTGTCGGTTGCCGTGGTTGCCATTTCTTTATTCTCCCTTGCGGTCTCTGCTGGACCGAGGCCAAGGCCCCGCCTGCCGATGGCAGACCGGAGCACCCGACGGGTCGTTCCTAATCCAAATAATCCACATGTTGTTCGATATGCCGGGCCAGGTTCATGGAATGCTCCCGGACCAGCCGTTCAGCCAACTCGGCGTCGCGATGTTCGAGCGCCTCGATGATGTTCATATGGTCGATCACGGACCGCTTGGCGCGGTCGCCCTCAGAGATGGTGCGGGCGCGGATCGAACGCATATGGATAAACAGATTGTCGGACATGTCCTGGATCAGCTTGCAGCCGCCGAGCTTCAGGATCGCCTGATGGAAGCGAATGTTCTTCGACGAATACTCATCGATCGCGGCCTTGGCCTCTTCGCTTTCGACATCGGCGAACATGGTGCGCAGTTCGGCGATGTCCTGGTCGGAGGCGACTTCCGTGGCCAGGCGCGCGGCCATGCTTTCCAGCGCCGCCCAGACGGTGATCATCTCCAGAACTTCGCGCTTGGTCTTGCGGACGATGAACACGCCCTTGCGCGGAACGATGTGGACCAGGCCTTCCTGCTCCAGCCTCGCCAGGGCCTCGCGAATTGGGGTGCGGCTGATCTCAAGCTGTTCCGACAGCTTGCGTTCGTCGAGGCGAAGCTCGGCATCCTCAGCATAGATGTTCATGGACGTGATGGCCTGCTTCAAGGAATCGTAGATCCGATCCTTCAGCGAGAAATTGGCGTCGATGGGCTGAACGACCAGACCAGGTGATCCCGTCGCTTCCGTCTCGGTGATGCTTTCGGCTTCTCTTTCCATGGCCTTGTCCCGGGGTGTCCCCTAAGTTGATCGAGTTGCCGGCCGGGTTCCCACTTGTCCTCGGCCAGGTTGGCCGAGGGTATAGCCGCTTTCACTGTGGTATACAATACACCAGAAACCAGAAGCCAGCACTTTACGCCCTTAACATCACCTCCCGCGACGCCGGACGGGGCCCTCCTCGGCCCCGACCGGTTTTGTCACATCAACCCGCGGCTTGCCCCTTACCGCGCATGCGCCGCCACACCAGTTGGAACGCCGGCAGGAACAACAGCACAAGTGCGATGATGGTGATCGGGCCGGCGATCGGCCGGTTGAAGAACACCATGACGTCGCCGCCGGAAATCAGCAGGGACTGGCGCAGCGCCGGCTCCGCGATCGGGCCCAGCACGATGGCCAGAACCGCCGGGGCGACCGGATAGTCCAACTTGCGCAACAGATAGCCGCCGACACCCAGGATCAACATCAACCAGACGTCGAACATGCGTTCCGTGGACGCGTACCCGCCGACCATGGACAGCACGAAGATCAGCGGCGCCAGGATGGTGAACGGGGTCTTGAGGAACCACAGGAACAGCGGAATGAATGCGATGTTGATGATGACCGCGAACAGGTTCGCCGCGTAGAGAGACGCGATCAGGCCCCACACGAAATCCGTTTCCGTGACGAACAGACGCGGACCCGGCTGCAGCCCCCAAATGACCATGCCGCCGAGCAGCACCGCCGTCGTCGGCGAACCGGGGATCCCCAGCGTCAGCATGGGCAGCATGGAGCCGGTGGAGGCCGCGTTGTTGGCCGCTTCCGGCGCAACCACGCCTTCGACGGCGCCCTTGCCGAACATGTGCGGCTCGCGCGACGTCATTTTGGCGACACCGTAGGCCATGAGCGAGCCCGGCGTGGCGCCGGCCGCCGGCAGAATGCCGACGAAGAAGCCGAGGACCGAGCCCATCAGCCAGGCTTTCCAGGTGCCCCAGATGATCTTGAGATTGTTCATCACCCGCTCGACCGACACGGTGACCTTGGACATCATGTTGTCGCCGCGGCTGACCTCGATGGTCCACATCATTTCGCCGATGCCGTAAATGCCGATGGCGAGCACCAGGAAGTTGATCTTGGATTGGAAGCCGATCAGGTCGAACAGCACCAGGCGCGGTTCGCCCGAAATGATATCGAAGCCGATTGCCGACATCACCATGCCGATACAGATGGAAAAGATCGTCTTGGCGATGTCGTCGCCGGACAGACCGACGAAGGTCGCGAAGGCCAGGATCATCAGCGAGAAGATTTCCGGATCACCGAAGTCCAGGGCGACGGACGCCAGGGGCGGCGCGAACAGGGTAAACAGTACGATGGAGATCGTGCCGCCGGCGAAGGACGCCAAGGCTGCCGCGATCAGCGCCTTGTCGGCCTCGCCCGACATGGCCAGCGGGCGGCCGTCGAAGGTCGTGGCCACGGCCGTCGAGGCGCCGGGAATGCCGAGCGTAATGGACGAAATCGCCCCGCCATACATGGCACCGTAGTAAAGCGCCGCCAGGAACATGATGGCCGATGCCGGCGGCACCAGGAAGGTCATGGGCAGCAGAATGGCGACACCGTTGACGGAGCCCAGCCCGGGCATGGCGCCAACGAACAGACCAACGACCACACCGAGCACGATCAGGCCGAGGTTAAGCGGCTCGAAAGCGACCAGAAAACCGTCTGACAGAAGACCGATAAGTTCCATTGTTCTTTACTTTGTTTCCCCGGACGGTGCCGATCGTTGCCAGCGTAACCGTCATGTTTCGTGGTTCCTGGTCTTTTGTAGACCAGAGATTTTTCCGCTCCTGCCCCGTTAGGCCGGGACCTCCCGTCCGACAGGCCTAGAGGAAAAAGTCGTAGAGCGGGATGTAGAGGGGGTCCATGAACCCCGTGGGCAGAAATTTGCGCAAGGCGATGTCGAAAAACAGGAACGTCACGACCGGCGTGGGCATGGCGACGCTCAACGTTACCTTCCACGAATGCCCGCCCAGGAAGCGGATGTAGTAGATCAGGAACACCGCCGCCGCCAGGTGCATGCCGATGATATCGACTAGGGCGATCATGCCGGTGATGCCGCCGCCGACAAGCAGAAACATCTTCATGGCGTAGGAATCGAGATACGGGTCTTCCGACTTGGAAGGCGGGCTGGTCCGGCGGAACCAATTGACCATCACCCAGATGATCGAGAGGAGCATGATCGCGGCCAGCCAGAAGGGCCAGAAGCCGCCGCCGGGTCCCTCGCCGGGGATCCAGCCGATGGGCAGTTCGGCGCTCTTGACCATAAGATATATGGAGAGGCCCGCCATCAGGACAGCAGTGATGATTTCAGCACGACGCATGACGACGGGACCTCCCCTTATATCGTTTCTTCAGAACCTAGACGGACTTAGCCTTTGATGGCGCCCATCTTGACCAGCATCTTGCGATGCACTTCGTTTTCACGCTTCCAATAGGTGACAAGCGCGTCGCCCTGGAGCAGGTCGCCCTGCAGGCTCTTCTTCTTGATGTAGGTCTGCCATTCGGTCGACTCATAGACCTTCTTGAACACACCCTGATAGAAGGCCAGCGCGTCCTTGCTCATGCCCGGCGCACCGACGACGGAACGCTGCATGTAATAGACGAAGTCCTGACCCAGCTCCTTGAAGGTGGGGGTGTCCTTGAACATCGGCAGACGCTCGTCGGTGAACGACGCCAGCGGCACGACCGTACCCGCTTCATAGAAGCCGAGAGCTTCCGACGGGTTGTTGACCGTGGAGTTGGCATGCTTACCGGCCAACTGCTTGGCAACCTTGCCGCCGCCCTTGTAGGGGACGTACTTCATGTTCAGGCCATAGGCCGCGTTCAGGAAGTCGGCGAGCAGGTTGTCTTCGGAAGCCTTACCGGTACCGGCCATGATCCACTTGTTGCCGGCGGCCTTGGCGGCCTTGACGTATTCGTCGACGGTCTTGATGCCGGTGTCCTTGTGGACCCAGAGCACGAAGGTGTCTTCAGCCATCCGCGCGATCGGCGCGAAGGTCAGCGGATCGACACCCAGCTTCGGCTGGCGCATGGGCGTGGTGTAGAAGCTGTTCAGGGTAACCATGATGGCATGGTCGGCGTCCTTGTGGTTCTTCATGTACACAAGGGCTTCCGCACCGGAACCGCCGGGCTTGTTGATCGGCGTAACCGGCTTCGGCGACAGCTTATGCTTTTCGATGATCGACTGGATCAGACGCGCCAGCTTATCGGCGCCCCCGCCCTTGCCGGCCATCACGACGAATTGGATCGGCTTGACCGGCTCCCACGCCAAGGCGGTCTTGCCCGCAATGGCCGTGAAACCGGAAACCAGGCCGACGGTAATGCCGACGCCCAGCAGTTTTCTGACAAAAGTCTTCATGGGTGTCCTCCCAGTTGTTGATAGCGCCTTAGCGCATCCGGCTACAGTATAAGCCGAAGACGAGTGGCGGTTAAATGTCTTCCCCTTGCGCCTTTATTGTTTTTATCCGGCGATCGGGTCAGACGGTCCTGTCAATTCACTTGGTCTGTGTCTTCCCAAACATTGCAATACACCATGCGTTGACTCTTTTGAGCTCTTTGGCATTTGGTATACCACAGCAAAAATAAGATCATCTTGCCCATAAAAGATCAATCGTTTTTTTGAGGGCTTTTTGAATAACCCTCGGCAAAACCCCGCATAAACACTCCTTCCCACGGCCCCATACGGGTCGTCGAAATCCATCTAATTACTTGTAAATAAATTATGTTTTCATGATTAAGCGGGGCATGACCCGCGCTTCGCGACCAAGTAATCGCATAGATAAAGATTGGCTCCGGCAAAAATCGGGCCGCCACCGCCCGATCCGGCGCCGCAATGGGAACAGGCATCTTTAATTTGTATAGACGTCTATTTCTTTTTTGATAACATGCTCCCCATAAGGCGAGGAAATCGGCGGGTCGCGACGATTGACGCCCCTCCCGCCCTCGATGTGCGGCAATTTTGCCAGCAACGACACAGATGTGAGGCCAACCCCATGGATCCAACGAGCGTCAAACGCGGTTCGGGGGTGTCGTTGTGGCGCCAGATCGAGGAACAGATCTCCGATGACATCGCCAGCGGGATGATTGCCCCCGGTTCCCGCCTGCCGACGGAACACGATCTGGCCGAGCGCTTTAACGTCAACCGTCATACCGTGCGTCGCGCCATGAAAGGGCTGGAGCAGGAAGGCCTGATCCGCATCGAACAGGGCCGCGGCACCTTCGTCCACGAGCACGTCATCGACTATCCCGTGCGCCGCCGCACCCGGTTCACGGAAAACATCATGGCCCAACGCCGCCAGCCCGGCGGCTGGGTCGTGCTGAGCGAGCGGGTCAAGGCGACCAGCGACGTCGCCGAGGCACTGGATCTGGAGGTCGGCGCGCTGGTCACCCTGATCCGCACGATCGGCGAAGCCGACGGTCGGCCGATCAGCATTGCCGACCATTTCTTCTGCGCCAAACGGTTTCCCGGCATGATCGATGGGTTCGAGGAATCACGCTCGATCTCGAAAGTGCTGGCCCAGTTCGGCATTACCGACTTCTTTCGCAAGATCACCCGCGTCACGACCCGCATGCCCGACAACGATGAATCCCAGCTTCTCAGCCAGCCGCCCAACCGGCCCGTCCTGGTTGCCGAAAGCATCAATGTGGATACGGAAGGCAAGCCCGTCGAATACTGCCTGACCCGGTTCGCCGGTGACCGCGTGCAATTGCTGTTCGAACCGTCGACCTGATCCCCACCCCCGCCCCCGATGAACAGAGGTGCGCGGAGGGATGCGCCTTAAGATGGCAACCGGGGCCATGGCACCGGAGATCATCCTCACCAACACCACCATGGCGACCCGCGAACGCGCTTTTGCCGGCACCGTGCAAGGCACCGGCGGCGTCACGACAATCTATAGCCCCCTGGTCGTCGGCGACGTGCACCTGAGCAAGCCGGACTATCAGCGGGCGACCGGTCCCGCCCGCCCTGGTCGGGCGGCCAGATACCGGACGACCGATCGTTCGTTTAAAGAAGGCTGGCCAGGTGGTCGACGCGACGGCGGAGATTTTCCAGAACCTCGCCGACTTCGGCCGTCGCCCGCGCCGTTTGCGCCGACAGGTTCTTAACCTCTCCGGCAACCACGGCGAAGCCTTTACCGGCATCACCGGCACGGGCGGCCTCGATGGTCGCGTTCAGGGCCAACAGGTTGGTTTGTTTGGCGATCGCATCAATCTGCTCCGCGACCTTACCGACCTGCGCAATTTCAGTCTGAAGACTGGAGATTTCGTCGCGAATTTCCGCGTTGTGATCTTCTCCCATCACGGCCGTCCCAGCGGCGGTGGCAATTTCCGTGCTCATACCCGCGTCCTACGCATTGTTGTTGTTTCCTCAATCGAATGTCCACGCGGCCCGCGACCGCGCAGCAGCCCCCCCAAGAGGTCCGAACAAGAACCGTAGCCGATTCGGGCGAAGCGGCCAAGCGCGGAAATGGAAGGGTTTCCACGACACGAAACAAGCCGGAAAACAGTCCGCAAGGCACACGTCCACCCCCCATGAAAAGACATCGCCCAGATTATCTGCCCCTGCAGTCGACGACGATGTTTGTGATGGCCCACCAATTCGTGTCAAAATGTCGGGCGCTGGCGCAGAAGGGGCCAGTCGGCCGAAGGGAGAAGGTTCGGAGGCCGTTTGAATGTCGATCCAAACCAAAATAGTTGCCGTTCTGCTGATTGTGTTGGGCGGGCTGCTGCTCGGCAATCTGGTCGTGCTCGACCGCGTTGTCCTCGAGGGCTTCCGCAAGCTCGAAAATCAAGAAACCCGGCGTGAGATCGGGCGCACCATGGCGATCGTCGACGACGAGGTGAAAAGCCTCGACCCCGTCGCATCGACTTGGGCGCAATGGGAGGCCCTTGCCCGGTTCGCCCAAACCGGTGACCTTTCCTTCGCTGAACAGCGTCTGACCGACGCCATCCTGGACACCCTCATGCTCGACACGGTGATCGTCGTCGACCGCCAGGGCCGGACCGTGTTCCGGAAAGTTCGCAACCATCAGACGGGTGCCGCCATCCGCGCGGACAACCTTGCGCACGACGAATTTCCCAAAGACCACCCCCTGCTCGCCCACAACCGGGGCATCGGCCATATCCGCGGCACCATCGCCACGGAAAGCGGTCCGATGCTGGTGACGGCGGTCCCCTTGTTGGGCAAAGCTGGCATACCGTCCGTGGCGGGAACAGTGATCATTGGGCGTCTGATGGATACGGCGGCGGTATCACGCATTTCCGGGCAGATGAACAACGCTCTGGAAATGACGCCCATCACCCCCGGCCTATCGGCCGGCCAACGGGCGACGGTGAACCACATCCTGGCCCTGGACGAACCGGTCATCGAGCGGGCGGACGACGGGTCATGGACCGCGGCGTTGGTGCAACGAGACCTGTTCGGTTATCCGGCGGCACTTTATTCCATCACCGCTTGGTCGACCATCCACGGGCTTGGCACCGACACGGTTCGCACCGCGGGCATCATGGCGATGCTGGCGTCATTGATCGTCATGTGCGTGATCATTTTCCTGATGCGGCGGCTGATCGTCCAACCCTTCGCGCAATTGAAGCGGGAGCTTTTGGACATCCGCGCATCGGGCGACCTGACCAACATGCTGCCCGCCCGCGGAAACGACGAATTCGCCCTGGTCAGCCGCGAAATCAACGACCTTTTGACCGAGCGTGCCGAATTCGAACAAGCCCTGGAACGCCATCAATCGGAACTGGAACGGCGGGTCGAAGAGCGAACCTACGAATTGCAACGGGAGATCGCCGACAAGGAAGCGGCGCAGGAAACCCTAAAGTTCACGGAATTCTCGCTGTCCCATTCGGGCGAGGCCCTGTTCTGGCTGCGCCGCGACCAACGCATTCTATACGTCAACGACGCCACCTGCAGGCACCTGGGCTATACCCAAAAAGAACTGCTCGGCATGTCGTTCCCCGACTTCAGCGACGGCCCGCCGCCGGACAAGGAATGGGACATCTTCTGGGAGGAGTTGAAACGCGGCGGTCAGATCCGCTTCGATACCCGCCACCGGCGGAAGGACGGCTCTGCCGTGCCGGTGGAGGTGCGGGCGACCGTCATGGAATACGCCGGCGAGGAGTTCCTGTTCGCCTTTGCCCAGGACATTTCCCGCCGCCTTGCCCGCGAACAGGCGTTGATCGACAGCGAACGCCGCTTTCGCACCCTGACCGAAGAAGCCAACCAAGGGATCGTCGTCCACCGCGGGTTCTATCCCCTTTATGTCAATCCGGCGTTCCTGCGCATCTTCGGTTTCGAAAGCCACAACGAATTTCTCCAGCAAGGCAGCCTGGAAGTGACCCTGGCGCCCGAGGAAGTCGCCCGTATCCGCGGCTACGACCTAGCCCGCATGCAAGGCCAAAACGCGCCGAGCGACTACATCTACCGGGGCATCCGCAAGGATGGGACCGAGGTCTGGCTGAACAACCGATCCTTCCTGATGGATTGGGGCGACGGGCCGGCGGTGTGCACGGTCCTGTTCGACGTCACCAAGAGCCGCAATGCGACGCAGCAGCTTTACCTTCTTGAATCGGCGATGCAGGAGGCCAACGATCCCTTCTTCGCCGTCAATTCGGAGGGCCGTTTCATCTACGTCAACGACGCGTCGTGCCGGGCCCTCGGGTATAGCCGCGAAGAGTTGCTGAACATGCCCGTGTTCCAGATCAACCCCGAGCGCACACCTGACGACTGGAAGGAACGCTGGGACTACATGAAGGCCCACGGCCACCGCGTGTCGTTCAGCAAGCACCGCCGCAAGGACGGCACGACCTTCCCGGTGGAGACCGCATCGACCTTCATCGACCACGACGGCAAGGAATACATCTTTGCCTACTCCCGTGACATCAGTGAGCGGATGCGGGCGGAGAACGCCCTGCGCCAGGCCCGTGACGACCTCGAAAAGCGGGTCGAAGAACGGACCCAGGAATTGACCCGCGAGGTCGAGGAACGCCGCCGCGCCGAACTGGCCGTGCAACAGAGCGAGGCACGACTGCGCGGCGCGCTGGAGAGCCTGCAGGAAGGTTTCGCCCTGTTCGACGCCGAAGACCGCCTGGTCCTGATGAACTCGCGCTACGCCGACACACACCCCCAGACCGTGGACCTTATCGACCAGGGAGGAACATTCGAAGACGTCCTCCGCGCGAGCATGCCGCGCATCGCCGACGCCCAAGGCCGCGAGGAAGAGTTCCTGGAACAGCGCATGTACGAGCACCGCAATCCGGGCCCGCCCATTATCCGGGAGTTCACGGACGGGCGCTGGTTCCTGTTGCGGGAAAACCGAACCTCGGACGGTGGCACCACGGTGACCGCGACGGACATCACCGAGTTGAAAACCATCGAAGCCAACTTGAAGCAGAAGACCGAACTGTTCGATACGGCCGTGCGCGCCATGAACAACGGAATCGTCGTGCTCGATTCCGATCTGAAATTCGTCACGTTCAACGATCACTACCTCAATCTGTTCGACTTCCCCGAGGGCTTGGTGCGGGAAGGCGTCAGTCTGCGCGATGCCGTGCGCTTCCTTGTGGAGCGCGGTGATTATGGAGATGCGGAAGGATCGTCAGACGACATCGTGGAAAATCACATCGCCGATATCCGAAGATCGGAAAACCTCATCATCCGCCGCCGCCTCACAAACGGACGGACCGTGGAAACCCGGCGCGGCTGGCTGCCCGACGGCGGCATCGTCGGCATCCATGTGGACATCACCGAAAGCGTACAGTTCGAGGAACGCCTACGCGAAGCCCGCGACACCGCGGAAAGCGCCAACAAGGCGAAATCCATCTTCCTTGCCAACATGAGCCATGAAATCCGCACCCCGATGAACGGCATCATGGGCGTTGCGGAGATGCTGCACGATACGGCCCTGAACGGCACCCAACGCGGGATGCTCACGATCATCCAGGATTCCTGCCGCACGCTAATGGGCATCATCGACGACATCCTGGACTTCTCCAAGATCGAGGCCGGGCGCCTGGAACTGGACCTCAGCCCGTTCAGGCTCAGCGATCTGGTCGAGGGTGTCGGCGAGCTTATGGCGCCCCGGGCCGAGGAGAAACGAAACCGTCTCGGCGTGTTCATCGACCCCGCCATACCGGATGAACTGATCGGCGATCCGACCCGGCTCCGTCAAATTCTTCTCAATCTCGTCGGCAATGCGGTCAAGTTCACGGACAATGGCCGTATCGACATCGACGTTCGCCCGGATGAGGCGGCGGACGGTGCGTCCTGCTTCATGTTCCGCATCAGCGACACGGGCATCGGTATTTCCGAGGAGAACAAGCGCAAGCTGTTCCAGCCCTTCGAACAAGGTGACAGTTCGACCATGCGGCGGTTCGGCGGAACCGGATTGGGCCTGTCCATTTGCCGGGCACTGGTCGATATGCTGGGCGGTGAAATCGGCGCCGACAGCCGTGAAGGCCGAGGGTCCACCTTCTGGTTCCGCATTTCCATGCTGCCGAGCCGTGATCCGACCGCCGCTATCGGACGCCCGTTCGCCGGCCACCATGTCGGCATTCTGGCCGGCGACACGAGCACCGCCGATTGCATCGACATTTATATGCGCCACCTGGGCGCAAAGACCGAGATCATTCCGAGCCTTCGCGCGCTGAGCCGCTTGACGTCCGGCGGCAAGATGGTGGGAGACCAGTTCGACCTTTTGATCCTCGATCACGACCGAGGCAGCGAAGGGATCAGCCGGTTCATCGCCGCACGGGAAAAGGCCGGCGACCCCATCACGCCGAAGACGATCATTCTCATGCCGCGAAGCGACATTCTGTCCGTCGACCCGGACCGTCTGGCGGGACAGCACATGTTCGTGCCGAAACCCGTTCAACGCGCATTGATTTGGAACGCGGGGGCGATGGCGCTGGGGCTCAACCTGCCCGGGATTCACGCCCCCGTCCGCCGGGTGGCCGACACCGCGGCGCTGCCGCTTTACGCAACGCCGGACAAGGAACTTGCCCGCGCCGAGGGAGCGCTGGTCCTGTTCGCCGAAGACAATCCGGTGAACTGCAAAGTCATCTGCATGATGCTGGAGCGGCTGGGAATCGCCGTCGAGACCGCCGCCAACGGCGTCGACGCCTGGAGCCGCATCCGCCGCCAATCCTTCGGCATGCTGATCACCGACTGCCATATGCCGGAAATGGACGGCTACGAACTGGCGGCAAAAGTCCGCACCCTGGAACGCGCCGGAGACCGACCCCACATGCCGATCATCGCCCTGACCGCCGACGCCCTGATCGGAACCAAGGAGCGCTGCCGTGCTGCCGGCATGGACGACTATCTGCCAAAGCCGGTCGACCGCGCGACCCTGAACGAACTTATCCAACGCTGGCTGCCAAAGGCCGTTCAACTGCGCCAACCGGTGGCCGACAATGACCGCGACAGCCATCGCAGCGGACCATTCGGCGACGACGCGATCCTGGATCTGCGCTACATCAATGATGCCGTCGGCGGCGACGAGACAATGGTGGCCCCCTTGCTGGAGGATTACATCCGCAATGCGCGCCGCCTGGTCGATGACATGCTGGATGCCTTCGCCGAGCAGGATTTCGCCCGTGCCCGCGAGGCCGCCCATGCGGCGAAGGGCACATCGCGCCTTGCCGGTGCCGTGCGGTTCGCCAACTTGTGCGAGCAGATCGAATTGTTCCTATGCGCCGGTGACACGTCGCGCGCGGCCGAGTATTCGCGGCGCATCGAACCGGAACTTGCCGTCGTTTCCCAGGCGGTGTCTGGCCACGACCGACGCTCTATTTCATGACCCCAACCGATCTTCCCGCATATCCGATGGCCGGACGACGAAACCTATGGTTGCGATCCGGTTGGAAACATCGTTGCCAGACGCAATGGTCGTGCTACCATTATTGAGAAAATATTAATTGCACCTGTTTCATGTTACCGCACTATCGCTTGGCGCTCGTTGCAGAAGGAATGCCCTAGTGGCGGAAGTATTTGGAGGCACTCGGTCTTGAGCGACACTGCTTTTGCCGACATGACCGCACTGATCATCGACGATCAGGAATTCGTGGTGAACATCGTCAGCAAGATGATGGAGCAGATCGGCTTCGGCCGCATCGAAACCGCCGCCGACGGCCAAGCGGGCCTGGAAGCGATGACCGACGTTCGGCCCAATGTCGTGCTGTGCGACATCGAAATGCGGCCCATGGACGGGCTGACCTTCCTCAAGGAACTGCGCGACAGCGCCGACCAAACCATCTGTGATACGCCGGTGATCTTCCTGACCAGCCACGGGCGCCATGAACTGGTGTCTCAGGCCCGCGCCCTTGGTGCCGACGGCTTCGTGACCAAACCTGCCACGGTCAACCTCCTGCGCGAACGCATCGAACAATCCATCCAAAGCCGCGCGGCCTGACGCTCCGCCACGCCGTATTCCAGGCCCACGGGCGGCGTTACGTCCGCGCCACCATGTGGCCAGGCGACACTTCGTCGTACACAACCCGTTCCGGGCTGTAGCCGATCGGTTTCACGGGGCTGGGAATTTCATCGACCATCAGTTTGCGATCCTTGCGGCGCAATTTAGGATCGGCCACCGGCACGGCCGACAGCAGCTTTTTCGTATAGGGATGCCGGGGCGTCTCGAAGATGTCCTCGCGGCTGCCGATTTCGACGATCTGGCCCAGATACATGACCGCGACCCGATGGCTAATCCGCTCCACCACCGCCATGTCGTGGCTGATGAACAGATAAGACAGGCCCAACTCACTCTGCAGGTCCATCAGAAGATTGATGACCTGGGCCTTGATGGTGACGTCCAGGGCAGACACCGCTTCGTCGCAGATGATCAGTTTGGGATCCATGGCCAAGGCCCGGGCGATGGAGATGCGCTGGCGCTGGCCGCCCGAAAATTCGTGCGGGTAGCGTGACGCGAAGTCGGCCGGCAGATTGACTTTGCGCAGAAGTTCGGCGACCCGCGTATTGATGCCGTCGCGGGGCACAAGCTTATGAACGCTGAGCGGTTCCGCCAGAATGTCGCGCACGGACATGCGCGGGTTGAGCGACGAATAGGGGTCCTGGAAGATCATCTGAACCTTGGTGTAGAAATCCCGCCGATCGCCGCCCCGATGCGACGCCATGGGTTGGCCTTGAAAGGTGACGCCGCCCGAAGACGCCGCTTCCAGGCCGACGATGGTCCGGCCCGTGGTGGTCTTGCCGCACCCGCTTTCGCCGACGATGCTCAGGGTTTCCCCCGCCCGGACCTTAAAGGACACGCCTTCCACCGCGTGGACTCTGGCAATGGTTTTGCGCAGCAGGCCGTCCTTGATGTCGAAGTAGGTGGTCAGGTTATCGACTTCCAACAGGAACTCGGGGTTCGAAATCTCGTTCATGATGTTTCGCCCAATCGTTTTTCAGGGTTTCTTTGGGTGGGCCGGGATCAGCCGGCGATGGCGGGGAATTTTTCCGGCGCGGCTTTCCCGGTCATACTGCCGATGCGCGGCACCGCGTTGATCAGCTTGCGCGTATAGGGGTGCTGGGGGTCGTGGAAGATCTGATCCACCGGCCCCTGCTCCACGACCTCGCCCTGGTACATGACGACCACCCGGTCGGCCATTTCGGCGATCACCGCCATGTCGTGGGTGATGAACATGACCGACATTCCGAATTCTTCCTGGATGTCCTTGATCAGGTCCAGGATCTGCGCCTGGATCGTCACGTCGAGGGCCGTCGTCGGCTCGTCCGCGATCAGCAACGCCGGCTCGCAGGCCAGTGCCATGGCGATCATCACGCGCTGGCGCATGCCGCCGGAGAGATGGTGGGGATATTGCGCCAGCTTGCCGATGGGATCGGGAATCCGCACCCGGGTCAGCAGGCGGACGATCTTCTCCTCCGCCTCGGCCGGGTCCAGGTTCTGATGCTGGAACAAGGGTTCCGTCAGCTGCGTGCGCAGGCTGAGAACTGGGTTCAGGCAGGTCATGGGTTCCTGGAAGATCATCGAGATCTCCTTGCCCCGAATGCCTTGAACGACGGTGCTGTCGGCCTGTGCCAGATCGATGCGGCCATGCTCGCGGCTGTTGAACTGGATGCGGCCCTTGGGCACGTAGGCGCCGATCATTTCGTTCAGACGCAGCAGCGACATGGCGGTGACGGACTTGCCCGACCCGGACTCGCCGACCACACCCACGGTCTCGCCGGGCATGATGGCGTAGGAAACGCCGCGCACGGCCTCTACATGCTTGCCGCTGGTGGGAAATGTCACATGCAGGTCGTCGAATTCAACCAATGGCGTGTCGGCCATGTTTTGCCTCTTTTTCTTTATGGGGATGGATGATCAGTGCAGGGTCCGGTTCGCCCGCGCGGCGGCCCACAGGACCCCCGGCGGGGTCATGCGCGTGCCGGTGGGGACGACCGACCCCGAACCGGCCTGCCGGGGCCGGTTTCCCAGGAAATGGGCGTGTACCCATTTGCTGGGCTGGAATTCGATGCCCAGGTCATCAAGCACCTCGGACACCTCGGCCAGAAGCGCCCTGCCATAGGCGATCTGCGTATCGGGGAACCACCATGCCAGAAGTTCGTGGACCGTGCGGTGGTTGCCTTTGCGCCATTCGGCAAGGGCGTAGATGGTCTGCAGTTCAAACAGGGTCATGCCGTTATTGGCAATGGGGTTGGAGCGCACGATGAAGGGATCGCTGCGCCACAGCAGGTCGAGAAACGCGGCGACGGCGTCGGCAAGAGCCGGGGGAACATTTCGGGCCTCGGCCCTTGCCGACCCATCCCGGCCCGCCCCATCGGAACGCGTGCTTTCCGGGGTGAGCCCCCGCCACGCCCGGATCGCCAACAAGAGGAGCCCCTCGCCGGCGTTCAACAAAGTTCTCTTGGGTGTCAGGTCGGTCATAAGTCTGTCTCCTCACAGACTTACATAATGCGAATGCGAGTCATTCTCAATATTTATTTATCATACCGTTCCATAACACCACCGCCCCGTGGATTCACCCGCGCGCGGCGCGCACCAATCCGCGGTAGAGCGCCTGATGGCGGCGGTGGAAGATCAGGAATTCCGGATGCCATTGGACACCGACCAGAAAATCCGCCGCCGGGTTTTCCACGGCCTGCACGACCCGGTGGGCATCCCGCGCGGAAACCTTGAGCCCCCGGCCCAGGCGCTTGACCGCTTGATGGTGCAGGCTGTTGACCGCAATCCGGCCCCCGCCCATCAGACGGGCGAGGCGGCTTCCCCCCGCCACGGAAATCCGCTTGCGCGCCAGCGGCGTGCGCAGGCGCGGCAGGCCGGAATAGGCGGCATAGACATCCTGATGCAAGCTGCCGCCCAGGTGGATGTTGATCATCTGCGCGCCCCGGCACACGCCCAGGATCGGCAGGTCCGCATGAAGCGCCACGTCCAACGCCTGTTGTTCCATTCGGTCGCGGGCAGGGTCAATCCGGACGTCCAGGCCGACCTCACCGCCGTACAGCGCCGCGCCGATGTCGTCACCGCCGCCGATCACAAGCCCGTCCAGGCCGGAAACCTCGGTTCTGCCACCCACCGACAGACGCACGGGCCGCCCGCCGGCGCGCAGCACCGCCAGCCAATGAGCCAGCCATGTCAGCCGGGCGCCCTTGTTGGAAACCGTCACGCCGATGCGGGGCCGCGCCGTCATGACGTCAGCCAATCTCGCAGTTCATCTAGCCAGCGTTCCGCCGCCGGACGGCGAAGATTATCGCTGAGCGCCGCCGCGAAACAGGCCAAACGGTCCGGGTCCGCAGCCAGTTCCTCGACCCTGACCCAACGGTCCCATTCGACGACCGGCGACCAGTCCGGATCACCCAGGGCACAATCGGGCAGGCGGTAATGAAACGTGGGACGCGCCTTGATCAAGGCACTGTCCAGCCGCGCCGTGACCGCGGCCTCGTCCAGATGGCGGAACAGGGGCAGCATGTCCAACTCGCGATTGCGGGTCGGGTTGTGATCCAGGTAGTCGCTGATCAGGCCGTCCAGGTCCGGGGCATAACCCGAATCCAGAATCTTCAGGACATAATCCTTCGGGAACGGGTCCGCGTGCGGCAACAGCTGTCGGGTCAGATCGACCGCGACCCGTTCGCGCAGCCAGTCGGCCAGGATGACGAAGGCCCGGAGGTGGCGCAGGATCGTGTCCGCGTCGGTCGCCGGCAATTCCGGGTTCAGGTGCAAGCCGAAGGCATACAGCAGGCTTTCGTGCGTGCCCTTGGCGCCGGCCTGACGCAGCGCTTCTGTGACATCGGCCAGGCGGCCCAGCTCGGACCAGGGCAAGGGTGGCGTGACGATCTCGACCGGCACAATCCCCGTCACCGCCTTGCCCAGCGCGTCGCGGGCGGCGGCATCCATGTCTTTGGGCAGCAGCGGCGTCTTCGCCGCCGCGTCGTCGTCCGTGCCCTTATGGACGACCTGGGCATCCAATTCGACCACGAACGCGCCGAACTCGGTTTCTTCGATGATCAGGCGATGCAGGTCCGCCCGGGATATCCGGCCGCCGAAATGATCGTGGACCAGGTCGGCGGCGGCGGGCACGTCCAGCCCGGCGAATTCAATCTCGACGCCCACGCGGCGCGGCTTTCCCGTCTCCGCCGTCGTCACCGGCGGCTCGGCCGGCGACCCCTGCCGCGAAGGGCTGTCGGGGAATATGTCAGGGGGAATATCGGACATCACACAACGATTTTTGGCCGCCGCCGCGGAACACGGCGTTTGACCTTGGTGTCAAACGTGGGACATCCCAGGCCGGATTGCAACCCGAGCCGGGCGCCCAGCCTTGCGCCGGCAAGGAAAAGGTGGACCGAACGCGGATATTCTGCGAACTGATCACCTAGCCTATCTGAACCACGAAGGACGACGACATGACCAACCTGATCATCGCAAGCAACGACGGCGCCACCGACATCACCTTGAACCGGACCGACAAGGCAAACGCCCTGGGCCCGGACCTGGTCGAGGATCTGCTCGCCGCCGTCACCGCTGCCGCGAACGACGGCACGCGATTGCTCATCCTGCGTGGTGAAGGCAAGAGTTTCTGTTCCGGCTTCGATCTGTCGGACCTGGAAAGCGTCACGGACGGCGATCTGGTTCATCGCCTGATCCGCATCGAAAGCCTGTTGCAGGCCGTCTACCACGCGCCGTTCCCGACCCTGGCGCTGGCCCACGGCCGGGTGTTCGGCGCCGGAGCTGATCTGTTCTGCGCCTGCAGCCGCCGCATCGCCGCCCCGAAGACCTCGTTCCGCATGCCGGGGCTCGGCTTCGGCATCGTACTCGGCACCCGGCGCCTCAAGGTCCGCGTCGGCGAGGACGCGGCCCGCCACATTCAGAATTCCGGCCTGACCTTCGACGCCGCCGAGGCGCTGCGCCTGGGCTTCGCCACGGACATGATCGATGGGGACGACTGGCCGCAGGCCACCAAGGACGCCGCCGCCGCGGCACAGATCCTCAGCCCCCAGGCGACGGCCGACCTGTTCCGCGTGACCGCGACCGACACCCGCGACGCCGACATGGCCGACATTGCCCGCACGGCCTCGGTCCCCGGGCTGAAAGCCCGCATCCAGGCCTACCGCGAGCAGGCCCTGAAGGCCGCCGGAAAGAAATAACAACGTTCAATGGGGGAGGAATGGTGGGCTGTGAAGGACTCGAACCTTCGACCCGCTGATTAAGAGTCAGCTGCTCTACCAACTGAGCTAACAGCCCGCACCACGTATGGAGGGCGGGGTTTTAGCAAGCTTGGCCGGCTTTGTCGAGGCGAAGTGACACCCTTGGGCAGGTTTTGTCGGAAAGCCCGGAAAGACGCGGCTGGGCGACCCTAAACGTCGTCGCCGATACCGCGCCGGCCGACCATGACATCACGGTGAATCCAGGTCCCCATCAAGAGCCCGAAACCGAACAACAGGGTCAGCATGGCCGTGCCGCCATAGGAAATCAGCGGCAGCGGCACGCCGACCACGGGCACCAGGCCCATGACCATGGCCATGTTGATGAACACGTAGAGGAAGAACGTCGCCGTCACCCCGATGCCGACCAGGCGGCCGAATTGGGTGCGGCAGCGCACGCTGATGGCGAGCCCGTAAATCAGAATCACCACATAGAGGCCGAGCAGCGCCAGCCCGCCGGCCATACCGAATTCCTCGGCCAGCATGGTGAAGATGAAGTCGGTCTGCATTTCCGGCAGAAAGTTGAGATGGCTTTGCGTGCCTTGCAGGAATCCCTTGCCGAACAGCCCGCCCGACCCGAAGGCGATTTTCGACTGGATGATGTGATAGCCGGACCCCAGCGGATCGTTTTCCGGGTTGAGGAAGGTCAGCACGCGCTGTTTCTGATAATCCCGCAGGAAGCCCCAAGCGATGGGTGCGGCCGCCACGGTGACGATGCCGACCAACACGAATTTCCAGATACGCACCCCGGCGGCGAAAAAGATCACCGCCCCGGTAATGACCAGCATGAGCGCCGTGCCCAGGTCGGGCTGACGCAGAACCAGGGCCGCCGGCGCCGCGATCAGCAAGGTCGGGACGATCAGAGAGGGAATGCGGCGCACATCTTCGATCGAGGTGCCGTGGAAATAGCGCGCCAGCGCCAACACCAGGGCGATCTTCATCAGTTCCGACGGCTGCAGGCCGAAATAACCGAGATCAAGCCAGCGCTGCGCCCCCTTGCCGACCTCACCCATGAATTCCACGGCGACGAGAAGGGCGACCGTGCCCAGATAGAATACATAGGCATATTTCAGCCACAGCCGGATATCGATCAAAGCGACGGTGATGAGCACCGCCATGCCGACGCCGAACCGCATCATCTGACGCGATGCCCAGGGCTCGAAATGGCCGCCCGCCGCCGAATACAGCATGGCGAAGCCGACCGAGGCGGTCGCCGCCAACAGCAAGATCAACAGCCAATGCATCTGCCACAGCTTTTGCCGCAGGGTGAAGCTGGGGGGATTGAGCGCGTCTTCGCGAACGGCCATCGGTGCGGCTCCCTAACTCTGTTCCGCCGCGGGGCGGACACGGTCTTCCGTGCCGCGAAGCTCAAGCGCCGCTTGGCTGCCGCTGGTCTGGCTGATGGGAATGTCGCGTGCCGACTGGCGGCGTTGCGCCGTCAGCAAGAGATCGCGGGCGATGGGGGCCGCAACGCTGGAGCCGCCGCCGCCGTGCTCGACCACCACGGCGACCGCATAGCGGGGGTTATCCGCCGGCGCGAAGCCGACGAACAGCGCGTGGTCCCGTTCTTCCCACGGCAGATCCTTGTTCTTCACGACCCCCTGTTCGCGTTCCGCCTTGGTGATGCGGCGAACCTGCACGGTGCCCGTCTTGCCGCCCATGATGTAACGCGGATCATGAATCGCCGACGCACGGGCCGTTCCGTGCGGCGAATTGACGACCTGGGTCATGGCGTCGCGCACCAGGGCCAGATTGCGCTGGCTGACGCTGATTTGGGGGAATTGATGATGTTCGGGCACCGCGTGCACGCCGGTGGTGCTGACCGATTTGGTCAGTTGCGGCGATACGGCGAACCCACCGTTGACCAGGCGAGCGGTCATCACCGCAAGCTGCAGCGGCGTCGCCAGCACGTAACCCTGACCGATCCCGGCCAACAGCGTTTCGCCCTGGTGCCAGGACTGGTCCCGCGCTTCGC
This sequence comes from Rhodospirillaceae bacterium, assembly GCA_002706405.1. Taxonomy (GTDB): domain Bacteria; phylum Pseudomonadota; class Alphaproteobacteria; order Rhodospirillales; family Casp-alpha2; genus UBA1479. The sequence continues at coordinate 52,928 of PALN01000017.1, read as the reverse complement.
GCTTCCAGGCCTTGGTCGGGACCAGGCCCCGTTTTTCGCCGGGCAGGTCCAGGCCGGTCGGATCGCCAAGCCCGAAACGTTCCGCCATTTCAGCGATGCGGTCGATCCCGACGCGGCGGGCAACCTCGTAGAAATAGACGTCGCAGGACTGACTTATCGCGCTGGTCGCATCCACAAGGCCATGACCGTGTTTCTTCCAGCAGTGGAACTTGGTGTCGCCCAGCTCCATGAACCCGGGGCAAAAGATCTTGCCGGTCGGCGAGATCACGCCGCGCTCAAGCGCCGTCAAGGCGACCAGCATCTTGAAGCAGGACCCCGGCGAGTAACGCCCGGCGATCGCCTTATTGGAAAGCGGCGCCGCCGGGTTGTTGATCAGCTTGTTCCATTCCTCGACCCCCAGGCCGCGGTTGAAATCATTGGGGTCGAAACTGGGGTGGGAAACCATGGCCAGCACGTCGCCGGTATGAACATCGAGCACCACGGCAGACGCACTCACCTCATTGGACAGGCGCTTGGCGACCGCAAGCTGCAGGCCGACGTCGATGGTCATGCGGATTTCAGCGCCGGGCAGCCCCTCGCGCCGGTTCAGCTCGCGGATGACCCGGCCATAGGCGTTGACCTCGACCTCGGACGATCCGCCGGAGCCGCGCAGGCTGAGATCGTGGATTTTTTCGATCCCCGACTTGCCGGTGCGGAAACCGGGCAGTTCCAACAGGCGGTCGCCGGTCTTCTCCCGCTCGCTCACCGCCGACACATAGCCCATGACATGGGCCAGGTTGGGGCCATAGGGATAAAACCGGCTTTGCCCTTCATCGATCATCACGCCGGGCAGGTCCGGGGCATTGACCTCGATCCGCGCGACCTCTTCCCATTCCAGATTCTCGCGCAGCGTCACCGGCACGAAGGACCGGTTGCGGCTGACTTCCTTCAGGACCCGGCGGCGTTCGCCCATGCTCATGGGCACGATATCGTGCAACAGGTCGAGCGCGCCATCGACGCCGAGCCCCCGGGTATCCTCGGACACCAGCATGACCCGGTAGTTCTGCTTGTTGTCGGCAAGCGGAATGCCGAAGCGGTCGACGATGCGGCCGCGGGGCGGCGCCAACAGGCGCAGGCTGATGCGGTTCTCATCGGCCAGCATCTTGTATTGCTCGGCCTTGACCACCTGCAGGTAATACATCCGGCCCGCCAGCATGGAGACAAGCGCCAGCTTGCCCCCCACCAGCATCACGGTGCGGCGGGCGAAAAGTTTTTGGCGTTCTTGATCCCCATGCATCGGATCAATCCAGTTTCAAAAATGCCTGCTGCCAGCGCGAGAAGATGAACGCGAACAGCGGAAAGGCGGCAACGGTCATGATGTATTGGAACACGATGGCGTCGGCGGCGAACAGCGTGACGTGAAAGGCCGACAGCAGGGCCCAGCTCAGCGCCGCCGCCCCGGCCCCGACCAGCCCGAAGCCGAGCCAGTGAACCAGAAAGGATTTGCCCATGAAGAACTTGTGCTGGAACAGCACGACCCCCTGCACGGCCAGGAAGATCAGCGCGTGCAGCCCCATGGGGGCCCCGGTCAGGCCGTCCTGAAACAGGCCGATCAGAAACACGGCGGGAGCCGGCACCAGATGCGGGCGGTGAATCGACCAGTAGAAGACCGAGATCAGCGGCAGCACCGGCAGCACCCGGGCGATGCCCGGAATATGGGTCGGCACGACGTTGAGAATGACCAGGACCAGGGTCAGCGCGACCGGCGTCAGGTTGCGGGCGAAGGCATCCAGGCGCTGCCAGAAGGTCGGCCTCATGGGCGGTGTCCCCGCTCCTTACCCGGCGTGTCGGCACCAATGGAACGCTGCGGCAACTGCAGGATTCCGCCGGACCCGAAATTGAGGACGCGCACATATTCCAGACGCGTCAGATCGACATAGGGCTGGACGATCAGGCCCCCTTCGCCGACGGCGGCAACCTGGCCGACCCGCAGGCCCGGCGGGAACACGCCGGCGTGGCCCGAAGTCACGACGCTGTCACCGACGGACACCACCGCCCCCGGCGGCAACCAGGTCAGGCGCGGCCGGGCCAGGTTTGTCCCGGCCATGATGGCGCGCGTGCGGGTGGGATCGACGAGAACCGGAATCTTGGCGTTGATGTCGGTCAGCAGCAGGACCCGGGCGGACCGGCTGCCGACGTCGATGACGCGACCGACCAGGCCATCGGCGGTAACCGCCGCCTGGCCCTTCTCGACCCCGTCGCGGGCACCCGCGTTGACGATCACGCTTTGCGAAAAGGCACCGCCCGTATCGGCGATGACCCGCGCGGTGACGAAGCTCGCCTCGCGCTCGGGAATGACGTTGAGCTGTTCCTTGAGAACCCGGTTCTCCGCCTCCAGCTTCTCGGCGACGGATTTCCAATGCATGAGCCGCGTGCGTTCCTCGCGCAGCTGCGTGTTCTCTTCGTACAGGTTTTTCATGGCCTGGATCTCGGCGACGCCGCGGTTCACCGTATCGAGCGGCCGCGACAGCACATCCAGGATGGGGGCAACGGCGTCGGTCATATGGGTCCGCGCGCGTTCGACCAGGATGGTATCGACCTTGGCAAGCATCATCAGGGCGAACGCCGCCACCACCAGCCCGACATAGGCGAAGCGCTGGGCGAAATTGCGAATCGGCTGCGCGACCCGCGAAAATGAATGCGGTTCCTTCACCCCAGGACGTCCTTCCTGCCCATTACAATACCCACGATCCCACGCCCGGTCCCCAAAACCGATTGCAGGGCCGCAACTCCCGACCTCCCCTTTAGGTTATACTTGTCGCCGATGAGCGTTAATCGACGATTAATGACGCGTAGCGCTGTTTACCAAAAAAAACAACCGTCTATGCCGATATTTTAAGATGAAATCGAACAAATTACAGCATTCCGTCCTGCCCCCTGGCGACAGGGTCGGACATCTGGTTATTCTTGCCCCGCGATCGACGCAGAATAGGACCACCCTCCCATGAAGTTCATCCATCTGACCGACCCCCATTTCGTGCCGCCGGGCAAGACGCTGTACGGCCGCGACCCGCGGCCGGCCCTGGATGCCGCCGTGGCCGACATCAATGCCCATCACCAGGATGCCGAGATGGCGGTGATCACCGGCGACCTGACCCATTGGGGCGAGCCGGCGGCGTTCCAGAACCTAGTGGACGGCTTGGCGCCGCTCGCCATGCCCGTTCATGTCCTGGCGGGCAACCATGACGCCCGCGACGTGCTGCGCGCTCATTTCCCGAACCAGCCGGTTGATAACAATGGCTTTGTTCAATCGACCCTGGACACGCCCGTGGGCCGGTTCGTCTTTCTCGACACGATGCTTGCGGGCACGTCGGCCGGACATTTCTGCGCCGACCGCCAAGCCTGGCTGGCCGAGACGCTGGCCGCTTCCGACGGCCATGACCTGTTCCTGTTCATGCATCATCCGCCCTTCGACGTCGGCATTCCGGCCATGGACCGCATCGGCCTGCAGCAGAAGGACGAATTCCAAGCCGTGATCGAGCCGCACAAGGCGCGCATCCGCCATCTGTTCTTCGGCCATGTCCATCGGCCCATTTCCGGCAGTTGGCGGGGGATCCCCTATTCCACCTTGCGCGGCCTGAACCAGCAAGTCTGGCTCGACATGGTGAACGAGGAAATGACGGCCAGCTTCGAGCCGCCCGCCTATTGCGTGGTGCTGATCGAGAACGATCGGGTCGTCGTCCACACCCACGATTTCATGGACCCGAACGAAAAGTTCAAGATGCATTCAAGCCCGTTCACCGACTGGGCGATACGCCCGCCAGGTGCATGACGCGCCGCCTTTCGACTTTTCTTTGCGCCATGGCGGGGCTATAACCCCGGCCATGGAACAGCACATTTCCCATATTCCCGTCATCGTGACCGGCCTGTCCGGCGGCGTCTTCACGCCCGTTCCGGCACCGGCGGTCCTCGGTGTCCGACGCATAACGCCCTCGCGCTGACCGTCCCCGTGACGGCAACGCCCAGGGCGGACCGCAAGGTCCGCTTTTTTTTGTCCCTGATTTCCCGCATTCGAAACCCAACGACGGATTTCACCTCATGACCGCCTCCCTCCCCGGCTCCCCCGCAATGCGACGTGTCCTGTCCGCCACTTGGCGCACGGAATTGTCGCAGTTGTTCCGTCTGGCCGGCCCGATCGTCGCGACCCAGATCGCCTGGGTCGCCATGCTGACCACAGATACGGCGATGATCGGGCGCCTGGGTCCCGAACCCCTGGCCGGCGCGTCCCTCAGCTTCATGGTCTTCTTCATCGGCTATATCATTTGCATGGGTGTGACCATGTCGACGGCGGGGCTGGCGGCGCAGGCCTTCGGCGCGCGGCAGCCGCGCATCGTGCGCCGGGTGATCCGCCAGGGCCTATGGGTGACCATCCTGATGACCGCGCCCTGTATCGTCGGCTTCGCCCATATGGATGCGTTGCTCATCTGGACCGGTCAACCGCCGGAAGCCATTCCCCATGCCGAGGCCTATATGAGCACCCTGATGTGGTGTCTGCCCTTCGGCATTGCCTTTACCGTGCTGCGCAACTTCGTCTCCGCCCTGGGCCGGCCCATGGCCGCCCTTTGGGTCATGCTGGCGGGGGTGCCGCTCAACGCGTTTCTGGATTACGGCCTGATCTTCGGCAATTTCGGCCTGCCGCGCCTGGAACTGGTGGGGGCGGGGATCGCCACGACGGTGGTGAACGTTCTGATGATGCTCGCCCTTGCCGCCGTCATTCAGTGGCGGCGACCGTTCAATAAGTATCAGTTGTTCGTCCGCTTCTGGCGGCCGGACTGGCGCATCTTCCGCCAGATCTTCCGCATCGGCGCGCCGATCGCCGCGATCTCAGTGATGGAGGCCGGCTTCTTCATCGGCGCCGTGTTCGTGATCGGCCAGTTCGGGGCCGTGGCCATCGCCGCCCATATGATCGCCATGCAGATGCCGCACATCACTTTCATGATCCCCATGGGCCTGAGCCAGGCCGCGACCGTACGCGTCGGCCATGCGGTGGGCCGCCGGGACGTCGCCGGCGCCTACCGCGCCGGATGGTCGGCCATCTCCGTGGGCATGCTGTTCGCGACGGTCATGACCGGCGTGGTGGTGAGTTTTCCGGACCTGTTCGCGGGACTGTTCCTGGACACCGCCCGCGCCGATTCCGCCGAGGTTCTGCGCCTGGCTGTCGCACTGCTTCTGCTGGCCGCGATGTTTCAGATCGTCGACGCCCTGCAGGCCGTGGCGGCGGGGGCGTTACGCGGCCTCAACGACACAGCCTTTCCCATGGCCATCGCCGGCGTCAGCTATTGGGGGTTGGGCGCCGGGTCGGGGATCTGGCTCGCCTTCGGCGCGGGATTGCAGACGCAAGGAATCTGGATTGGCTTCGTCATCGGCCTGACGGCGGCGGCGGTGCTGATGATCTGGCGCTTCCGCGCGCAGCAGCGCCGACAATTCATGCCGGACATCATCAAGGAAGAAGCAACGCCTCTTCCCCTTTGATCGCCTGATCTGCGCAAAACAACCGCCGCCCGCCGGTGGCGGGCTTGGGTTTTATCGTGCCGATTGGATGTGTTCGCGCAAAACAACCGTCGCCCGCCGATGACGGGCTCGGGTTTTGCGACTAGTACATCGTCGTCAGGACGTCCTTGAGGCGCTTCATTTCCTCGAGGGCGCGGCCGGTGCCGAGCACGACGCAGGACAGCGGGTCGTCGGCGATGGACACGGGCAGGCCCGTGTCGTGGCGCAGGACCAGGTCCAGATTGCCGAGAAGCGCACCACCGCCGGTCAGCACGATGCCCTTGTCGACGATGTCGGCCGCCAGTTCGGGCGCCGTGTGCTCCAGGGCGACCTTCACGGCCTCGATAATCGCGCCCACGGGTTCCGCCAGGCTCTCGGCGATTTCCCGCTGCGAGATGATCAGTTCCTTCGGCACCCCGTTCATGAGGTCGCGGCCTTTGATTTCCATGGTCTGGCCTTCGCCGTCTTCCGGCGCGCAGGCGGACCCGATGTCTTCCTTGATGCGGGCGGCGGAGCCTTCGCCGACCAAAAGGTTATGGTTGCGGCGGATATAAGCGATGATCGCCTCGTCCATCTTGTCGCCGCCGACGCGCACGCTCCGCGCATAGACGATGCCGCCCAGGGACAGCACGGCGACTTCCGTCGTGCCGCCGCCGATGTCGACGACCATGGAACCCGTGGGCTCCGTCACCGGCAGACCGGCGCCGATGGCCGCGGCCATCGGCTCTTCAATCAGGAAGACCTTGCGGGCCCCGGCACTTTCCGCTGATTCCTGAATCGCGCGGCGCTCAACGGCGGTGGAGCCGGAGGGCACGCAGACGATGACCAGCGGGCTCGCGAACGATCGCCGGTTGTGAACCTTGCGGATGAAGTACTTGATCATCTCCTCGGCCACTTCGAAGTCGGCGATGACGCCGTCGCGAAGCGGACGGATGGCGCGGATGTTGCCGGGCGTTCGGCCAAGCATCTGCTTGGCTTCCTCGCCGACGGCGAGAACATGCTTCTTGCCCTTGACCTCGGCGATGGCGACCACCGACGGCTCGTTCAGGACGATGCCCTTGCCCTTGACGTAGACCAACGTGTTGGCCGTGCCCAGGTCGATGGCCATGTCCGCGGAAAGAAACCCAAAAAGTCGCGAGAACATGAAGCGTTCAGCCTTGTCTCTGTGTCATGGGAGCCCCGGGGCGAACCCCTGAAGACGTCGGGGCTGGGGTCCGATGAATGTATCCCTCGGTACCGACCCGGATTGGGGTCACCGGGCCACGATATATGGGTGCAGGGGCCAGAAGCCCCTGCACCATATTGGGTCTTTTAACGGAAAGATTCAGCCGTTTAAAGGGCCAATCTTGGGTATTACGAAGGCGGACCCGACCTAGGCGGACATCGCCTCGGGCGCCTTTTTCTCCCGTTTGGTCAACAACTTGTTCAACGCGTTCACATAAGCCTTCACCGATGCGACCATCGTATCCGTGTCGGCGGCGGCCCCTTGGGCCGTGCGTTCGCCGTTATCGTCGAGCCTGACGGTCACTTCCGCCTGGGCGTCCGTGCCATGGGTCACCGCGTGAACCTGGTACAATTGCAGCCGCGCGCCATGGGGAAACAGGGTCTTGATGCAGTTGAAGGCCGCGTCCACGGGACCGTCGCCGGTGCCCTCGCAGGACTGCACCTTGCCGTCGATTTCCAGTTCCATGGCCGCCTTGGGCGGGCGGTGCACGGTGCCGCACTGGATTTCCAGGCTGGTCAGCTTGATGCGGTCGTTGACCCGGGTGTCGTCGTCGACCAGGGCCACCAGGTCCTCGTCGAACACGTCTTTCTTCAGATCGGCCAGATCCTTGAAGCGCTTGAAGGCCTCGTTCAAGGCGTTGTCGCCCAGCTTGTAGCCCATTTCCTCCAGCTTGGTCTTGAAGGCGTTGCGCCCGGAATGCTTGCCCAGGACGATCTTGGACTTGGTCAGGCCGACGCTTTCCGGCGTCATGATCTCATAGGTCTGGGCGTTCTTCAGCATGCCGTCCTGATGGATGCCCGATTCGTGGGCGAAGGCATTGGCGCCGACGATGGCCTTGTTGGGCTGCACCGGGAAGCCGGTGATCGACGACACCATGCGCGACGCGCGGGTGATATGGGTGGCGTCGATGTTGGTCTCGAACGGCATCACGTCCTGGCGGGTCTTCAGCGCCATGACGACTTCTTCCATGGAGCAGTTGCCCGCCCGCTCGCCCAGGCCGTTGATGGTGCATTCGACCTGACGGGCCCCGGCGACCACGGCGGCCAGGGAGTTGGCCACGGCCAAGCCCAGGTCGTTGTGGCAATGGACAGAGAACACGGCCTGATCCGAATTGGGCACCCGTTCGATCAGCATCTTGATCAGCGCCGCATACTCCTCGGGCACGGCATAGCCGACCGTATCGGGGATGTTGATGGTGCGGGCACCCGCCTTGATCGCGGCCTCGACGCAGCGGCACAGGAATTCATGCTCGGAGCGCGATCCGTCCTCGGCCGACCATTCGACGTCGTCGATCAGGTTGCGGGCCATGGTCACGCTCTCAGTGATGCGCTCCAAAACCTGTTCCGGCTCCATCTGCAGCTTGTACTGCATGTGCAGGGGGCTGGTGGCGATGAAGGTATGGATGCGCCCGCGCGCGGCTTGCTTGACCGCCGCGCCGGCACGCTCGATGTCCCCCCGGGTGGCGCGGGCCAAGCCGGCGATGGTCGAGTTCTTGATGGTCTTGGCGATTTCCGAGACGGCCTCGAAATCCCCTTCCGAGGCGATGGGGAAGCCGGCTTCGATGACATCGACGCCCATGTCCTCCAGCACCTTGGCGATGCGGAGTTTCTCTTCCAGGTTCATGGAAGCGCCCGGCGACTGTTCGCCGTCACGCAAGGTGGTGTCGAAGATGATGACCTGGTTGGGGTCGCGTTCGGTAACGATGGTCATTGGTCTGGTCCTTCCGAAATCTCTTTGGGCCGCCCTCGGATGGGTTGGATGGGGTCCGGCCCGGCAAATAGGGTCGCTTGCTCGTCAATCCCCTGAGCGTTCGCGGTCCCTTGGTCGGGATGGACTCGGTTTTTTTGGTTCAAAAAGCCGGAATGGTCCCTGGTATCCGCTGCGCCACTCAGGGGCGAATAAGTCGAAGCCCCAGAAGGTCGAGATTGAGCAGGTTTAGCGGAAGGAGAATGCGCGCAGGCAGCGTCACCGGGCCGGCATCGCTGCCCCCGGGAATTCGCCGTTCAATCGTCATGTCCTGCATCTGCATCGGTCTGTTCCAACCGCCTGTCGGTTTATCCGTCATTCCAGATAAGGATACGGGGACAGGCTTAACTAAGAATAAATGATGTTGGACACCCGTTTGTCAAGTGACGGACGGCTTCAGGCCGGTTAACCTTCGCCCATGACCACATTCCCCGAAGTCCATTTCGCCGACGCCGATCCCGCCACGCTCCGCGTCTACCGCAACCTGATGACCGCCGCCGGGTCCGGCTCACCAGCACTGATCTTTCGCCATATGGCCACATATCCGGGCCTGCTGGATTGGATCTGGGCCGCCGTCGGCCCGGATGTGGAGGCCGGATGGCCCGCGGTCGCCGTCTGGGAAACGGTTGCCGACCAGGCGGTCGTGCCCCTGCCCGCCTTTACCGAGGACACGCTCGCCGAGGCGGGCCTGGACGCCGATGGGCGCCGGACCGTCGGCCATATGCTGACCAGCTACAACCGTATGAACCCGGTCAACCTGATCGCCGTGGGCGCCGCGCGGGCCCTGATCGCGGGCGACGACCTGCCGCCGCCTACACAGCCCTTTTCCGAAGCGCCCGCCACGCCCCCGGCCCCGCCGCCGGACCTGCCCCGGCCCCTGAAGCTGGCGGGCCTGGACGACGATCTGCGGGGCGCGATCACCAACATCTGCCGCACCATCCCCAAGGCCGAAATCGCGGGAACGCCTGTGGACGTGACGCCCACCATGTACCTGCATTTCGCCCATTGGCCCCAGTTCATGCATCTGGTGGCCGGGCGGCTGGACACGGCCCTGCCGGAGATCGATGCGGCCACCCACGCCTTCGCGGCAGACTGTCAGCCCCTGGTCGGCCAACTGCTGGCCAGGGCCAAGACGCGCAACCCGGGGCCGGTCCCGATGGACGATCCGGCGCCGCTGCTGCGGGTGCTGGACACCTTCGCCTACGTCATCCCGCATATGGTGGTGGTGGGGGCGGCGCTGGAAGCGGCCCTTTCGGAATAGAAAAAGGGGCGCCCGAAAGAGCGCCCCTTCGTCTTCAGGTCCGGCGAAGCGGACTTACTTCTTGGTCGTGGCGACCAGCTTGTTTTCGGACAGCCAGGGCATCAGGCCGCGCAGCTTGGCGCCCACTTCCTCGATCGGGTGTTCACCCCACAGGCGGCGTTCGGCCTTGAACTGCGGCTGGCCGGCCTTGCATTCCAGCATCCAATCCTTGACGAACTTGCCGGTCTGGATGTCGGTCAGGACGTCCTTCATGCGCGCCTTAACGCTGTCGTCGATGACCCGCGGGCCGGAGACGTAATCGCCCCATTCGGCCGTGTTGGACACCGAATAACGCATGTCGGCCAGGCCGCCTTCGTAGATCAGGTCGACGATCAGTTTGACCTCGTGGCAGCATTCGAAATAGGCCATTTCCGGGGCGTAGCCCGCTTCGACCAGGGTTTCGTAGCCGGCGCGGATCAGCGAGGTCAGACCGCCGCACAGCACGGCCTGCTCACCGAACAGATCGGTTTCGCATTCTTCGCGGAAGGTGGTTTCGATGATGCCCGACCGGCCGGCACCCAGGCCCGAGGCATAGGACAGGGCAACTTCCAGGGCATTGCCCGACGCGTTCTGATGAACGGCGACGAGCGACGGCACACCGGCGCCGCGCAGATATTCGGAGCGCACGGTATGGCCCGGGCCCTTCGGCGCGATCATGAACACGTCCATGTCGGCGCGCGGCTCGATCAGGCCGAAGTGCACGTTCAGGCCGTGGGCGAAGGCCAGCGCAGTTCCTTCGCGCATGTTGTCCTTCAGGTGCTCGTTGTAGAGATCGGCCTGACCTTCGTCCGGGGACAGGATCATGATGAGATCCGCCCACTTGGCCGCTTCGGCGGCGGTCATGACCTTGAAGCCGTCACCTTCCGCCGTCTTGGCGCTGGCGGAACCGGGGCGCAGAGCCACGGCCACTTCCTTGACGCCCGAGTCCCGAAGGTTCAGCGCATGGGCATGGCCCTGGCTGCCGTAGCCGACGATGGCCACCTTCTTGGATTTCACCAGGTTCACGTCAGCGTCGCGATCGTAATAGACACGCATTTCTAAAATTCTCCGATCAGTCGTTTCAGTCGTTCTTGAGGTATGGGTTTCAGATGGGCTTGTTGCCGCGCGAGATTGCGGCCGCACCCGTGCGCGAGACCTCGGACAGGCCCAGCGGCTGCATCAATTCGATAAAGGCGTCGATCTTGGACGCGGCACCGACGATTTCGAATACGAAGGAGTTGTTGGAGCTGTCGACCGCGCGGGCGCGGAAGATATCGGCGATGCGCAAGGACTCGACCCGCTTCTCACCCTTGCCGACGACCTTGACCAGGGCCAGTTCCCGTTCCACATGGGGACCATCCTGCGTCAGGTCCGCAACCTTGTGGACCGGCACCAGACGGCCCAGCTGCGCCTTGATCTGTTCGATGATCATCGGCGTGCCCGAAGTCACGACGGTGATGCGCGACAGGCTCTTGGCATGGTCGGTCTCGGCCACGGTCAGGCTTTCGATATTGTAGCCGCGCCCGGAAAACAGGCCGATGACACGGGCCAGCACGCCCGGTTCGTTATCGACCAGGACGGCAATGGTGTGCCGGTTTACTTCCTTGGAAGGCTCGCTCACGTCTTGGGAACTCCCAGAAATCGCCGCCGCGCGAACGGCGGCGGCCCTTGTTTTAGCCGCGCTGTCCCGGTTGTCAACTGACGGCTGCAACCGGGCAGGGCGAACGGATTTAGACCAGCACCATGCCTTGTTCGGAAATCTGCTTCTCGGCCTTGTCGTTGGGGCCCAAAAGCATCTCGTTATGGGCCGCGCCCGAGGGGATCATCGGGAAGCAGTTTTCCAGCTTGTCGATGGCGATATCGGCGATCACGGGCCGGTCGATTTCGATCATTTCCTTGATCACATCGTCCAATTGGCTCGCCTTGGTCGCGCGCAGGCCCACCGCATGGAAGCTTTCCGCCAGCTTCACGAAGTCCGGCAGGCTTTCCATGTAGCTTTCCGAATAGCGCCCGCCGTGCAGCAGTTCCTGCCACTGGCGCACCATGCCCATGTATTCGTTGTTCAGGATGAAGATCTTCACCGGCAGGCGGTACTGAACGATGGTCGACATTTCCTGAATGTTCATCAGGGTCGAGGCCTCGCCCGCGATGTCGACGACCAGGGCATCCGGATGGGCCACCTGCACCCCCATGGCGGCCGGCAGGCCGTACCCCATGGTGCCGAGCCCTCCCGACGTCATCCAATGGTTCGGCTTGTCGAAGTTGTAGTACTGGGCCGCCCACATCTGGTGCTGGCCGACCTCGGTCGTGACGAAGGTCTCGCGCCCCTGGGTCAATTCGAACAGCCGCCGGATGGCGTGCTGCGGCTTGATGGTGTCGCCCTTCTGCTGGAACGCCAGGCACTTCTTCGCCCGCCACTGGTCGATCTGGCCCCACCATTTCTTCAAGGCCGCCTGATCCTGCTTGGGCTTCAGGGCCTTCCACTTCTTGATCATGTCGGCGAGCACGCTCGCAACGTCGCCGACGATCGGCACGTCCACAGGCACGTTCTTGTTGATCGACGACGGATCGATGTCGATATGAACCTTCTTGGACTCCGGCGAAAAGGCGTCGAGCCGACCGGTGATGCGGTCGTCGAAGCGCGCGCCGACGCAGATCATGACGTCGCAGTCGTGCATGGCCAGATTGGCTTCGTAGGTGCCGTGCATGCCGAGCATGCCGACGAACTGCTTGTCACTGGCCGGATAGGCCCCCAGGCCCATGAGCGTCAACGTGCAGGGGGCACCCGACAGCTTCACCAGGTCCTGCAGCAGCTTGGACGCCTTGGGCCCGGAATTGATGACGCCGCCGCCGGCATAGATGATCGGCTTCTTGGCCTGGCCCAGCAGGCGCACGGCCTCGGCGATGGCGCTCTGGTCGCCCTTGACGCGGGGGCTGTACTTCTCGGCCGGCGCCGTGCCCGCCTCTTGATATGTCCCCATGGCCATGATCACGTCCTTGGGCAGATCGATGACGACCGGGCCCGGGCGGCCGGAGCGCGCGACGTGAAAGGCCTCATGCACCACGTTGGCTAGGTCACTGACGTCCTTCACCAGATAATTGAGCTTGGTGCAGGGGCGCGTGATGCCCGTGGTGTCGCATTCCTGAAACGCGTCATTGCCGATCAGATGCGTCGGCACCTGCCCGGTCAGGCAGACGACCGGGATGGAATCCATCAAAGCGTCGGTCAGACCGGTGACCGCGTTCGTGGCACCGGGGCCGGATGTCACCAGGACCACGCCGACCTTGCCGGTGGAGCGCGCGTACCCTTCGGCCGCGTGCACGGCGCCGCCTTCCTGGCGGACCAGGATATGGCGGATCTGGTTCTGCTTGAAAATGGCATCGTAGAGCGGCAACACGGCACCACCCGGATATCCGAAGATTTCGGTGACGCCTTGTTCCTTCAGGGCCTCGATCACGATCTCGGCGCCCTGCATCTTCTTCCTGGCCATCGTTCAGTCCTCTTGGTCTCAGAATTCCCAGTCGGGCGCCCCTGCCGTCAGGCGCCCATGTGTCCCGGCAAAGGGCCGGCGGCACGTCCGCTGATGCCACAAAAACCCCAGCGGAACCGGGGTCCGCCGGGGAGCCACGGAACTTAATGAAGGTGATTTAGGGGGTCAACCATTAAAATGCAATAAACGGTAAGTTTTTTCTGCTTATTACGAAATAAAATTACAACGATATCCTCTCGTGATCCGGCGCCGAGCTTGCGATCACCGGCCACACGGGATAAGAAGCCCGATCCACCCCTTTTGGGGACCCATTCTGGGAATTGCAGCCGATGCGCGACCCACAGCCCTGGTCCCCACCAGAGACCCTGGAAGAAACAGCCAAACGGCTGCTTGTGCCCGGCGCGCTGTATATCCGCTATCTCTACCGCAAGGAATTGATGAAGGGGGAGCGCGAGATCCGCCTCATTCCCCAACTCGCCGACCCGACCCGTCAGGCCATCGACGTGGGCGCCAACAAGGGCGTCTACTCCTATGCCCTGCTCGGCCATTGTCGACAGGTCCATGCGTTTGAGCCGAACCCCAAGCTGTTCCGCATCTTGTCGGGATGGGCACGGAAACGAGCGACTCTTTCCCCCGTCGCCCTGTCCGACAGCACCGGCGAGGCCGATCTCCTGGTGCCGAAATGGCCGAAGGGCTATTCCAACCAAGGTGCGAGCCTGAGCACCATCAAGGTATCCGGCGACCACGGCATCGTGCGGGTTAAGACAGCCCGCCTGGACGACCTGGATATCCGCGATGTGGGGTTCATGAAGATCGATGTCGAAGGTGCCGAAATGGCGGTTCTGGACGGTGCCCGCAAGACCATCGCCCGCGACCGTCCGGTGATGCTGATCGAGATCGAAGCCGTCCATACGGGCCGCCCCCTGCCGGATATGATCGCCGAGGTCGAAGGATACGGTTATCGGGGCATGGCACTGATCGGTGACAAGCTCGTTCCGCTCACCGATATCGACCTGGACCGTGACCAGTCCCACGTGGACAAATCCGACTACTTGTTCAATTTCGTCTTTTATCCGACCTGAACCGCCCGCAGCGCGGGCAACCGGCCCCGGTCACTTGATCGTCTGAACGATCAGGCTGGCGCAACGCAGGTATCGGACCCGCTTTTCCATCAGGTCGACGTACTTTTCCAGTTCCTTGCCGGACAGGACAACGCCCTTTTTCTGCAGCTCCACCGGCTTTCCGGTGGCTTCCAGGTCCTGCACGTTCTTCAGGCGCTCGACCCATACTTCCAGGTATTCGCCCCAGTTGCCCTGATGCACGAACCGCACGTTGCGCAGCACCCGTTTGATGGAGTTGTTGTTCCAGTGCTCGCTGACCGGAAGCTCGCCGCAGGCCGCCAGGATCTTTTGTTCGGGGGATCCTTCCGCCACCGCGCCATCGCCTCCGGCGGCGGCGCCATCCGCCGCGCCGGCATTCTCGGCGGCTTGTGACGCCGGCGGCGCGTCCGTCAGTATGATGCTCGACCCGCTGTTCTCGGCTGCCGCGCCGGCGGCCGCCGCATCCGCCGCCCGGGTGATGGCCGTGTCCGCGTTGCGCTGGACCTGGGCCGCCGACTGCTGGGCACGCAGAACCGCGGGGTCTTCTTCGCCGGGAATGACGAAAATTCCGCCCAGGACGATGACCAGAAAGGCCGCTGCCGGCCCCCAGACCAGGGGCGCCTTGTACCAGGGTGTCTCGACATCGGCGACCGGCTTGGGCAGATCGCGGGCGTTGGGATCTTCCATGACCGGCGCCATGGCGCGGATGTTCTCGATCCGCAACAGCAGTTCCTTGGCGTCGAACGGCTTGGTCACATAGTCGACCTGCATCAAGCCGATGGCATGCCGCCGGGTGTCCGTGTCGGTGACGGCGGTGGCGAAGATGATGGGCAGGGTCGATGTGCGGCGCAGGGTCCGCGCGAAGTCGACGCCGTTGCCGTCCGGCAGCATGATATCCAGCACGATGACGTCGAAATTCGCGCCGTCCAGGGCGGCGAACATTTCGGCGCCGGTCTCGGCCTCGGTGACGTCGTAGTCCTCCGCCTCCAGAACGGCCTTGAGGAACGACCGGATCATGGGGTCGTCCTCGACGATCAGGATACTGGGATTGGATAAGGACACGCGATGCCGTTGGTTATTGTCGTTAGCAGGTTCTTCTTGCTGCGGGTCCCCGGCGCGCCCGTGTTCAGCAAACTATTGCTTAGCGGAAGGAAATGGCGAAAAAAAGACACCTTCTCCAAACAGGAGAATCTCCTCCAAGCCTTACACGTTCCTGACAGTGATGTATTTTTTTAATGCCGTCGACACTTCGTCCGCGGCCCCGGCCCCGCCCTGGGCAACGGTGACATCCGGCGTAAGCTGATGACGAAACCAGGTCAGTTGGCGCTTGGCGTAGTTCCGCGTCGCCTGCCGCGCCTTGTCGGCCGCCTGGTCCAGGGGCATCTCGCCGCGGATCACCGCCCCCAGTTCACGCACACCGACGGCACGCATGGCGGGCAGGCTCGGGTCCAGTTCACGGGCCAGAAGGGCCCGGACTTCGTCCATGGCGCCCGCGTCCAGCATCGCCGTGAAGCGCGCATCACAGGCGGCATAAAGGGCGTCTCGCGGCGGCAGCACCAGAACCGTCGTGAACCGGGCATCCAGCGCGGAGCCGGTGGGCGCGTCGTTCTGCCAATCGGCCAGGGTCCGCTCCGTCGCCTGGACCACCGCATAGGCGCGGATCAGGCGTTGGCGGTCACCCGGCGGCAAGGCATCCGCCGCCCCGGGGTCATGTTCCGCCAGAACCTCGGCGAACGCGCCTCCCCCGAGCCTGTCATAAAGCGCCGTCGCCTCGGCCGTCACCGTTGCCGGCACCTCAGGCACCGGGGCCAAGCCTTCGGTCAGGGCCTTCAGGTACATGCCCGTGCCGCCGACCAGAATCGGCAGACGGCCGGCCGCCCGCGCCGTCGTGATCTCGGCCACGGCCATATCCAGCCAGCGGCCGACGGAACAGCGTTCCTCCGCCCCCAGGACGCCGAACAAGCGGTGCGGCACGCGGGTTTCCTCCGCCGCGTCGGGCCGCGCCGTCAGCACGCGAAGGTCGCGATAGACCTGCATGCTGTCCGCATTGATGATCCAGCCGCCCAGGCGTTCCGCCAATTCCAGCGCCAGGCCCGACTTTCCGCCCGCCGTCGGCCCCGTGACGATGACGACGCTTGTCGCGGGCTTTTCATCCCGCGAGGGCTTTTCAGGAGCCTGAAAATCGGTCACTTTCCCTCCCGTCATCACTCAACCGTCGCCGGATCGGACAGCCCATGGAATTTGTCGTTACGTTGATCGCCGCCCCAGGCGAAGAACTGGATGCGGGCATTGTCGCCGAGGCGGCGGCCCGGCTCAATGGTCTGGGTGCCGAAACCGGCCGCCCCGACTGGTTGGCCGAGGGATTGGCCTGCGACCTGGGCTTTGACGGCCTGTCCGCGGACCAGGCCGACGCCGCCGTGCGCATGAGCCTGGAGGGAATGCCCATCGACGTCGTCGCCCAGCGCGCGGAGGGGCGGCGCAAGAAGCTTCTGATCGCCGACATGGATTCGACCATCGTGACCTCGGAAACCCTGACCGATGTGGCCGACGCCGCCGGCAAGGGCGAGATCATCGGCGCCATCACCGACCGGGTCATGCGGGGTGAGCTGAATTTCGAGGACTCCCTGCGGGAACGCGTGGCCATGCTGAAAGGGCTTTCCGAAACGGCCCTGGAGACCGCCTACCAAGCGATCGAGGTGTCGCCCGGCGCCGAGACCATGGTCCGCACCATGGTCGCTTCCGGCGCCACGACGGCGCTGGTATCCGGCGGCTTCACCTATTTCACGTCGCGTATCGCGGAACGGCTCGGCTTCCACATCAACATGGCCAATGATTTCATCATCGAGGGCGGCAAGCTGACCGGTCAGGTGACGGAACCAGTCCTGGGCCGCACCTCCAAATACGACGCCCTGGTCAAGCTGGCCGCGCAAAACGGCCTGGGCCTGACCGATACGGCGGCGATCGGCGACGGCGCCAATGATCTGGAAATGATTCAGGCGGCGGGCCTGGGCTGCGCCTATCGGGGCAAGCCGATCCTGCGCGACGCCGCGCGGGTCAAGCTGGATCATGCCGATCTGACGGGGCTGCTGTTCGCGCAGGGCTTCCGGGCAGCGGAATTCGTCACGGCCTAGCCTGCGGCGGACATGAAAACGGCGCCCGCGGGCGCCGTCTCCAATGTCAGATATTCGCTGGGCGTCTAGCCTTTGCCCAACCGGATGGCCACGAAGCGCAAGCCGTTCTGCCCCTGGACCAGAAGCAGCACGGATTTGCGGCCGGCGTCGCGGGCTTCCTTGACCTTGCGCACAACGTCGTCGGGATTGCCGACCTCTTCCTGGCCGACCTCGACGATCAGGTCGCCGGGGCGCACGCCCTTCTCCGCCGCCGGGCCCGCGCCCAGCACGTCGGTCACGAGCACGCCCTTGGCATCGGGTTCAAGCTTGAACTTCTGCACCGCGTCGTCGGTAATGGCCGACAGGGTCAGCCCCAGGTCCTCGACCACCTGGGGTTTGGCATCGCTGCCGGCCCCCTTGTCGGTGCGCGCGGCGACCTGCTGTTCCTGTTCCTGCAATTCACCGACCTTGACCTTAAGGTCGATCTTCTTGTTTTCACGCCAGACCTCGACCGGCACGTCGACGCCCACTTCCGTGTCGGCGACGATGCGCGGCAGCTTGCGCATGTCGGGCACCTTGCGCTTGTTGAAGGTCAGGATCACGTCGCCACGCTGAATCTTACCCTTGGCGGCAGGGCCGTCTTCGACCACCTGGGCGACGAGCGCCCCCACCGGTTCCTTCAGGCCCAGGCTTTCGGCGACTTCCGGCGTGACCTGCTGGATATGGACGCCGAGCCAGCCGCGCTTGACCTGGCCGTGCTTGATCAACTGGGAAATCACCGGCTTGGCGGTGGACATGGGCACGGCGAAGCCGATGCCGACGCTGCCGCCGGACGGCGAGAAGATGGCCGTGTTGATGCCGATCACCTGACCGTCCAGATTGAACAGCGGTCCACCCGAGTTGCCCCGGTTGATGGAGGCGTCGGTTTGAATGAAGTTGTCATAGGGGCCGGCGGAAATGTCGCGACCGCGGGCCGAGATGATGCCCGCCGTGACCGTGCCGCCCAGGCCGAAGGGATTGCCGATGGCGACCACCCAATCGCCGACGCGGGATTTCTCCGAGTCGCCGAGCGAGATCGCGTGGTACTTCTGGCCCTTCAGGTCCACCTTGAGCACCGCGATGTCCGTCTTCTGGTCGCGGCCGACGACCTTGGCCTTCAAGCGCGTGTCGTCCTGCAGGATGACCTCGATTTCGTCGGCGTCCTGGATCACGTGGTTGTTGGTGACCACATGGCCGTCATTGTCGATGATGAAGCCGGAGCCCAGGGACGTGGCCTTGCGGGCCTGGGGTTTGTTGCCGTTGGGCTGGCCGCGGTCGAAGAATTCCTTGAAGAAATCCTCGAACGGGGAGCCGGGCGGCAGCTGCGGCATTTCGAAGCCGCGGCTTTCGATAACCTGGGTCGTCGAAATGTTGACCACCGAAGGCAGCAACTTTTCCGCCAGGTCGGCGAAACTTTCGGGAGCCGGACGCGCCTGCGCCACGGTCGTCATGATCATGAAGGCGGCCAGCGCGATTGCTGCTGCGAACGCACCAAAACCGGCCATCCGCAGAGGTGAGCGGTCGTCGGCGGCCGCGATGGGCGCGTCCTTTTGGGAGAGACGAATCTGGTTCATCTTAACACCTTGTCCTTCCGTCACATGCGGGACCATGCCGGTCGGGATCATGCCACGGACCCCGCAAAGATTAAACAGTGTGCAATCGGGGACCCGGGACCGGGCACCCTTTGGAGTGCCCCTGATATGGCCAGGGAATATGGCCGGACAATGGCCCCGCCCCGGTATGTTTTGGGCAATGGCGGCCGGCGTCCGACGCAATTGCAAACCGCCATCGCCCTATCCCCGGACGGCCCAGACGATGACGACGCCGGCAACCGCCGCCCCCAACCCCGCCAGGCGCAACGTCCCCGGCGGCATTTCCTGCAGTTGGGCCATCGCCCGCTGCATGCCGTCGGGGAACAGGGCATAGATCGCGCCCTCGATAACCAGGACGAGCCCCAGCGCCGTGTACAAGTCTTGCATCAAGCCCAGGTCCCGGCCCCGCTGCCGGACGGCGCCCGTGCCCGCATCAGCGGGCGCGGGTGGTGCCGTCCTTAAGCGCGTTGAAGAACTGGAACAGCTCCGAATTGGGGCTGAGAACCATGGACGTGCCTTCGTTCAACGCCGCGCCCAAGGCATCCAGGGAGCGGTAGAAATCGAAGAACTCCGCATCCTTGCCATAGGCCCCGTTGAGAACGCGCGTCCGCTCTCCGTCGCCTTCACCACGCAGGATTTCCGACTTGCGCCGGGCTTCCGCCAGGATGATAACCTTGTCACGTTCGGCCTCGGCCTGGATGCGGGTTTTCTGCTCTTCGCCTTTGGCGCGCAATTCGGCGGCCTCGGCGATACGGTCGGAGCGCATGCGGTTGAACACCGCCTGCGACGTGGCTTCCGGCAGGTCCGTGCGGCCGATGCGGATGTCGATGACTTCGACCCCGAATTCCGGCGCCTGGGTGCGCAGCGAGTTGGCCACGCGTTCCATGATCTGGGCGCGCTTGTCGGTCAACATGTCGGGCAGCAGGATTTTACCGATTTCCGAGCGGATGCCGGCGTTGAGACGCCCGCCGAACACTTGGCGGAAGTTGGCGTCGGTGCCGGCGCGTTTACGGAACTCAAGCGGATCGACGATGCGGTAACGCGCGAAGGCGTCCACGTTGATACGCTTTTGGTCGGCCAGGATGACTTCCTGAACCGGCGGGTCCAGATCCAGGATGCGCCGGTCGTAGTATTCCACGTTCTGGAGGAACGGCAGCTTGACCTTGAGGCCCGGCGTCCGTTCGACATGCACGGGATTACCGAATTGCAGAACCAGCGCCTGCTGATCCTGACGAACGGTGTACAAAGCGCTGAACGCGCATATCCCGGAAACGGCGACGATCACCGCCAGGATGAAGAGACCTGAGCGTTTCATTTCGCACCTCCTTGGGATTTACGGAGTTCGTTAAGCGGCAGATAGGGCACGACCTTGGAGCCTTCGGCCCCCTGGTCGAGGATCATCTTGTCGGCCTTCGACAGGACCTCCTCCATGCGCTCCAGATAAAGACGCCGCTTGGTCACGTCCTTGTTGGTCAGATAGGCGTTGTAGACCGAGAGGAAGCGTTCGGCTTCACCCTGGGCGTCCTTGATGACCCGTTCCTTGTAGGCCGTCGCCTCGGCGATGAGCTTTTCGGCTTCACCCTTGGCCCGCGGCACGATGTCGTTGCGGAAGGCAATGGCTTCGTTGACGGACCGTTCCTGATCCTGACGGGCACGCTGCACGTCGTTGAACGCGTCGATGACTTCCTTGGGCGGATCCGCCTTCTGCATCTTCAATTCGGCGATGGCGACACCGGCACCATAGCTGTCGAGAATACGCTGCAACAATTCGCGGGTTTTGGCTTCGACGCCGGCGCGGTTTTTGGTGATCGCCTCTTCCAGGGTCGACTGGCCGACGATTTCGCGCATGGCGCTTTCCGCCGCCACCTTGATGGTGATTTCCGGATCGCGAATGTTGAACAGGTAATCCGCAGCGTCCTTGATGCGCCACTGCACGATGAAATCGATGTCGGCGATGTTCTGGTCGCCGGTCAGCATCAGGCTTTCCAGCGTCACGTCACGCGCGCCGGTTCCCCGCCCCACGCTGCCGGGACCCCGGAAACCGATGTTGATGGTATTGGTGTTTTCGACATCGACCTTGATGACTTCACCGATCGGACCCGGGAACCAGAAGTTAAGGCCCGGTCCCGTGCGTTTGACGAATTCGCCGAACAGCAATTCCACGCCCTGTTGGCCGGGTTGGATGCGGTAAGGCACGGTCAGCCCCACCCACAACGCCGCGGCAATCAACAAGCCGATTACCACGCCCTTGGCGCCGCCGGCGCCGCCGGGCATGAATTTCTTCATGCTGTCCTGGCTCTTTCTGAGCAATTCCTCGATATCGGGCGGGGTTGGTCCGCCGCCACGGGGTCCGCCGCCATTGCCGCCCCATGGGCCGCCGCCGCCGCCGCTTCCGCCGCCCCAGGGGCCGCCACCTTGTGGTCTCCAGGCCATGTTCCGGAATTACCTCTCTGTTCTTTATGTTATCGACGTCCGTCCGGACGCCGATGTTTCCTGCTGCTCAGACCTTGCATTCCGCGGCCCAAGCGCCATTTGCTTATCGTCCCGCGCCTGCGGGCAACTCGTCCGCCTGATGAAGCACGGACTTGCATCAACACCCGCCGATGGGGCATTAACCCGGACGCAGGGCGAATATCGTCTTATAACCCGGAGATTTCAAGGATGGCGCAGTTAAACCCGCAAACGATCCTGGAGGCCTTGGCCACCGTGACCGACCCGGCGACGGGCCGAAACCTGGTGGAGGCCAAGATGATCCAGGGCCTGCAGGAGAAGGACGGTCACGTGGCGTTCGCCATTGAGATCGACCCTGCCCGCGCCGGCGATATGGAAGAAGTCCGCAAACAGGCGGAAAAAACCGTGCATGCCATGGACGGCGTGCTGACGGTGACCGCCGTGCTGACCGCCGAGAAAAAGGGCGCCGCCAACGCCGCCCCGCCGCCGCCGCAATCAGGCCAGCAGCGCCCCGCCGGTCACGGCCAGGCCCAGGCTCCACAGGCCGGGGCCGACATGCTGCCCGGCGTCAAGTCGATCATCGCCGTGGCTTCGGGTAAGGGCGGGGTCGGCAAATCCACAACCGCCGCCAACCTGGCGCTCGGCCTGGCCGCTGAGGGGCATTCCGTCGGGCTTCTGGACGCTGATATCTACGGCCCCAGCATGCCGCGCATGATGGGCATCACCGGGCAGCCGGCCTCGGCCGACGGCAAAACCCTGGACCCCATGGAAAACTACGGCATCAAGGTCATGTCCATGGGCTTCCTGGTGGACGAGGAAACGCCGATGATCTGGCGCGGTCCCATGGTGCAATCGGCGCTGGAACAGATGATGCGCGACGTCAACTGGGGTGACCTGGACGTCCTGGTGGTCGACATGCCGCCGGGCACCGGCGACGCGCAGCTGACCATGGCCCAGCGGGTGCCGCTGACGGGGGCGGTGATCGTCTCCACCCCGCAGGACATCGCGCTTCTGGATGCCCGCAAGGGGCTCAACATGTTCCGCAAGGTCGACGTGCCCGTGTTCGGCATCATCGAGAACATGAGCTATTTTTCCTGCCCGCACTGCGGCGAACGGACGGAAATCTTCAGCCACGGCGGCGCCCACAAGGAAGCCGACCGCCTGGGCGTCGATTTCCTGGGCGAAGTCCCGCTGCACATCGACATCCGCACCACCGCCGACGGCGGCAAACCCATCGTGGTGTCCATGCCCGAAAGCGAGCACGCGCTGAAATACCGCGAGATTGCCCGCGATGTCTGGTCACGCATCGAAAAGGCGACGGGGGCGGACGCCAAGAGCGGCCCGAAGATCGTTTTCCAATAAGCCCCTGGCCTTATTGCCCGAACATCTTCTTCAGGTTGTCGAATCCGGCCTGATAGACGTCCTGGATCGCCTTCATGGCGTCGTTTTCCGGCACGCCCGCAGCTTCGAACTCTGACGACCATTCGACGGAGCAGCCGCCGTCGTCGTCATGGACGGTCAGTTCTGCCCGGTAGTTCTTCACCGGAAGCGGGCTGTCTTCGATGGTGTAGGAATAGGTCCGCGTCTTGTTGTCGACCTTTTCCAGCTTCTCGATGATCGTGCCGCCGCCGGCCAGCGACAGCTTGCGCATCTGCCCGGCGTTCTTCAGCTCGCTGGACTGGACGCCCGGGTGCCAGTCGGGAAGCGCGTTGAAGTGACCGATCAGGTTCCATACCTGGTCCGCCGCGACGTTGAGGTCCTGCTTCATGGAAATCTTGGGCATGGGACTGTCCTCCGTGATCCGGGTTACGAACCTCCCGCGACCCGGTCGTAGACGACGAAACTGAAGGCGGGGCCGCCCGGGTTCTCCGGATCATGATAGTCGCGTGAGCTTTCCCGCCAATGCGCTGGGTCAATTTCCGGAAAAAAAGTGTCCCCGGGCACGTCCGCATGGACATGGCAGATATCCAGCCGGTCGGCCAGCGGCAGGGCTTGTTCGAAAATCTCGGCTCCCCCGATCACCATCACCGCACCGGTGCCGTAGGCGCGGGCGATGTCGAGCGCCGCCGCCAGGGAATACGCGACGTCGACACCTTCGGCGCGGAAGTCCCGGTCCCGGGTCACGACGATGTTGGGCCGCCCCGGCAGGACCCGGCCGATGGACCGGAAGGTCTTGCGCCCCATGACCATGGGATGGCCCATGGTCACCGCCTTGAACCGTTTCAGGTCCGTGGAAATATGCCAGGGCAGATCCCCGTCCCGCCCGATACAGCGGTTATCCGCCACGGCGACGACAAGCGTAATACGGGAAGACGGCGGTGTATCTGGCATCGGCGGATCGGCTCCTGAGGCACGGCAAAACAGCCCGCCCTGTTTACCGGGAAAGCGGCGGCGGGCCTACCCCCCTAGGGCGGCGCTTCCCGGACGGGTGCCGCCGAAAGATTGATCAGACGGCGATCGGCGCCTTGATATGCGGGTGCGGGTCGTAGCCCCTTAGCTCGAAATCCTCGAACGTGAACGCGAACAGGTCCGTGACGTCCGGATTGATCCACATGGTCGGCAGAGGGCGGGGATCGCGGGTCAGTTGCTCGTCCGCCTGATCCAGGTGGTTGGTGTAAAGATGGGCATCCCCCAGGGTATGGACGAAATCGCCGGGCTTCAGGCCGGAAACCTGGGCCACCATCATGGTCAGCAGTGCGTAGGACGCGATGTTGAACGGCACACCCAGAAAGATGTCGCAAGACCGCTGATAGAGCTGACACGACAGCTTGCCGTCGGCGACATAGAACTGGAACAGGCAATGACACGGCGGCAGGGCCATGTGATCGACCTCGGCCACGTTCCACGCCGACACGATATGGCGGCGCGAATTGGGATTTTCGCGGATCGATTTCAACACATTGGCGATCTGGTCGATGGTGCCGCCGTCCGGCGCCGGCCAGGACCGCCACTGATGGCCATAGACCGGGCCCAGGTCGCCGTTTTCATCCGCCCATTCGTCCCAAATCGAAACACCGTGGTCCTTCAGGTACTTGATATTGGTGTCACCGGTCAGGAACCACAGAAGCTCGTGGATGATGGACTTCAGATGCAGCTTCTTGGTCGTCAGGCAGGGAAATCCCACCGACAAGTCGAAACGCATCTGATGGCCGAACACGCTTTGCGTGCCCGTGCCCGTGCGGTCGCCGCGTAGGATGCCGTCGGTCCGCACCCGGCGGAGGAGATCGAGATATTGCTGCATGGGCCAAATGGTATCCATCCGAACCGGCGAAATACAGGAGTTCCTGTAGCCCGGCATTTCAAGGCGATTGACGATCCGCTCACCGGCCCTCAGGATCGCGAAAATCACGAATCGACCACCTGATCCTTCCTTGGGAGCCTTCCATGTCCAGCATCGAAACCGTCGCCGAAACCGAGCTTTCGGCCCTTGCCGCCCGCGCCTTCGAAAATGCGGGCCTGTCCGCCGCCGACGCCGCCGTCACCGCCCGCCATCTGATCCTGATGGACCTGATGGGCGTATCGACCCATGGCGTCCACCGCATCGAACAGTATGTCAAACGCATCCAGGCCGGGGTTGTCGATCCCAAGGCGCCGATCATCGTGGACGACCGCGCCCCTGCCCTCGCCTTGGTCGACGGCGGCAACGGTCAGGGCCATGTGGCCGCCCAGCGCGCCTTCGACGTCGCCCTGGAAAAGGCCAAGACGGTGGGCATCAGCTTCGTCGCCGTGCGCCGCTCGGGCCATTTCGGCGGTACCGCCAGCTACGGTTATCTCGCCGCTCAGGCGGGCATGATCCTGATGACCGGCACGGGCGCCTCCCCGGCCATGGCGCCTTTCGGCGGGCGCGATCTGAAGGTCGGCAACAATCCCTTCGGCTGCGCCGCCCCGGGATCGCTCGCCGACCCGGTGTCCGGCCCCATGCCCTTCATCCTCGATATGGCGCAGAGCGTCGCCGCCCGCGGCAAGATGCGCAAACTGCGCGACGCGGGCGAGCCCATGCCGCTCGGCTGGGCACTCGACAAGGACGGCAATCCGACCACGGATCCGGCCGCCGGGCTGGATGGCTTCATCCAGTTCATCGGCGGGCACAAAGGCTACGGCATGGCCCTGATGGTCGACATCCTGTCGGGCCTGCTGTCGGGCGGCGAATACCTGGATCAGACCCGCCAGATGTGGGACGAGGACGGCCCCCAGGGCACGTCTCATTTCTTCATTGCCCTGGATCCCGCGCGGCTTCTCGATGTCAGCGAATACGACCGCCGCATGGCCGATTTCCGCGATCGCATCAAGACCACGGCGCCGTTCAACGAAGGCGGCGAGGTTCTGATGCCGGGCGAAATCGAAATGCGCAATCTGGCGGAACGGCGGGCCAAGGGCATCCCCGTGCCGGCGAAAACCCTCGCCGAGGTACGCCTCCTTGCGGAACCCGCCTGATTACCCCATATTAGCTGTGCCGGCTTGCCGGCTACGGTGCTAAACGCCAAGCGGAATAAGCACAGCGGACCCGGGGGCGGTACCCGGCGCCTCCACCACAAGCTGCGTTTGAGATTTCTAACGGAATGTCGGCGCGCGCCACGCGGTTTGTGATGGGGGCGAAATAGGATCGACGCGTGTAATAAAGGCTTGGTTTGTGCTCGGCATGGTACCGCCGATATCGGGCCATTTTGATAAGTGCCAACGACAACACGGAAGCACTTGCTGTCGCGGCCTAACACGCCATAACGACAACGGGGTTCGGGCGGCACCTGGCAACAGAAGCCGCCCACTTCCTTTCCAGCATCCCGTCTCGGGCCCCGACTCCCGTTGAGTCTAATTCGGATTCATTGGGGGGGTCGAGCAGCACCTGGCAACAGAAGCCGCCCACTTCCTTTCCAGCATTGCGAACGGTATCCGGAACCCCGTTGAACCTGTGGTGGTTCAACGGAAGAGAAAAGCGGTGCCCCCAATTCTGGCTCGCCGCTTCCTTTAGTCCAGAATATACATGTCGTCCCGGACATCGGTCAGAAGCGCTCGACGCATTTCCATGAGATCGACGGTCACCTCTGCGAGATCGGTCAAGTATCGTCGGTCCTCCGGCGAGAAGAACGGCCGAGGATAGGTGTCGAGCAGGCACAAGGCCCCCAACACGGTGCCTTCACAGGTGATCAGCGGTGCCCCAACGTAGAATCGCAGACCGAATTGCCCGGCAACGAAGGGATTGTCTTTGAATCGGGAATCCTTCGCCGCGTCCGGCACGATCATGACATCGGTCTCGTTGATCGTATGCGCACAGAATGTGTCCTTGCGCGGGGCTTCCTTAAGATCGACGCCACTGACCGCCTTACACCACATGCGATCCGCATCGATCATCGCGATGACCGACATGGGAACTCCGAAATGGACGGCCGCCAGGCGCGCAATTCTGTCAAATTGCGCCTCCGGTTGCGTATTGAGAATTTCGTGCGAACGCAGGACTTCCAGGCGAAAATCCTCGTTCTCGGGCATCGGGAAGGACACACCTCCCTGATTTTCCATCATTATTTCAGCTTGGGCCATTGATCGCATCCTCCCGCGCGGGCACGGTTCCCGACAATTGCCGGCGGTTTAAGTCACGTTTCATGGGGACACCGCAATTTTTATGCCACGGACCTTTGCCCAGACACGGCCCGTGGGCCTGCTCAAAATTTCAGCTCTGTCGCAAATTGGCCGTTCATTTACTCAAGACTCTGGCCCGCGTTCCCTGCTAAAAACGGGGCATGGAAGATAGCCCACTGAGATATGACGTCTGGATCGAGGATGCGCTGCGCACCGTGATCCGTAATGCCCTGGCCCACGCCGCGCGTGAAGGCCTGCCCGGCGAGCACCACTTTTACATCACCTTCCGCATGGAAGACCCCGGCGTCGTCGTGCCGCCCTATCTGAACGCTCAGCACCCGGAAGAGATGACCATCGTGATCCAGCATCAGTTCGACAATCTGCATGTCGATCAGGATGCGTTCGAGGTGACGTTGTTCTTCAAGGG
This sequence comes from Rhodospirillaceae bacterium, assembly GCA_002706405.1. Taxonomy (GTDB): domain Bacteria; phylum Pseudomonadota; class Alphaproteobacteria; order Rhodospirillales; family Casp-alpha2; genus UBA1479. The sequence continues at coordinate 25,365 of PALN01000017.1, read as the reverse complement.
CAAGGGCGAACGCCTGCGGATTCCCTTCCGCGCCATCACCGCCTTCTCCGATCCCTCCGTCAACTTCGGCCTGCAGCTGAAGATGATCACGACGGAGCACGAGGACGACGGCGAACTGGAAGACGACGGCGTCTACGCGGAACAGGAAATCTCCCTGGACGCTTCCAATTCGGACCGCACCACGGATGACGGCGACGGCAAGATGGGCGAAGTGATCGCGCTCGACACGTTTCGCAAGAAATAGCCCGCCGCCAAGCGCCTGGGGTCGAAAAGACTTCTTAAGACCAAACCTATTCTAGCTTCGAGGACTGCGACGATGACCTTTGAACATCACACGATGTTTCCCCTGGGTCCGGACCAAACCCCCTACAAGAAAATCATGGACGGCGGCGTCACCACCCAGGAAGTGGCCGGCCGTACGGTGCTGACCGTGGAGCCCGAGGCCATCACCGAGCTGACCAAGCAGGCGTTCCACGACATTTCCCACCTGCTGCGCCCGGCCCACCTGGCCCAGCTGCGCAAGATTCTCGACGACCCGGAAGCGTCGGACAACGACCGCTTCGTGGCCCTCGATCTTTTGAAGAACGCCAACATTGCCGCCGGCGGCGTGCTGCCCATGTGTCAGGACACGGGCACCGCCATCGTCATGGGCAAGAAGGGGCAGAACGTGTTCACCGGCTTCGACGACGAAGCGGCGATCGCCGAAGGCGTCATGCGGACCTTCACGGAAACCAACCTGCGCTATTCCCAGGTATCCCCGATGGACATGTTCACCGAGAAGAACACGGGCAACAACCTGCCGGCGCAGATCGAGATCTATGCCGAGCCGGGCGACGCCTACAAATTCCAGTTCATCGCCAAGGGCGGCGGATCGGCCAACAAGACCTTCCTGTTCCAGGAAACCAAGGCATTGTTGAATCCGACCGGCCTGATGAAGTTCATGGACGAGAAAATTCGCACCCTCGGCACTGCCGCCTGCCCGCCCTACCATTTGGCGGTGGTGATCGGCGGCACCTCGGCGGAACTGACGCTGAAGACCGTCAAGCTGGCCTCGACCAAATATCTGGACGAACTGCCGACCCAGGGCGGTGAAATCGGCCAGGCGTTCCGCGACCTGGAATGGGAAGAAAAGATCCACGAACTGACCCGCACCATGGGCATCGGCGCCCAGTTCGGCGGCAAATATTTCTGCCACGACGTGCGCGTCATCCGCCTGCCGCGCCACGGCGCCAGCTGCCCCGTCGGCATCGGGGTGTCCTGCTCCGCCGACCGTCAGGCCAAGGGAAAGATCACCAAGGACGGCGTGTTTCTGGAAGAACTCGAAGCCAATCCCGCCAAGTATCTGCCCGAGGTCACGGATGAAGACCTGAAAAGCGAGGTCGTGGCCATTGATCTCAACCGGCCCATGGCCGAGGTGCTCAAGGAACTCAGCAAGCATCCGGTGAAAACCCGGGTCATGCTGTCCGGCTCCCTGATCGTGGCGCGCGACATCGCCCATGCCAAGCTGAAGGAACGCCTGGACGCCGGCGAGGGCCTGCCCCAGTACTTCAAGGACCACGGCGTCTATTACGCCGGTCCGGCGAAGACGCCGGAAGGTTATGCCTCGGGCTCGTTCGGACCGACGACGGCGGGCCGCATGGATTCCTATGTCGAGCAATTCCAGGCCGCCGGCGGGTCCATGATCATGCTGGCCAAGGGCAACCGGTCGCAGCAGGTGACGGACGCCTGCCGCAAGTACGGCGGCTTCTATCTGGGCTCCATCGGCGGGCCGGCGGCGCGCCTAGCCCAGGACTGCATCACCAAGGTCGAGGTCGTCGAATATCCCGAGCTCGGCATGGAAGCGATCTGGAAGATCGAGATCAAGGATTTCCCCGCCTTCATCGTGGTCGACGACAAGGGCAACGATTTCTTCGCAGAGTTCAAACATCCGAAGGCGGCCTGAGCCGCCCGGCCATCAAGGGAGGCTCACCGCCATGGACGGAACGAAAACGCACCGCATCGAAAAGGACACCCTCGGCGACGTCCAGGTACCCGCCGACAAGTACTGGGGTGCCCAGACCCAGCGCGCGTTGGAGAACTTCCCCATCGGCGACGGCGCCATGCCGACGGCGCTGATCCATGCCTTCGCGACACAGAAACAGGCCGCCGCACGGGCCAACATGAAGCTGGGCAAGCTGGACAAACGCCTGGGCAACGCCATCGATCAGGCGGCGGGCGAGGTCGCGGCCGGCGACTGGGACGCCCATTTCCCCCTGCCCGTGTGGCAGACCGGGTCCGGCACCCAGACCAACATGAACCTGAACGAGGTCATCGCCAACCGGGCCATCGACATCCTGGGCGGCACCTTGGGGTCCAAGGATCCGGTGCATCCCAACGACCACGTCAACATGTCCCAGTCGTCCAACGACAGCATGCCGACGGCCATGCACATCGCCCTGGCCCAGGAATGCCACAACCGCTTGCTCCCGGCCCTTGAGGGCATGGAAGCGGTCCTGCTGGAAAAAGCCAAGGCCTTCCACGACGTCATCAAGATCGGCCGCACCCATCTGCAGGATGCGACGCCGCTCCGGCTCGGCTCCGAATTCGGCGCCTATGCCCATCAGACCCGCCAGAACATCGAACGCCTGCACAAGTCCCTGGCGCAGATTTACGAGCTGGCCCAGGGCGGCACGGCCGTGGGCTCGGGCATCAACGCGCCCAAGGGCTTCGACGCCGCCTTCTGCGCCGAGGCGGCGGAACTGACTGGCCTGCCCTTCAAGCCCTGCCCGGACAAATTCTATGCGCTCGCCGCCCATGACGCGCTGGTCAACCTGTCGGGCAAGCTCAACACCATCGCCGTGACCAACCACAAGATCGCCGACGATATCCGGCTCTTGGCCTCGGGTCCGCGCTCGGGCCTGGCGGAACTGATCCTGCCGGCGAATGAGCCCGGATCGTCAATCATGCCGGGCAAGGTCAACCCGACCCAGGCGGAAGCCCTGACCCAGGTCGCGGCCCGGGTCATGGGCAACCATGTTACGGTGACCTTCGCGTCCAGCCACGGGCATCTGCAATTGAATGTCTACAAGCCGGTGATCGTGGCGACCCATCTGGAATCCATCCGCCTTCTGTCCGACGCCATGGCGAGCTTTACCGCGCGCTGCCTCAAGGGCATCGAACCCAACCGCGAGGTCATCGCCCGCCATCTCAACAACTCGCTGATGCTGGTGACGGCGCTCAACCCGCATATCGGCTACGACAAGGCGGCCGAGATCGCCAAGAAGGCCCATAAGGACGGCTCGACCCTGCGCGAGGCGGCGAAAGCCCTCGGCATTCTCACCGGCGCCGAGTTCGACAAGCTGGTCAATCCGAAGGACATGCTGGGAGAAGACTGACCTCAGCGGCACTGCCGGATAACTTGCCATGACAGAACAACTTTTCGCGGTCCCGATCCTGCGCATCTTCGACGAACCCAAGGCCCTGGCGTTCTACCGGGACTTCCTTGGGTTTCAGGTTGATTGGCGCCATCGTTTCGAGGACGGCACGCCGCTGTACATGCAGGTATCCCGGGGCGGCATGAAACTGCACCTGTCAGAACATCACGGCGATTGCACGCCGGGCGCGACCGTCTTCGTCGCCACGACGGGATTGGCGGACTATCATCGCGCACTTGCCGGAAAAGATTACCCCTTCAACCGTCCGGGCCTGAACCCGGCGCCCTGGGGCGGAACGGTGATGGAGGTCACCGACCCCTTCGCCAACCGGCTACGCTTTTGGGAGGAGACAGAAACACAATGAGCAGCGAAAAAATCACCCTCATCACCGGGGCCAGCCGCGGCATCGGCCGGGCGACGGCGATCCTGGCCGGTCAGGCCGGACATGCGGTCTGCGTCAACTACGTGTCCGACAAGGCGGCCGCCGACGCCGTGGTCAAGGAGATCACCGATGCCGGCGGCAAGGCCATTGCCGTCGCCGCCGACACCAGCGTCGAGGCCGATGTGATCCGCATGTTCGAAACCGTGGACAAGGAACTGGGCACCGTCACGGGCCTGGTCAGCAACGCCGGCATCCACGGGCCGCGCGGCCCGGTCAAGGCCCTGACCGCCGACGACATCCGCCGGGTGCTGGAGGTCAACGTGCTGGGCCTGTTCCTGTGCGCCCAGCAGGCGATCAAGCGCATGTCCACGGACAACGGCGGGGCCGGCGGCGCCATCGTCAATATTTCCTCGGGTGCGGCAACCATCGGCGCGCCTGGCGGCGGCGTGCTGTACGCCGCGTCCAAGGGGGCGGTGAACAGCTTTTCCACGGGCCTGGCCCAGGAAGTGATCAGCCAGGGCATCCGCGTCAACACTCTCGCCCCGGGCTTGACGGAAACGGATATGACCCGCGATACGCTCGACCGCCGCGCCCCCGCGACGCCCATGGGCCGCGCCGGCAAGCCCGAGGAAATCGCCCAGGCCATCCTGTTCCTGTTGTCGGACGCGGCGTCCTACGTCGCCTGCGCCAATCTGCGGGTGTCGGGCGGCAAGCCGTGACGTGTGGCATCATCATCCGCGCCATGGATGCCGCCGACCTTGAGGTCACGCAGGGCCTGATGGCGCAATTGGGCTACGACATTTCGGCGGAGGACTTCGCCGCGCGATTCAGCACCGTCACCGCCAATCCCAACCATGCGGTTCTCGTCGCCGAACGGGGCGGTCTGCTGTTGGGCCTGGTGCATATCTTCATCCGCGCCGCCCTTGAAAAGCCGGTGGAGGCCGTCGTCCAATCCCTGGTGGTCGATGGGCGGGCGCGCGGCACCGGCATCGGCCGCGCCCTCATGGACCGGGCGGAAGGCTGGGCACAGGCGCGGGGGCTCCCCTCCGTTACTCTTTACAGCACGCTGACCCGGGACGACGCCCTGGCCTTCTATGCCCGCCTGGGGTACGCCGAAGTCGCGCGAACGGCCTTGCTGAGAAAGATGCTATAGACCTTATGACCGATATCGTTTTCACCGGCCCCAACACCGCCCCCCTGACCGTGGCCTTGGCCCACGGCGCCGGCGCGCCCATGGACAGCCCCTATATGGAGGCTTTCGCCGAGGGCCTGGCCGTGCGGGGGCTGCGCTGTGCGCGGTTCGAATTTCCCTATATGGCGCAGCGCCGCGAGGACGGCAAAAAACGCCCGCCCAATCCGGCGCGGATACTGCTGGAATGCTGGCGTCAGGTCATCGACCAGATCGGCCGCGACAGATTGGTGATCGGCGGCAAGTCCATGGGCGGGCGCATGGCCTCCATGGTGGCGGCGGACCTGGAAGCCGGAGGAATGCCCGTGCGCGGCGTGGTCTGCCTCGGCTATCCGTTTCACCCGCCGGGCAAGCCGGAAAAGCTGCGCACGGCGCATCTGGAAACGCTTACCACCCCGACGCTGATCTGCCAGGGTGCCCGCGATCCTTTCGGCACCGCCGACGAAGTGCCCGCCTATCCCCTGTCGAAGGCGATCCGCCTGGAATGGCTGGAAGACGGCGACCACGGGTTCAAGCCGCGCAAGGCGTCGGGGAGAACGGAACAGCAGAACTGGGATGCGGCCCTCGACGCCATCCAGGCGTTCTGCGCCAACCTTTGACGGGAGTCCTTCCATGACCATTACCGGCCTCGACCATTTCAACATCCGCGCCAAGGAACTGGACGCCATGCGCGACTTTTTCGTCGAGGTCATCGGCCTGACGGAAGGCGACCGCCCGTCCTTTCAGTTTCCCGGATACTGGCTGTATGCCGGAGACGCGGGTGCCGTGATCCACTTGGTCGGATCGGACCGGGAGCGGGGATACGTCTCAGGCCACGGCGGCGACGACCGCGACGGCACCGGCGTGGTCGACCATCTGGCCTTCAAGGGGACGGACGCCGCGGCCCTGATCGAGCGGCTGAAAACCCACGGCATCGAGCATCAGGTGCGTGAACTGCCCAACGGCGCGGCGCGGCAGATTTTCTGCGCCGGGCCCGAAGGCGTGACGATCGAGGTCGTGTTCCCGACGGACTAGTTGCCGTCCGGGCACATGTCGCCCGACGCCATGACCTCCTCGAACCCGTGTCGGATTTCCGCCTCCGTCAGGTCGCGGGTATGGGTCAGCAAACCCCATTGATGACCGAAGGGATCGACAACCTTGCCCATGCGGTCGCCCCAGAACATGTCGGTCACCGGCATCATGGGCGTCGCCCCCGCCGCCACGGCCCGATCGAAAACCGCATCCGCATCGGCCACGTAAAGCGAGATGGAACCCGTCACGCCGCCCAAGGTCTTGGGGTCCGTGGTGCCCCATTCGGGGCTGGCGTCGGACAGCATGATATGGGCGCCATCGATGGTGATTTCCGCATGGCCGAGCCGGTCCGTGCCCGGCAAGGGCAAGCGCATGACTTCCACCGCGCCGAAAGCCTTTTCATAGAATTTGATGGCCGCGTCGGCACCGTCGACGACGATATAGGGCGTGACGGCGGTGTAGCCGTCGGGGATTGGTTTGACCATGATGATGTCTTTCCAAATAAGAACAAAACAGGAACATATTAGATCCCATTCCGCAGTGCAAGTGACGGTTACGCGTCAGCCCGCAATCATGCGTGAAGCGGGAACCGGGTTATTTTCCCGGCAGCTTGGGCGCGGTATCGCGGAAGCTTTCGACCGTGGTCATGTTCGTGTACCAAGCCGACAGGTTTTCCAGCCCGGACAGCAGCTTCTGTCCTTCGGGCGTCATCTTCACGTAGTAGATCGCGGGGGCCAGGAACAAGTCGGCGAGGCTCATTTCCTCACCCACCATCCAGCGCTGACCGCGCAGTTCCTTATCCGCGACGGCGAGGTACTTTTCGATCTTCGGCAGATGGGCCTGAACGTCGCTTTCATCCGCCCGCTTGCCCTGCATGGGAGCGACCAGGCGCGGAAAAATCAGGCCCGCGAACAGATTGGGATAGCCTTCGTCCAGGTACAGACTGATGCGCTGGAACATATCCGCCTTTTCCACGGCGTCGCGCGGCTGCAGCTGCGGGTCCGTGGCATATTCCTCATCGATGTAGACGCAGATGGCCAGGGTCTCGTAGAGGTGCAGGTCCGCGTCGCGGATCGCCGGCACCTTGCCGAAGGGATGTTCCTGCTTTTGCTCGTCGGAGCCGGGCATGTATTCATAAATGCGGTAGGTTTCGTCCTTTTCCTCCAGGCACATGCGCACCGTTCGGGTGAAGGGACTGATCGTGGTACCGTAGATTGTCAGGTCCGACATTGCGGCGGCCTCCTCGGGAAGTTTTTTTCGTATTTAACGCGAAAAGAGTGCCGCGATGCGGCCCATACTGGCAAGGGAAAAGCACGTTACACCGATGACCATGAAACCCGCCCCTGATCCCGCCCGCCTGGCCAAGCGCTCCATCCTGGTCGCCGGCCATCACACCAGCCTGACGCTGGAGGATATCTTCTGGGATGCGCTCAAGACCATCGCCGCCCGGCGCGGGATGTCGGTCAATTCCCTGGTCACGGAGATCGATGCCGGGCGCACGGGCAACCTATCCAGCGCCGTCCGGGTTTTCGTGCTGCAAAGCTTGCGCGACTAACGGGCGCGCCGCCGCAGCAAGGCCGCCAGTCCGTGGCAGGCGAGCGCCACCAAAGAAAAACCGGCGACCCGTACCAATCCCCGGGTCGACAGGTCGCCATATTGCCAGGCACCGCTTTCCCACCACAAACCGGCGGCGACCACCAGTGCCGTGAGCGCGACAAGACCACCGATCCGCGAAACCCGGCTCATGGCGCCGCCGTCCCGCTACCGTTGACCGCTTCCATGATGCGGTCCGCCGCCCATCGGGAAATTTTGTGCCGGGCATGGGTTTCGTCGAACAACACTTGATGGCGGCCGCCCAGCTTTCGGGCGGCTTCCGCAAGCAAGGGCGCCAGCACCGCCGCCCGCGGTCCATAGAAACAGCAACGATCATAGCGGTTGAATATCTGCACCTGACGGCGGCCCGAACGGTCGGCACCCATCACAGCAAGATCAAGTACCCCGGCAATATCGGTCAGGCCCTCAACGATCTCGCGGGCGCTTTCCTCCTTACCCTTCAGCATGGCAAGCGGCAGCACGCCGGCAACCGGAAAACTGACACCGATGCGCGGATCAATCGCCGCGCTGACCAGGGTCACCCAGGCACCGGATGACACTCCGATCATCGCAATTTGCCGAAACCGTTGCTCTGCCATGGCATAGTTGACGGCCACCACCGGCGGCAGGAAGGCCATCGCGAGTTTTGTCCCGAACCGGGCGTCCATCAGCGTCCCACGGCAATAGCGGCGCTGGTCATAACAGGTGTTGTCGCCATATCCGGGCATGTTGAGCGCGGCCACGGTATAACCTTCGCCGACCCAACCTTCGATCATCCGATGCTGGTCGTGATAGGTCGCTGCCAGGCCTTGCTGGTACAGGATCAATCGACCATTGCCGCGCTTCGGGCGAAAATAAGCAATGGAATAGGGATACCAGTCTTTGACGAGATAGCCGGTCAATTCGTCGATCCCCGCCAGGTTGCGCCATCTCCGGTAGTAGGCGGCTTCACAGGCAAGGGCGCGCATGATGATCGTATCCATCCGCGACAACAGATGCACCACCGCCGGACCGGTCGGCGAAAGGCATGTGTGATGTTTGCCGGGGTTTTTTTCGATATGCCGTACCACCCGCTGCGGCATAAGGTCTCGGGGCAGGGTGGGCGCACCAAATATTCGCGTCAACAGACGGCCGCGCCGGTCGCGAACATCGGCGGCATCGCGAATAGTCACCCATTCCGAGACAGGCAGTGACGCCGTATCCGCCGGGATATGCTCAAAACGGGCATCGCCCCCCGGCATCAGACGCTTGAACGCCGTCCGCGTCGGGTCCCAATAGTACAGCAGGGACAGAACGGCGCCGAGAGCGCAAACCAAACCAAATCCGTCCAGAAGACGGGATGGAAAGGTCGCTCTCGTCATGTCCGATATCCGACGGTGTCAGAACTTGCCGAGAATGCCGCGCAGCAGGTCCTGCGGCGTCACCTTCTTCTTTTCCTCGGTCTGCGGCGTCGGCTGCTGCTGTTGCTGCTGCTCAGCCGGTTCCTGCGTCTGGCCGCCGCCCAGAATGCCCTGAAGAACGTCGCCAACGCCCTTTTTCTTCAGCAACTTGTCGAGCCCCGGCACGGGAATGCCGCCGGTCCCGAGGGACGCCGTATCGACTTTGATGCGCGGCGCGTCCAGTTTCCCGGTGATCGAGAACGGCACGTTGACGCCCTTGCGCGTGGTGATCGACAGCACCGCCGACAGCAGATTGGGGGCCGGCTGGATGGCGCCCGAAAGATCAACCGTCCATGCCGCCAGATCGACGCTGCCGGCACCGCTGGCGACGCCCACGTTGGTCACGGCCTTCAGTTGGCTGGAGGTCGCGACACCACCTGCGATCGTGAACGCGGCGTCCACATCGGCCAGGCCCTTGCCCTGTTTCGGGCCGCCGAGCGTGCCGCCCAATTGGTTGAGCGCCAAGACGACGCCGCCCAGGCCGAACCCGGCCTCCGCCGACCCGCTGAGCGCCTCGGCATCCAGATCCCGGCCGGAAAAATTCAAGCTGCCGCCCAGGGACGAGACGATCTCGGCTTCGGAGCGGCCCCGCGCCGTAAGATCAAAGTCCGCATTGACTTTGCCCGCCGCAACGCTGCCCAGCGCCTTACCGGCCCGGGTTAGATCCGCGCCGACGACCTGGCCGGCGGCGCTCAATTGGCCCGCGGCGGTGGCCGTCGCCTTGGCGGTCAGCGTGCCGCCGAACAAACGGCCGGTCAGACGCTCGACCTTCAGAATACCGCCTTCGATGGCAGCGCCCAGATCGGCAGTCTCCAGGGAGGCGTCTTCAAAAGTGACCTTGGGCGACGTTACCGTGATCGCGGCATCAAGCGCGTTCAGGGCCGCGAGATCGATGGGCGCCTTGGACCACCGGGAGCTGACGGCCGCGGCGATCGCCATCAGCGGATTAACCCCGGGTCCTGCCCAAGCCGCGGGTGCCCGGTTGATCTCCCAGCCCCGGTCGAGCAGGCCCGCCGCCCGCTTGGCGGGCAGGAACGGCGTGATATCGACGGGGCCGAGCGCCAGATTGGCCAGCGCCTTCGGCTTGGCCCCTGCAAGGGCAAGCGAGAGGCTGCCCGCCGCCGTCACTGACCCGATATTGCCCGCAATATTGTCGACGCGGATGGACTTTGGATTGCCGGTGACCTGGGCCGTCAGATCAAATCCGCCGACCTTGCCCTGGGGCCGATAATCCGCACCGAAGCGCCGCAACAGGCCGGCCAGATCGCCGTGCCGGGCGGACACGCCCAGGCGCAGGTCCTGCCCCGCCAGGGCCAGGATCGGCAGGGTCCCGCGAACGGCGAATTTCCCGCCCATGGCGCCCAGGTCGGCGGCCACCGCCGGCGACAACAGGCTGCCCGATACGGTCGCATTGGCGGACACCGCCCCGAGCGCTTCCGCCGAGACGGGAAGCTCCAAGGCCAACGCCCTGGCCAACGGCCCCACGTCCTTGGTGCTGGCGGAGATCTTCAGATCCTTGGCCGTGGGAATGCCGTCAAGCCCGGAAAGTCCGCCGGTCACAGCGGTGCTCAAGCCCGCGACATTGCCGACCTTCAATGTGCGCAAGGTCAACTCGCCCCGCGCCAAGGTCGCGTCCAACGCAATATTCCGTGCCGTCAGGCCGCGCACCACCGCCGAGCCGACCGCAAGCTTCACGTTGGCGTCGAACGTCGTCAGCGGTTTCAAGGGGGCGAATAGGTCGACCGTCGGTGCCGCCGTTGTTGCTGTCGCACCGGGCGTTGCCGACGCACCGCCGCCCGCCCCGGCATCGGCCGAAGCCTTGCCCTTACCACCCTTGGCAGACGCCGGGGGCGGCATCAGGGCATCCAGGTCGATTTTGTCCAATTCCAAGCTGGCGCCGAACGACGGCCGCGCCTGCAGGGCAATCGTCGCCGCACCCGTCAGCTTCGTGCCGCCGGCTGCGGCGGTGATCCCCGTCAACTGCGCGTAATTCCCGTCGACGACCAGCGGTGTCTTGAAGCTGAAATCCTTCAGCGCAGCGGCGGGAACCGCGACCCCCGGCATGGCCCAGGCCAACACGGGGCCCAGGTCCTTGGCCCGGGTTTCGACCTGACCCTCGAACCGGGGCTTGCCGTCGCGCGCACTGAGGAATCCGAACAATCCCACATCGGCATCACCGGGAAGCTGCGCCGTCGCCTGGTTGAGGGTCAACTCACCGTTGGCCAGATCGGCACTTAGGCTGACGCCTTCCAGGGGTTGGCCCTTCAGCACCAGGGAATCAATCTGGAGCGACAGATTGGCCTGAATATCCTTCGGCAGTTCGAAGGCGCTTTCCGCCTTCGGTTGCGCGGATTTTTTCGGGGATGCGGGCTTCGCCGCCACTGTCTTCTTCGGGTCGCCCGGCTTTGCCGTCACCTCGGTTTTAGCGGGTGGCGGGACCGGTGCCAGCAGCGCGTCCAAATCGACCCAGCCTGATTTGACCGACAAGGACGCCACGGTCTTGTCGCTGGCCGCAACCTCCGCCGCGATATGGAATTCCATGGTGTCGAGCTTGATTTCCAGATCCTCGACACGGCCGCCATCGACGCTGGCCTCCAGATTGCCGAGCACGGTGAACGGCTTGGCCAGATTCACGGGCAGATCGGTCGGCCCGCCGGTCGCCGCGATCGCTTCGGCCACGTTCGGGCCGCTGCCCGTGATCTTGGCACGCAGCCGCGGCTTCTCCGGCACGTTGACGACGCCGCCGTCGATCCGAATCACCGTGTCGTTGCCCAGTTTCAGGCTGAATACCAAGGGGATCGTGCGCCCCTGGACGATCTCGGCGACATTCAAGGTATAGGCGAGGCGGTGGCCGGCCATGGTCAGCGCACCGTCACTTTCCACCGGCCCGTTCAGGCTGGCGGCGGCGACGCGGGCGTCGATCCCGGTGATGACTTCTTCCCGTCCGCGCTGCAGATCGCGGTAGACGATGGTGCCGCCTTCGACCATGAAATTGTCCACGGCAATGCCGGGCCCGGCACGCCCGCTGCCGACGGCCGCCGCCGGTTTGTCCGTTGCCGCCGCTTGAGATGTCCCCGCGTTACCTTTTGCCGCACCCGGCGCCCCGAAATCCCAGTTCACGCGGCCGTCGGCCAGACGCTCCAGCAAGACCGTCGGGCGCACCAGTTTGACCGTCTCGACCCGTACTTTGCCGCTCAGCAGCGCCGCCGCCGCGATCCGAACTTCCAGCGATTCGAAGGACGCCATGCGGGGGTCCTCGGAGCCGGTGATGTTGGCAAGATGTACATCGGCGACATGCAAGTGTGGGCGCGGCAGAACCTGAACGGAAACCGAGCCGCCGATGATGACCTTTCGTCCGGTCACTTTTTCGACCTGATCGGCGATCTCGTCCGTGTAACTGTTCCAATCGACCAGACTGGGACCGATCAGCAGGACGCCAATGACAAGCGCGAAAAAGACCGAAAGACCGATGGCGAGTTTCTTCAACGGGCAAATTCCATGTGTTCGGTGGTGACGCAGGCCCTGCCGAGCCGGGCTGTTCGGAGCAGAGTGTAGGGCGAACGGACCGTCAATGCCATAGCCCGGCGGGCTCTATTTCCGTGGAAAACTGCCGTTTCTCCGCATTCCGGCGCCGATGGCGCCGGACACGGGATAGACCATCCGCTGGATGACCTTGAACAGCTCCATCATCAGAATCACCGACGCCGCGATGACCGCCACGAGCAACCAGGTTTCCAGATCCACCGCCTCGACCCGCAGCACCGAACTGAACCCGGGCAGATGCATGGCCAGGATATGGGCGCCCTGGCTGATGATGACCGCGCCGACCAGCAACCAGTTCGCGGAAAGCGGCACGCGGAAGACGGACCGCGTTTCCGAGCGGCAATTGAGGACATGCGCGTTTTCGAACAGGACCAGCAACAGCAAAAGCGCGTTGCGCGCCTGGTGCTCGGGCCAGCCCTGATCGAGCATCCAGGCGAAAAACAGATAGCCGACCGCCCCCATGAACAGGCCCGAAACGACGGTCTGCGAGATCATCATCCGGTCAAAGACCGGCTGGTTCGGTGGTCGGGGCGCGCGGTCCAGCAGGCCCGGCTCCGCCCCTTCGAAGGCCAATGCCGTGTGCTGCAGGCCCTGGGTCACCAGGTTGAGCCACAGAAGCTGCACGGCATAAAGCGGCAGCGGCAACCCGCCCAGGAAAGCAAAGAAAAACAGCGCGACTTCGGCCGCCCCTGTGGAGACCAGCAGGTACACCACCTTGCGCACGTTGTCATAGGCGATGCGGCCCTGCTCCACCCCGTTGACGATGGAGGCAAAGTTATCGTCAGTCAGGATCAGGTCCGCCGTATCGCGGGCCACGTCCGTGCCGGCACCGCCCATGGCGACGCCGATATCGGCAGCGTTGAGGGCCGGCGCGTCGTTGACGCCGTCTCCGGTTACCGCGACGAAATGCCCCTGAGCCCGCAGCGCCTTGACGATCTCGAGTTTTTGCAGGGGATCGACCCGCGCGAAGACGGGAGCTTCGGCGACGGCGCGGGCGAAGGCCACCGGATCGTCGGCCAAGGCCTTCAGGTCCAGGCCGGTCACGGCCTCTTCCCCCGCCGCCGCGATGCCGACGTCGCGGGCGATGGCGAGCGCCGTCGCCGGATGGTCGCCGGTGACCATGCGCACGTCGATGCCCGACCGGCTGCAGCGCGCCACCGCGTCCTTGGATTCCGGGCGCAAAGGATCGATCAGGCCGACGAAGCCCAGGAATTCCAGATCCGTCGTCCCGGCCAAGTCCTCGACCGGCGCGGCCGCGGGCCCCGCGGCCACGGCCAGCACGCGATACCCTTCCGCCGCCAAGGCTTCGGCCTGGGCCGTCAGGGCCGCCCGGTCGGCGTCGCGGCAGAACGGCAGGATGACCTCGAACGCGCCCTTGGCATAGACCCGAAGCCCCTCCGTCGTGCGGTGGAAGGACGCGCCATAGCGCCGCGCCGGCTCGTAGGCGATGGCGGCTTCCTGCGGCAGATCTGCGAGCAGTCCGGAGCGACTCAGCCCGGCCTTGGCCGCCAGGGCCAGAAAGGCCACGTCCACGGTATCGCCCAGGTGCTGCCAATGACCGTCGCGGCGGACCAGTTCGCCCTCGTTGCACAGCGCCGCCGCTTCGGCAAGGCGGCGCAGGCCGTGCCAGTCGGCGTCGCTCATGGCGCCGCCAGCGTTGGCCACGGCCCCGTTGTCGTTGTAGCCCTCGCCGCTTACCTGGAAATCGCCCAGGCCCGGTATCACCACCCGTTTCACGGTCAGGGCATTGCAAGTCAGGGTGCCGGTCTTGTCGCTGGCGATCAGGGTGCAGGCCCCCAGGCCCTCGACCGCGGGCAGGGAGCGCACGATCACGTTGTTTTCCGCCATGCGATGACAGCCGACGGACAGCGCCACCGTGATCGCCACGGGCAGGCCTTCGGGCAGGGCGGCGACGGCCAAGGCCACGGCGACCAGGAAGATTTCGACCACCGGCGCCCCCTTGAGCACCATCGCCACGGCCAAAAGGGCGATCGCCGAGACCACGACGATCCCCAGCATGCGGGTGAACCGTTCCAGGCGCACGACCAGGGGCGGCGGCGCCGCGTCCCGGCCCACAAGTTGTTCGGCGATCCGGCCAAGCGCCGTCCGCGTTCCCGTATCCGTGACGATGCCGAGCCCGCGACCGCTGACGACCACGGTGGCCGCATGCAGCATGGTATGGCGGTCACCGGTCATGGCTTGCTCGGCCACGGCCGCGGCGGCGTCCTTGACCACGGCCTGTGATTCACCGGTCAGCAGGGATTCGTCGACCAGCAGGGCATCGGCCTGAACCAGGCGCAGGTCGGCCGGCACGTGGTTCCCTGATTCCAGGCGGATCACGTCGCCCGGCACCAGGTCGCGGCCGTCCACCGTATGGACCGCGCCGCCGCGCAGAACCGTGGCCCGATCACGGATCAGGCTGTCGAGGGCAAGCGCGCTTTTTTGCGCGCGGTATTCCTGATAAGTGCCGATCAGGGCGTTGACCTGCAGCACGGCGAAGATGAACAGCGCGTCCGAGGCCTCGCCGATGGCGACGGAGACCACTGCCGCGGCGGCCAGAAGATAGATCAGCGGATTGACGAATTGCCGCAGGTACAGGGTCAGCAGGCCGGGCGGGCGGGGCCGGGGCAGATCGTTGGGACCGTACCGTTCAAGCCGGGCCGCCGCTTCCTCAGGACTAAGGCCCGCCTCGGGATCGGTTTCCAGCGCGCGGGCCGCCGCTTCCCAAGAAAGGGCATGCCATGCTTGGTGCGGTCGGGAGTCTTGATCCATGGAAAGTGTCTCGCCTGCTTTGTTCTCGCCGACGCCATCCCTGGAAACCTCGAATGATGGGTGCGGCAGTCTCTAAGGCAGCACCAACACCGCCCGGAAGTCATTGACGTTGGTCAAGGTCGGGCCGCATTCCACCAGATCGTCGATGCCTTGGAAAAATCCGTAAGCGTCGTTGGCGTCGAGCAATGCCCGGGCATCCATGCCCGCCGCCCGGGCGCGGGCCAGGCTGTCCGGGCCGATCACCGCCCCGGCGTTGTCTTCCGACCCGTCGACGCCGTCCGTATCGCAGGCAATGGCATGAATGCCGTCGGCGCCGTCGAGCGCGACCGCCATGCCCAACAAGTATTCCGTGTTGCGCCCGCCGCGCCCGCCGTCGCCGCGGATGGTCACCGTGGTCTCGCCACCCGACAGCAATACACAAGGCCCCTGCGCCGGGCCCTTTCCGGCCAGGGTATCCCGGGCCAGTTGCGCATGCTCGGCCCCCAGGTCTCGGGCTTCACCCTCCAAGGCGTCCCCCAGGATCACCGGTGTGATCCCAGCGGCGCGGGCGACTTCGGCGGCGGCCTCCAGGCTGGCCTGCGGCAGGGCGATCAGGTGGGTTTCCACCCGGTCGAAAATGGGATCGTCAGGTTTGGGCGTTTCCTCCGCCCCTGCGTCCAACAAGGCCTGCACCACGGCGGGCAGCTTGATGCCGTATTTGGCGACGATCGCCCGCGCGTCGTCGAAGGTCGTCGGATCGGGCACCGTGGGGCCCGAGGCGATGACCGCCGGATCATCCCCCGGCACGTCGGAGATCAGCAGGTTCACGATCCGGGCCGGCGCTGCCGCGGCGGCAAGCCTGCCGCCCTTCACCGCCGACAGATGCTTTCGCAGGCAGTTCATTTCGTGGATCGTCGCCCCGCAGCGCAGCAGCTCGCGGTTGACGGCCTGCTTGTCGGCCAGGGTCAGGCCCGGTCCAGGTGCCGACAGCAAAGCCGAGCCGCCGCCGGAAATCAGGCACACCACCAGATCGTCCTCGGTCAGCCCACGGACCATCTCCAGCATGCGCTGTGCCGCCGCCTCGCCCGCCGCATCGGGCACGGGATGGGCGGCCTCGACCGTTTCGATGCGCTTGCAAGGCACGTCATAGCCGTAGCGGGTGACGATCAGGCCCGACAATTCGCCCGGCCAATGGTCTTCGAAGGTACGCGCCATGGCGGCCGAGGCCTTGCCGGCCCCGATCACCAGCGTGCGCCCGCCCTTGGGCGGCTCCGGCAGGAAGTGCGGAATGCGTTTTGTCGGCTGGGCCGCCGCGACGGCGGCGGCGAACATGTCGCGCAGCAGAGTTTCAGGGTCCAAAGCAGAAGCCTCCCGTTGATATCCCTGGTTACGTCACCCCGGGGCGAATGCCAAGGCCCGGCGCCCGGCAGGGCCGGTTTTTTCACATCGCGGGCAAGGATCGGGCGTCAAACGCGGATGATCTTGCCCGGGTTCATGATGTTCTGGGGATCAAGGGCCTGCTTGACGGCGCGCATGGCGACCAGGGCCTCGCCGTGTTCGGCGGTCAGGAAATCGATCTTGCCGTAGCCGACGCCGTGTTCGCCCGTGCAGGTCCCGTCCAGGGCGATGGCGCGCATGACCATGTGCTCGTTGACGTCCTCGGCGCGTTTCATCTCGTCCGCATTGTCGGGATCGACCACGAACACGATGTGGAAATTGCCGTCGCCGACATGGCCGACGATGGGCGCGCACAGGCCCGAGGCGTCGATGTCCTTGCGAGTTTCCAGGATGCATTCGGCCAGCCGCGAAATCGGCACGCAGACATCCGTTGCGATGCCCCGGCAGCCGGGGCGCAGGGCAATGGCCGCGTAATAGGCATCATGCCGGGCCTGCCACAGCTTGTTGCGGTCTTCCGGCTTGGTCGCCCATTGGAAATCGTCGGCGCCGAAATCGGCGGCGATGGCCTTCACGTTTTCTACCTGTTCGCGCACGCCCGCGTCACTGCCGTGGAATTCGAAAAACAGGGTCGGCTTCACCGCGTAATCCAGCTTGGAATACTTGTTCACCGCATCCATCTGCGCCTCGTCCAGAAGCTCGATGCGGGCCACGGGAATGCCCGATTGGATCGTCAGGATCACCGTGTTCACGGCACTTTCCAGATCAGGGAAGGGACAAACGGCGGCCAGCACCGCTTCCGGGATGCCGTAAAGGCGCAGCGTGACCTCGGTGATCACGCCGAGCGTTCCTTCCGAACCCACGAACAGACGGGTCAGGTCGTATCCCGCCGACGACTTACGTGCCCGGCGCGCGGTGCGGATGATCCGCCCGTCGGCCATGACCACGGTCAAATTCAGGACATTTTCCCGCATGGTGCCATACCTGACGGCATTCGTGCCGCTGGCCCGTGTCGCGGTCATCCCGCCAAGCGACGCATCGGCCCCCGGATCGATGGGAAAGAACAGGCCCGTGTCGCGCAGATAGTCGTTGAGCGCCTTGCGACGCACGCCGGCCTGGACCGTCACATCCATGTCCTCGGCATTGACGGCGAGGATCTTGTCCATGCGCGACAGGTCGATGCAGACCCCGCCGTTCAGCGCCGCCACATGACCTTCCAGGGAAGTGCCAGTGCCGAAGGGAATGATCGGCACGCCGCGCGCGGCACAGGCCTTGACCACGTCGGCGACCTGCTCCGTTTCCGTGCAATAGACGACGGCGTCGGGCGGGGACGAAGGATGATAGGATTCGTCGCGACCGTGCTGTTCGCGCACGGCGGCGGAGGTCGACAGATTGTCCGCGCCCACGATCTGCGCCAGCAGATCAAGCAGGGCCGCATCGACGGAACCGGACGGCGGCGTCGACGCCATTGGCTGTGCTGTTGTCATGTCAGATCGGCTTCCCCGATACCTCGGTTTTCAGCGCCTGCAGCTGGCTGCGGATGGCATCCATATGCGGGTTGATGGCCAGCGCCTTTTCCATGGCGCGGATCGCCGCTTTTTTGCGCCCCATTTCCGCGTAGATCAAGCCCAGGCCGGAGAGCGCACCGAAATGGCGGGGTTCCAGTTCCAGGGTGCGCTGGATGTCGAGCACGGATTCCGGATACTTGCCGAGCAGGAAGTGCACCGTGGCCCGCTTGTTCCAGCCTTCGGCATGCTGAGGAGCCAGGCTGATCACGTCGTTGAAGTATTTCAGCGAGGTATCGAAGGCCCCCTTGTTCATGGCGATGACCCCGCGGGCCATGGCGCTGTCGACCAGTTCCTGGCCGCTGACCGCCCAGGTCTGCCAGATGCGGGTTTCGATCTGATGGGCCTCTTCCGGGTTCTTGGTCGCCGTCAGGGCATTGAACAGGGCGTCCAGCACCGGATCGGTCTGATCCGCCCGCAGCGGCGACGCTGTCAAGGCGGCGGCAACCAGCCCCGCGCAAAGGATGCGTTTCCACGTCATCATGGAAAAAAGATACGCCTTCGCACGGACAAGGCCAAGGGCGCGGCTGCTCACAAACCCGTCAGGAGGTGATGATCGACACGTCGTCCAGCTTCGTATCCAGCCGGCCCGAACAATGGAGAGTGCGCGCCGGCCCCATGGGCTGGGGCGGCAGCAGGGTGACCTCGAGCCGCACGGTTTTCAGCAGGTCTTCACGCATTTGCGTCGGGCGGGTGAAATTACCCCAGCCGTCGTGGGTGAAGATTTCCTCCAGATACCAACCGGGATCGCCCTGATGGCCGCGGCTGCGTGACGCCAGTCCCTTGGCGACCCGCGCAAACAGTTCCAGGCACATCCCATCGGACGGCTGCGCGAAGCGTTCGCGCGCCGTCAGAAACACGGTGATCTTCTTGTCCCGCCAGTCGTAATAGGCCCCGGTGGTCGGCAGCACGGGCAGGAAGCCGACTTCCAGAAGGCGCTGGCCGACCTGAGCCAGGTCCTGCTTGAGCCGGATGATGCCCAGATCCATGAGCGTGACCGGTTCCGCGGACAGCCAGTCGAGGGTGGAATTGGCCCGCGCGTCGGCGGCGGGACGGAAGGCGAGGAACAGGGCAAAGCTTCCGAAAAGCACAGCCCGCCCAAGAGTCCGAACGATCGACCTCATGCGACGGCTCCTTCCTGCGTTGCAGGCCCCGCGACGCGTTTCGCGGCGGCGATGCGGCAAGCATAACACAAAAGCCGCACGCAGTGCGATACAAATAACGCACTAAGTGCGACTCTTGTCGCCGGGTGCTACGCCAATCCCGCCGGCTTGGGCCCGCCGGTGGCCCAGTCGAGCAGTTCGACCGTATGCACGACCGGCATGCCGACGGCGTCTTCCAGTTGGACCATGCAGCCGATGTTGCCGGTGGCCATGACCTGGGCCCCCGTGCCCTTCACGTTGCCGGCCTTGCGGGTCTTGAGGCGGCCGGAGATTTCCGGCTGCATCATGTTGTAGGTCCCGGCGGAGCCACAGCAGAGATGGCTTTCCGCGGGCTCCCGCACCTCGAATCCGGCCTGGGCCAAAAGCTCCTTGGGCGGCTTGGTCAGCTTCTGGCCGTGCTGCATGGAGCAGGCGGAATGATAGGCGACGACGGGTTTGTCCTCGGGAATGGGCGCGTTCAGGCCCAGGTCCATCATCACTTCCGTGACGTCCTTGGTCTTGTCCGAGATGGCCTTGGCGCGGGCGGCCAGGGCCTCGTCGCGGCGCAGCATCCAGCCGTAATCCTTGACCGTGGTGCCGCAGCCCGACGCGTTGATGACGATGGCGTCGATCGTGCCATGGGTGGCCTCGGCCCGTTCCCAGGCCTCGATATTGGCGATGGCCTGGGCATGGCTTTGCTCATCCTTGCCCATGTGATGGACCAGGGCGCCGCAGCAGCCTTGCCCGTCGGCGACCACGACCTCGCAGCCGTGGCGGGTCAGCAGCCGCACGGTGGCGTCGTTGATGGCGGGGTTCAGGACTTTCTGGGCGCAGCCGGTCATCAGCGCCACGCGCTTTTTCATGGGACCCTCGGCCTTGTAGACCTGGGGCCGGTCCATCTCCGTCGGCGCGTGGATGCGCTTGGGCGCCAGCCGCAGCATGGCGCCGAGCCGGCCCGGCATGATCCGGGCCAAGGGCCGCGCCAGCCAGGCGCCCAGCAGCATCACGCGGAAACGGTCCGGATAGGGCAGGACCAGAGGCAGCAGACCCCGAAGCAGCCGGTCCATGAACGGGCGTTTGTATTCCCGTTCGATCTTGGCCCGCGCGTCATCCACCAGATGCATGTAATCGACGCTGGCCGGGCAGGTCGTCATGCAGGAAAGACAGGTCAGGCAGCGGTCGATATGGGTGACATGCTGTTCGGTCGGCTTGGCCCCTTCCTCCAGCAACCCCTTGATCAGGTAAATGCGCCCACGCGGGCTGTCCAACTCGTTGCCGAGCAGGACATAGGTCGGACAGGTCGCCGTGCAGAACCCGCAATGCACGCATTTGCGCAGGATGTCGTTGGCCTGGGCGATATGCGGGTCGGCCATCTGGGCCAAAGAGAAAGTGGTTTGCATGATCTATTCCTGCCCTTACACGCCCGCCGTCATGCGGCCGGGATTGAGGATGCCCTCGGGATCGAAGGCTTCCTTGACGCGGCGGGACAGGTCCGCGAGCGGGACCGGCTGCGGCTGGAAGACCTCGACGGCCTGACGCACATCGGGCGCCGCGCGGACCAGGGTCGCATGGCCGCCGCAGTCGCGGATGACCTGGCGGACGTCCGCCGCGCCGGCGTCATCGCGGGCATCAAGGGCGAACCAGATCAGCCCGCCGCCCCAATCGTAATAGACCTCGCCGCCGAGCCGCGCGCGCAGGCGCTGACCCACGGCCGGGCCCGCCGTGGGCGGCACGCTGACGCGCCAGACCTGGCTGTCCTGCCAGTCGCCGGTGAAAGCCGCCGCGTCGCGGACCTCGCGCCAGAAGGCGGCCGAATTATGGGAATGCAGTTCCTCGACCGCGCCGAAAGGCGCGAACAGGTCCTGTAGCGATTTGCAGCGGTGTTCGACACTGGGTCCCGGGCCTTCGACGCGCACGGCGGTGACCGCCGCCCCGGCACCGGACACATAGCCGACGGCGGATCGCTGCGCGATGGCGGCCGGCAGATGCGCCGCCCCGGCAACCTCGTGACTGGACCCCAGGGCGTCGGACAGCGCCTGGATGGCCTGATCGTCGTCGGCCCCCATCAGCAGCACCGTCCGGGTCTTTTCCGGGCGCGGCAGCACCTTCACGGAAATCTCGGTCATCACGGCGAGGGTGCCGAAAGAACCAGCCATCAGTTTCGACAAATCGAAACCGGTGACGTTCTTCATCACCTTGCCGCCGGACTTGAACACCTCGCCCCGGCCCGACACAGCCTGAAAGCCCAGGAAATGGTCGCGCGCCGCCCCGGCCTTGATGCGCCGGGGGCCGGACAGATTGGCGGCGATGACACCGCCCAGGGTGCCGGCACCCGCGTCCGTGCCGTAAAGCACGCTCAGATCCAGGGGCTCGAAGGCCAATTCCTGATTGGTTTCGGCGAGTGCGCGGTCGATCTCGGCCATGGGCGTGGCGGGACCGGCGGTCAGCACCAGTTCGCCGGGGTCGTAATCGGTGATGCCGGCAAGGTTCGACAGATCGAGCACGCGGCCCGCCTGCACCGGGCGGCCGAACCCGGCCTTGGTGCCCGTGCCGCGCACGTCCAGGGGGATGGCGTCCGAGACCGCCCATTTGATGGCGTCGAGAACCTGATCGGCGGTATCCGGCTTGAGATTTTCGGTCATGGCGTGGGGATCAGAATCGGGGAATGTCGGGGAACGGCACCTGGCCGCGCGAGATATGCATGCGGCCCAGTTCGGCGCAGCGGTGGAGGGTCGGGTAGACCTTGCCCGGGTTGAGGTGATGGTCCGGATCGAAGGCGCATTTGACGCGCTGCTGCTGCTTCAGGTCGTCTTCCGTGAACATCTCGCCCATCAGGTCGCGTTTTTCCACGCCGATGCCGTGTTCGCCGGACAGCACGCCGCCGACCTCGACACATAATTTAAGAATGTCGGCGCCGAATTCCTCGGCCCGGTCCAGTTCGCCCGGCTGGTTGGCGTCGAACATGATCAGCGGATGCAGGTTGCCGTCGCCGGCGTGGAACACGTTGGCGACGCGCAGGCCGTATTTGTCGGACATCTCCGTCATGCGCTGCAGAACCAGGCCGAGCTTTTTCCGGGGGATGGTGCCGTCCATGCAAAGATAATCCGGCGAGATGCGCCCGACGGCCGGAAAGGCGTTCTTGCGCCCGGACCAGAAGGCGGCGCGTTCTTCCTCGCTCTCGCTGATGCGGGAATAGATCGCCCCCTGCCCCGTCGCGATCTCGCCGACCCGTTCGATCAGGTAATCGACCTCGACCTTGGGGCCGTCCAGTTCGACGATCAGCAGCGCTTCCACATCCATGGGATAGCCCGCATGAACGAATTCCTCGGTCGCGTGGATGGCGGGCTTGTCCATCATCTCGATCCCGCCGGGGATGATCCCGGCGTTGATGATGGCGGCGACGCAATCGCCCCCTTCTTCCGACGAATTGAAACCGAGCAAAACCGCCCGCGCCGTCTCCGGCTTTTTCAGGATGCGCACGGTGACCTCGGTGATGACGCCGAGCAGTCCTTCGGAACCGGTCAGCACGCCCAGCAGGTCATAGCCCCCTGGGTCCAGATGCTTACCGCCGAGCCGCAGGACCGTGCCGTCCATCAGCACCATTTCCACGCCCANCACGTTGTTGGTCGTCAGGCCGTATTTCAGGCAATGCACGCCGCCGGAATTCTCGGCGATGTTGCCGCCGATGGAACATGCGATCTGCGACGACGGGTCGGGCGCGTAATAGAAGCCGTCGCCCTCCACCGCTTTGGTGATGCCGAGGTTGGTGACCCCCGGCTGGACCACGGCACAGCGGTTGGGGTAGTCGATTTCCACGACACGGTTGAACTTGGACAGGCCCAGGGTGATGGCGTCGGCCAGCGGCAGCGCCCCGCCGGACAGGCCCGTGCCCGCNCCNCGCGGCNCGATCTTCACGCCGTTGTCNTGNCAGTATNNNAGGATTNCCGAGACCTGGGCCGTGGTTTCCGGCAGCACGACGATCAGCGGCAGTTGGCGATAGGCCATCAGGCCGTCGCATTCGAAGGCCTTGAGCATGGCGTCGTCGGCGATCACNCCCTCCCCNGGCACGATGGCNCGCATGGCGGCGATGATCTCGGCCCGCCGATCGATGACGCCTTGATCCGGCTTCGGCATTAGCATGGCTGGACGCTCCAATGACCGGCGTCCCTTTCGGACGCCGGCTTTTCCTCATTGTAATTCTTTTGCCCGCCCCGGCAACAGGGGCGGCGGAGCGGGATTACTTGACCTCGTGCTTGGCCATGATCTCNAGNGCNCGCACCATNGCCGAATGGTCCCAGCCGGCNCCNCCGTGGGCCTTGCAGGAATTGAACAACTCCTGCGCCGTCGCCGTGTTGGGCAGGGAGATGCCCATGTCCTTGGCGCCGGAAAGCGCCAGGTTCAGGTCCTTCTGGTGCAGTTCGATGCGGAAGCCCGGCTTGAAGGTGCGCTTGATCATACGCTCCGCATGGACTTCCAGAATCTTCGAATTGGCGAAGCCGCCCATCAGCGCTTCGCGCACCTTGGCGGGATCGGCACCGGCCTTGGAGGCGAACAAAAGGGCCTCGGACACGGCTTCGATATTCAACGCCACGATGATCTGGTTGGCGACCTTGCAGGTCTGCCCGTCNCCNGCGNCGCCGACCAGGGTGATGTTCTTGCCCATCAGTTCGAACAGCGGCAGGGCGCGNTCGAANTCCTTCTTNGTNCCGCCGCACATGATGGTCANGGCCGCGTTCTTGGCCCCCACTTCGCCGCCGGACACGGGCGCATCGACCCAACCGGCCCCCGCCTTCTTGATCTTCTTGGCGAACTCCTTGGTCGCCAAGGGCGCGATCGAGGACATGTCGATGACCAGCTTGCCCTTCAGATTGGCCGAGGCCACGCCGTTGGCGCCGAACAGGACCTCTTCGACCTGGGGCGTGTCGGGCACCATGGTGATGATGACCTCGGACTTGGCGGCGACATCCTTGGGCGTCGCGGCGAGCACGGCGCCGCCCTTGGCGAGATCCTTCGGCATGGGTTTCTTGCGCTTGAGCGCGACGATCTTATGTCCGGCTTTTTGAAGCTGGGCGGCCATGGGTGCGCCCATGATGCCGAGACCGATGAATCCAATGGTAGCCATGGTTGATGTCCCCTCCTGGGTGGATTGATTTTACGTCAGCTGAATGGTTGCAATCGTTTTACCGCGATTGCGGCAAAAACCAATGGGGCAACCGGGATTTTTCCGCCAGCCGGGAAAAGGCCGCTGCTGGAATCAGGCGGCCTTGCTCGACGCCTCGGCGGCGCGCAGCCAACCCAGGCCCTCGACCGTCGTNGTCANGGGNANGTATTCGCAGCCGACCCAACCTTTGTAGCCGATGGCGTCCAGGTGGGCGAAGAAGTGGGGATAGTTGATTTCGCCCGTGCCCGGNTCGTGGCGGCCCGGNTTGTCGGCGATCTGGATATGGGGGATGCGCGGCAGCAGGCGTTCGACCGTGCGGCACAAATCGCCCTCCATGATCTGCATGTGATAGGCGTCGTATTGGAAATACAGGTTGTCGTGNCCGACNGCNTCCANCACNNNTTCNGNCTGGGCCGAGGTGTTGAGGAANAANCCCGGNATGTCGCGGGTGTTGATGGCCTCGACCAGAAGCTTGATGCCCGCCTCATCGAACCGGGGGGCCGCGAACTTCAGGTTCTCGACGAAGGTCTCGAAGGCCTTTTCCGGGGCCACGCCATCGCCGGGAATGCCGGCCAGACAGTTGACCTGGGGACAGCCAAGCGCCGTGGCGTACTCAATGGCCAGACCGACGCTGTCCTGAAATTCACTTTTGCGGTCGGGCAGGCTGGCCAGGCCCCGCTCCCCCTTGGCCCAGTCGCCGGCCGGCAGGTTGTGCAACACCTGGGTCAGGCCGTTGGAGGTCAGCGCATCGACGAGGTCATCCGCCTTGTAGTCATAGGGG
>PALN01000016.1 GCA_002706405.1 Rhodospirillaceae bacterium | reverse complement strand
CCTCGGCGTGATGCTGCTGGCCCTGGCCGATCCCCGCATCGTCAACGAAAAGCGCGAGCCGCAGCCCGACGAAGCCCTGATCGTCATCGATCGCACGTCGAGCCAGAAGACCGGCGACCGCCGCCAGCAAATGTCCAACGCCGAGGAAGCCCTGGTCGCCGCCCTGGATCGTCAGGCCAACCTGGATTACCGCATTGTCGAAGTCACGGATTCCGCGACCGACGACCGCCCGGGCACGCGGCTGATGGAAGCCCTTTCCACGGCTTCCGCCGACATTTCGCCGAACCGCTTCGCCGGCGCCGTGATCATCACCGACGGTCAGGTCCACGACCTGCCCAAGGACATCGCCGAGGGCAAGATTCCCGGCGTGCGCGGGCCGCTGCATGTGCTGCTGACCGGCCAGCGCGACGAGATCGACCGCCGCCTGGTCATCAAGAACGCGCCCGGTTACGGCATCGTCGGCAAAGAGGTCACCCTGACCTACCGGATCGAGGACAAACACGCCAAATCCGACGGCACCACGGCCCGCCCGTCGGCGCGGGTCGAATTCAAGATCGACGGGGCCGAGGGCACGACCGCCCTGGTCCCCGTGGGCGAGGACCAGACCTTTACCTTCAAGCTGGAGCATGCGGGACCGTCGCTGGCCGAAATGTCGGTCGCACCGGCCGAAGGCGAATTGTCCACGGTCAACAACCGGGCGCTGGTCTCCGTCAACGGGGTGCGCGACCGCCTGCGGGTGCTGTTGATTTCGGGCCAGCCCCATGCGGCGGAACGGACCTGGCGCAACCTGCTGAAGTCCGATCCCTCCGTCGATCTGGTCCATTTCACGATCCTGCGCCCGCCCGACAAGGACGACTTCACGCCGCTCAACGAACTGGCGCTGATCGCCTTTCCGACCCATGAACTGTTCGTCGAGCGCCTGGATGAGTTCGACCTGATCGTGTTCGACCGCTATTTGAAGCGCGGCGTGCTGCAGCCTCAGCACCTGGCCAACATAGCCGACCGGGTGCGCCAGGGCGGCGCCTTGTTGATGGCCGTGGGGCCGGAGTTCGCGAGCCGCGCCAGCCTGTATCACACACCGCTGCGGGAAATCCTGCCGGCCGCCCCCACGGGCGACGTGCTGGAAGCGGGGTTCCGGCCCAGGGTGTCCGATACGGGCCTGCGCCATCCGGTGACGGCGGCGCTGTTGCGGCCCGGCATCGACCCCAAGGCCGATCCCATCTGGGGCCGTTGGTTCCGACAGATTCCGGGCGACGCCACGGCGGGCGTGTCGCTGATGACCGGCCTGCAGGACAAACCGATCCTGTTGCTGGACCGCGTCGGCAAGGGCCGCGTGGCGCAGGTCATGTCCGACCATATCTGGCTGTGGGCGCGGGGGTACGACGGCGGCGGCCCCCAGGGCGAACTGCTGCGCCGGCTGGCCCATTGGCTGATGCGCGAACCGGACCTGGAGGAAGAGGCCCTTCACGCCCACACGCGCGGCGGCAAACTGACGGTCGAGCGGCGAAGCCTGAAAGACACCGTCGGCAAGGTCACCGTCACCGCCCCCTCGGGCGAGGTCCAGGAACTGGAATTGAAGAACGCCCAGCCGGGCCTGTGGCGGGGTGAGCTGGCGGCGGCCGAGATCGGGCTCTACCGCCTGAGCGATGGCGAGCATCAGGCGTTGGTCGCCTCGGGTGAGTTGAACCCGCTGGAACTGTCGGACCTGCGCGCCACGGACGCGGTCCTGACGCCGGTCACGGAGATCACCGGCGGCTCCGTACGCTGGCTCGCCGACGGCGTGCCCGATCTGCGCCGCGTCGATCCCGGGCGCGATCTTGCCGGGCGCGGCTGGGTCGGCCTGGTCGCCCACAAGGCCTATGTGGTGACGGGGCTCAAGGATATTCCCCTGCTGTCCGGATTGCTGCTGGCCGTGCTGGCGCTCGGCACCCTGATGGCCGCCTGGTGGCGCGAAGGGCGCTGATCGCCCATTCCGGGCATTGCGCCGCGCCGGCCGGCGTGATTATCATGATCCCCAGGGGGGCGCATTTGATCCGACCCGGCGAAAAAAGCCGGGCGGTATCGGAGGAAACGCCCATGTCTGTATCTCTTAATCCCCTGTCGTCGACCCTCGGCGTCGAGGCGACAGGTATCGACCTCAGCGGCCCGGTCGCATCGGAAGACTTGTCCGCCATGCAGCAGGCGCTGCGTGAGCGCCTTGTCATGGTCGTGCGCGGCCAGAATTTCACGCCCGAACGGTTCCTGGACGCCGCCCGCCTGTTCGGCGACCTGATGCCGCAGCATCTGACCAATATCCTGATGCCGGGACATCCGGAAATCGTCGTGCTGGACAGCCGCCAGTCGGACAAGGGCAAGGACGGCAAGGCCATTCCCACCGGGTCCCGCGCCTGGCACACGGACCATACCAACCACGCCCGTCCGCCAAAGATGACCATGCTCTATGCGGTCAAGCTGCCGTCCAAGGGCGGCGATACCAGCTTCGCCAACATGCAGGCCGCCTATGAAGGGTTGCCGGCGGAAGAACGCAGCAAGCTGGACCCGATGATAACCGTCAACGTGATCGAACAGGATACGGGCAGCGTCGGCGAAGACGCGCGCCAGGCCCTGGCCAAGGCGCCGCAGCGCCATCCCCTGATCCGCACCCATTCGGAAACGGGGAAAAAGGCGATCTATGTCCATCCCGGCAAGACCGAACGCATCGACGGCATGACGCCCGAGGACAGCCGCGCCTTCATCCAGGACCTGCTGGCCCGCGCCATCACCCCCGACGTGACCTATCGTCATACCTGGCAGCCGGGCGATCTGCTGTTGTGGGACAACCGGGCGACCCTGCATATCGCCCATCGGGACTACGACGCGTCCGAGGGCCGCATCATGCATCGGGTCATTCTGGAAGGCGACGTGCCGGCCTAGGCTCCTTTACCCGAGCGGCGGGGTTTCGGAAATTTTCATAAATGCTACAACCGTTGTGCAGGCGTCTTCTCGCCACGACACAGCAATAACAATCAAGGGGATCGATCGTGCGAGGCGCAGACCTTCTCGTTAAGTCGCTGGCGGCCGCCGGCGTGACACGTATTTTCTCACTGTCCGGCAACCAGATCATGCCGGTCTATGACGCCTGCTTCGACGCAGGCATCGAGATCATTCACACCCGGCACGAAGCCGCCGCCGTATACATGGCCGAGGCCCATGCCCAACTGACGGGGAACGTCGGCGTGGCCATGGTGACGGCCGGCGGCGGTGCCGCCAACGCCATGGGCGGGCTGTTCACGGCCTGGGAATCGGACACGCCGGTGCTGCTGCTGACCGGCGATTCCCCGGTCGCCCAGGACGGCCGGGGGGCCTTTCAGGAAATGCGCCAAGTGCCGATGATCGCCCCCCTGACCAAGCTGTCGATCCGCCCGACGCGGGCCGCCGATCTGGGCAGCGCCGCCGCGCGGGCGATCCGCGCCGCCAAGTCGGGGCGGCCGGGGCCGGTCCACATATCCCTCGCCTTCGACGTGGTCGAAGCCGATGCCACGGCCGGCAACGTACCGCCGACAAGCGCCTTCGCCCGCGAGACCATGGCGCTTTCGCCCGAGGATGCCAAACAGGTCGCCGACGCCGTGGCCTCCGCCAAACACCCCATCGTCCTGTGCGGGCCGGTGCTGAATTCGGCGCGCAGTCCGGGTGTCGCGGACAAGCTGGCCGACGCCCTGGATGCCCCCGTGGTCGTCATGGAAAGCCCGCGCGGCCTGAAGGACCCGTCCCTCGGCAGCATCGCCGCCGTGATGGCGGAGGCCGACCTGATCGTCACCCTGGGCAAGCGGATCGATTTCACCCTGGGCTTCGCCGGCACCAACATCTTCGACCCTGCCTGCAAATGGATCTGCGTCAACGCCGACGCCGACGAGCGCGACCGCGCCCATCGCAACTTGGATGACCGCATCATGACGGCCCTGGCCGCCGACCCCCGGGACGCGGCATCAGTGCTGATCGCCCAAGGCAAGGGCGGCACGGCACATCAGGCCTGGCGCGCCAAGACCGCGGAACAGATCGCCCAGCGCAGCTTCTCCCCGGACCAGGCCGCCGCCAACGGCGGCATTTCCCCGGCCCAGGTCTGTGCCGCCGTGCAACGTCAGATCGACAAGGCCAAGGACGCGGTGCTGATCATCGACGGCGGCGAGTTCGGGCAATGGGCTCAGGCCGGCATCCGGACCTCAAAACGCGTGATCAACGGCATATCCGGGGTCATCGGCGGTTGCCTGGGCTACGGCCTGGGGGCCAAGAAGGCCCTGCCGGAGGCCACCGTGTTCGCGCTGATGGGCGACGGCACCGTGGGCTTCCACTTCGCCGAGTTCGAGACAGCGGCCCGCGCCGGAACCCCCTATGTGGTGATCATCGGCAACGACCACCGCTGGAACGCGGAACATCAGATCCAGTTGCGCGAGTACGGCTCCAACCGCCTGATCGGCTGCGAACTGGGCGATGCCCGCTATGACCTGGCCGTGGAAGGGCTCGGCGGGCACGGCGAGTACGTCACCGACCCGGCGGAACTGGACGCGGCCCTGGACCGTGCCGTGGCCAGCGGCAAGGTCGCCTGCGTCAACGTGGAATTGGAAGGCCTGCCCGCGCCCAGCGGCCCGTCGCACTGACGGGCGGCGCATCGGTCAGGCGACGTTCATGCCGAGCCAGATCGGGTCCGCGAAACGTTTGGCCATGAAATCGACGAAGGCGCGGACCTTGGCCGACAGATGCCGGTTGTGGGGATAGACGGCGTAGATGCCGCGGTCGTCGTCCTCATACTCGGTCAGCACCTGCTCCAGCCGCCCTTCCACCACGTCGCAGCCGACGATGAAGGTGGGCGAGCGCACGACCCCCAACCCGGCCACGGCGGCGGCGCGCAACAGGTCGCCGTTGTTGCCGCGCATGGGGCCGTCGACCCGCACGGCGAAGGGGCCGTCCGGCCCCCGGTAGCGCCATTCGTTCAGATTGGACAGATAGCTGTACAGCAGACAGGCGTGATGACGCAGGTCATCCGGATGCGTGGGCCGGCCGTGGGCGTCCCAATAGGCGGGGGCGGCGCAAGTGGCGATGCGGAAGGGCGCGACCCGCCGGGCGATCAGGGATGAATCCGGCAGCTCCGTGATGCGGATGACCACGTCGAACCCTTCATCGACCACGTTGACGACCCGGTCGTCCAGGGTCACGTCCAGGCTGATTTCCGGATAGGCCGCCATGAAATCCGGCAAGGCGTCGGCCATATGCAGCATGCCGAAGGACATGGGCAGATTGACGCGCAGGGTTCCCCGGGGCTCCGCATGCAGCCGGGTGACGGCCAGTTCCGCCTCTTCCGCCTCGGCGACGATGCGCCGGCAGCGTTCATAGAACGCGGCCCCGACCTCGGTCAGGCTGGAGCGTCGGGTGGTGCGGTTCAACAAACGCGCCCCCAGACGGTCTTCCAGCCTGGCGATCTGCTTGCTGACGGCCCCTTTGGACAATCCCATGGCCTGGGCGGCGCCCGTGAAGGTGCCGGTTTCCACCACCTTGGCGAAAACGGCCATGCCGGTCAGGTGATCCATTCTCGGCTCATTGTTTATTTAAAGAAACAATTATATTCCATTTAGGCCAATTGTCTACAAATACGCCCAAGCGTAGGGTCCCCGTCAACGGTCGCCCCCCCCGGACATGCCCGGGCCCACCGGCCACCTCAGACAGTTGAAAGGACCCGACCCATGAGCATTCTTCTCATCAGTTCCAGCCCCAATCTCGAAGGCTCCAGTTCCCGCGCCCTGGCGCAGGAACTGGCCCATTCCCTCGCCGGCGACGGCCGCGTCGTCGTCCGCGATCTGGGCGCCAACCCGCCGCCGCATCTGGACCAGGAAACCATCGGCGCCTTCTATACGCCGGAGGCCGAGCGCACGGTCGAGCAGAACCAGAAACTCGCCTTGTCGAATGAACTGATTGACGAGCTGTTCGCCGCCGACGCCATCGTCATCGCCGCCCCCATGCACAACTTCGGCATCGCCTCGTCGCTCAAGACCTGGATCGACCAAGTCGCCCGCATCGGCCGCACCTTCGAGCCGACGGGCCAGGGCCCCAAGGGCCTGGTGACCGACCGCCCGGTCCATGTCGTGACCACCCGCGGCGGGGTCTATGGCCCGGGCACGCCGTTCAATCACCTGGACCATCTGGAACCCTATCTGCGCCGCGCCCTCAACTTCATCGGGCTCGAGGACATTTCCTTCATCTATGCCGAAGGCACGGCCAAGGGCGACGACGGCATCCAGGCCGCCCGGGCCCAGATCAGCCAAGTCGCCGAAGCCGCCTGACCCCGGCGGACTTAAAGAAAGGAGGCCGACAATGGGACAGCTTGTAAACGGCGACTGGCGCGACCAATGGTACGACACCAAGGCAACCGGCGGCCGCTTTCAGCGCGAGGACGCGGCGTTCCGCAACTGGGTCACCGCCGACGGCGGCCCCGGGCCGACCGGCCAAGGCGGCTTCAAGGCGGCCGCCGGGCGCTATCACCTCTACGTCGCCGCCGCCTGCCCCTGGGCCCACCGGGCCCTGATCTTCCGCGCCCTCAAGGGCCTGGAGGACATGGTTCCGGTGACGGTGGTCGAGCCCTTGATGCTGGAGAACGGCTGGGAGATCGCTCCCGGCGCCGACCCGATCCTGGGCGCACGCTACCTGCATCAGGTCTATACGGCCGCCAAGTCCGATTACACGGGCCGGGTCACCGTGCCCGTACTGTGGGACAAGCAGACGCAGACGATCGTCAGCAATGAATCCGCCGACATCATCCGCATGTTCAATTCGGCCTTCGACGGCGTCGGCGCCAGGCGGGGCGACTATTACCCCGATGATCTCCGGCACGAGATCGACCTGGTCAACGAGCGCGTCTACCGCACGGTGAACAACGGCGTCTACCGGGCCGGCTTCGCGACGACACAGGCCGCATACGACGAAGCCGTCACGGACCTGTTCCACAGCCTGGACTGGCTCGAAGCCGTCCTGGGCGAAAGCCGCTACCTCACCGGCGACCGCGTTACGGAAGCCGACTGGCGGCTGTTCACCACGTTGCTGCGCTTCGATGCGGTCTATGTCGGCCACTTCAAGTGCAACATCCGCCGCATCGCCGATTACCCCAACCTGTCCGGCTTCCTGCGTGAGCTTCACCAATGGCCGGGCGTCAAGGGGACCATCGATATGCCCGCGATCAAGGCCCACTACTACGGCAGCCATAAGACCATCAACCCCACGGGGATCATCCCCGCCGGCCCCGATCAGGACTTGGACGCGCCCCACGGGCGCGACCGCCTGAAGGCCGCCTGACCACCGAAAGGTTCATCGCCATGATATCCGTCACGCCCCTGGAAAATTTGGGCCGCTTCGCCAACGACTGGCTGAACGCCCGCTATCACTTTTCCTTCGCCAACTACTACGATCCCGCGCGCACGGGCCTGGGCCCGCTGCTGGTGTGGAACGACGACACCATCGAACCGGGCCGCGGCTTCGATCCGCACGGGCACAAAGACATGGAAATCATCACCTATGTGCGAACGGGCGCCATCACCCATCAGGACAACCTGGGCAACACCGGCCGCACGGAAGCCGGCGATGTCCAGGTAATGTCGGCCGGCACCGGCATCCGCCATGCGGAGCACAACCGCGAGGACGGGCCGACGACCCTGTTCCAGATCTGGATCGAGCCCCGGGAGACCGGCATCGCCCCCCGCTGGGACGCCCGCCAATTCCCGAAGCAAAGCCGGGGCGGCAGGCTTGACGTGCTGGCCTCGGGCCGCGCCGAGGACAAGGACACCGACGCGCTGATGATCCATCAGGACGCGGCGGTCCTCGGCGGCACGCTCAAGGCCGGCGAGGAACCGACCCTGACCCTGGCCCCGGGACGCAGCGCCTATATCGTGCCCGCAGTGGGGGCGCTTACCATCAACGGCGTGCACGCCCCCGAACGGTCGGGCACGGCGGTGACGGACGTGGACACCATCACCATCCGCGCCGATACCGACGCCGAAGTCGTCATCGTCGACGTGCCCTGATCGCCACTGACCGCTGTTTGCCGGTGCTCCCCGCCGGTGCTATGAAAGCCTTAGCCTTGGCGCCAGCCTCGGTGAAAGGCGGAAGGTGGGCATGCCATGGCAAGCGCCGGCAAACACGCGGACTTGGACGATCTGAAAAAGCAGATCGAATTCATCTACACGGGCCGCAGCAAAGCGGCCCTGCGGTTCCGCCTGGGCCTGCTGGCCTTCGACCTCGTGATCATCGCCACCTATATCGCCGCCGGCTTCTTCGCCCTGCCGCCGGAAATCTACTGGCTCGACCTTTTCCTGGCATCGTTTGTCTGTCTCGACCTTCTGGCCCGCGGCTGGATCGCCGAGAATCGCCTGCGATTCCTGGCCAACCCCTTCCATTGGGCCGATCTGGCGGTGATCCTCAGTCTGGTCGCCCCGGTGTTTTTCGGGAACTTCGCCTTCCTGCGTGTTCTCCGGGCCCTTCGCGTGCTGCGCTCCTACAGGGTACTGCAGGAACTGCGCAACGACAGCAGCTTCTTCCGCCGCAACGAGGAAGTCATCCAACGCAGCTTGAATTTGGCGGTCTTCGTTTTCATTGTCTCCGCCTTCGTCCATGCCGTGCAGACGGCCATCAATCCCGACATCAAAACCTACACGGACGCCATTTACTTCACGGTCGCGGCCCTGACGACGACCGGGTTCGGCGATATCGTTCTGGTCGGCGAAAGCGGGCGCTGGTTGTCGATCGCCATTCTGATCTTCGGCGTCGGGTTGTTTCTGCGCCTGCTGCAGTCGGTCTTCCGGCCGCCCAAGATCCGCCACAAGTGCGGCGGCTGCGGCCTGTTGCTGCACGAACCCGATGCCCTGCATTGCAAGCATTGCGGCCGCGAAATTTCGATCGAGACCGAAGGCGCCTCGGAATAAGACAAAAGACGCGCGGCCGTCCGGACGCTCTGAAAATCAGGCCGCCGCGACCGCCTCGACTTCGGCCAGCCAGTTGGGCGACGACAGCCCGGCGACGATCAGCAGACTAGACGCGCACAAATGCCCGGCCATGAAGCGATCACGCACCTTCCGCATGACGCCCACGTCCTCCGCCCGGGTCAGGAAAATGGTGATCTTGACCAGGTTGGTGCGGTCCATCTCCGCTTCCTTGAGGATTTCCCCCAGCTTGAAGAAAATCTCTTCCAGTTGGCCCTCGATCCCTTCGACCGGCTTGCCGTCGCTGTCGGCCCCGACCTGACCGGAGATATGCAGCCAGCGCGTGGCGTCCTGAACCTCGGTCGCCAGGGCATAGGCCGAGAACGGCTTATGCACGGTCGCCGGTTGATGGTTGATCATCTTCATCACTGATGCTCCAGATTTTTCGCCACGACGACCTGGGCGACGCCGTGGACGTCGCCCGCCTCGACCGCTTCATGGGCCTTGACCATGTCGTCGAACTGGAACCGTTCGCCGATGCGGTGGACCAGGGTATCCGGCGACATCAGCGGGCTGACGGTCTGCAGCACGTCATCCTGGGTCAGGCGGTCGAGTTGATAGATCGTGAACATGCGGATGTTGACGTTGCCGCCCATCCATTTGTTGAAAGGGATCACCGGTTCGGGCACGGCGTCGGACGCATAGGTCGCGACGGTGCCGTTGGGTTTCAGAATATCCGGCAGCAGGTCCGTGTTGGATCCGAAAGCGACCTCGACGATGCGGTCGACGGGACCGCCGGCGGCCTCGAGAATGCGTTCCTTGAGGTCCGGCTCCTTGTAATTCAGGGCCACGGCCGCCCCCAGGTCGCGCGCCTCGGCACAATGCTCCTCGGACCCGCAGGTCGTGATCACCCTGGCCCCGCCCCACACGCCCAATTGCACCGCATAGGCGCCGACGCGCCCCGTGCCGCCGGTGACCAGAACGGTCTTGCGCGAAATATCGCCGTCGCAGAACAGCGCGTGATAGGCCGTCACCACCGGCACCCCGGCGCAGGCCCCCTGGCTCAGGCTGACGTCTCCGGCGAGCGAGATCGCCTGGCGCGTCGGCAGGACCACGTATTCCGCCGCCGTGCCCTGGGGGCGGCCATGCTGGGCGCCGAAGATCCAGACCTTCTGGCCGATGCGGGCGTTGTTGACCCCTTCGCCGACCTTGTCGATGACACCGGAACCGTCGTTGTTGGGAATGATCGGCGAGAACCGGGCCAGCTCGCGGCCCGTCGCCCGACGCTTCACGTCCGTCGGATTGATGGCGGAATAGGCGATGCGGACGCGGACCTCGCCGGGGCCCGGTTCCGGGTCGGGAAGCTCCCCGAACTGCAGAACGTCCGCCGCCGGGCCCGCGCGGTCATACCAATAGGCGCGCATGGATGTCTCCTCCTTGAAATTTCTGATCGATTGCCGCCCCCAAGGGGTGCGGAAAAAGCCTGAGCGGAAGGTGACCCGCCCCGCCTCCGATGACAAGCCCGATCGGCGGCCTCCCGCGCCTGCAATGGCGTCCGACCCGGCAAGAATTTCCCCTTCGCGGGCGGAATCTGCCGTCCCGGCCTCGTCGAAAATAATACAACCCATTGGAAATAAACGATATTCAACATGGCACGGGGATTGAAACACCCCCAGCAGCACCTGGATCGGGGTCAACCCCGGCGAAGGCGAACGTACAAGGAACGGGAAAAATGAATCCACTCTATATCGCAGCCACCGGAATGGTGGCGCAGCAGGAACGCGTGGACATGATCGCCAACAACCTGGCGAACATGAACACCACCGGCTATCAGCGCCGCAGGGCCGCCTTCAACGACCTTCTCTATGAAGACAACAAGCGCCCCAATTCCAAGCACTCACGCGCCAACGGCATCGTGCCGGGCGGCGTCAAAGCCGGCTTGGGCGTGCATTCGGCGGCTTTCTATCGGGTTGTCGAACAGGGCAACCTGGCACAGACGGGCAACCCCTTCGACGTGGCCATTCAGGGTTCCGGCTATATCCCGGTGACCCTGGCCAATGGCGAGACCGCCTATACCCGCGCCGGGGCTTTTCAGTTGGACCAGGATGGCCAGATCGTCACCCACGACGGCCTGACGGTCGGCCCGGGCATCGCCGTCCCGCCGGGAGCGATCGAGGTCACGATCAACAATTCGGGTGAGGTTTTCGCGTCCTTCGAAGGCCAGGACCAGCCGTTGAATTTGGGGCAGATCAATCTGGTCCGCTTTCCCAACGAAGGCGGTCTGACCGCCGTCGGCGACAGCCTGTTCCAGGAAACCACGGCATCGGGCGCCCCTTTGGTGGGGGCCCCCGGCACGGCCGGATTCGGCACTCTACTGCAGGGCTTCCTGGAATCCTCCAACGTCAATCCGGTGGAAGAGATCGCCAACATGGTCAAGGCCATGCGGGCTTACGAGCTGAGCTCCAAGGTCATTCAGACCGCCGACCAGATGATGTCGACCAAGAGCAGCTAACCGTCGTTAACCATCGGTAAACCATCACCCGGCATACTCGCCGGCACTACCACCGCGACACAGAGATCGCGGATCGAGAACAAGGCCGTTCGGGCGGCCCTAAAAAACCGATATACGAAACGCTTCGTTTCGAACGATCCAAACGGCGGCGGGAATCCCAGAAAGCGGGTTCCCGCCGTCATTGGTTTCGGAAGCCGCTAGCCCGCCTGAAACACCAGGAACGCGCCGAAGGCGATGCAGGCGAAACCCGCCGCATGCATCCAGGAAAAGCTTTCCCCCAGGTACAAAACGGAAAAGCCCGCGAACACGGTCAGGCTGATGACCTCCTGAATCGTCTTCAATTCCGCCGCCGTGTACAGCCCGCCGTGCCCGTAACGGTTGGCCGGCACGGCGAAGCAGTACTCGATGAAGGCGATGCCCCAGCTGATGAGAATCACCAGCCAAAGCGCTTCCTGCTTGAACTTCAGATGCCCGTACCAGGCGACGGTCATGAAGATGTTGGACACGCAGAGCAGCAGAATCGGCATCAGGGCGGCAAGGGAGAAGGTCGGCATGGGGCCTCCGGAACAGGACGTCAGAACCAGAAACGCGGTGCGACCCAGGGGCTACGGCCAGGCGACGTCCGGCGGCAGGCTCATCAGGATCGCTTCCGTGTTGCCGCCCGTCTGCAGGCCGAAGATGGTGCCCCGGTCGTAAAGCAGGTTGAATTCCACATAGCGCCCGCGCTTTACGCGCTGGGCCTCGCGGTCGTCGGTGGTCCAGGTCTTGTTCATGTGCTTGCGCACGATCTCGGGATAGACCTTGGCGAAGGCCCGGCCGACGTCCTGGGTGAAGGCGAAATCGGCGTCCCAGTCGCCCGTGTTGTGCTGATCGTAGAAGATTCCGCCGACGCCGCGCGCCTCGTTCCGGTGCGGCAGGAAGAAGTAGCGGTCGCACCATTCCTTGAACTTGGGATAGTAGGCCGGGTCATGGGCGTCGCAGGCCGTCTTGAAGGCGCCGTGGAATTGGTCCGTGTCGGCCGCATCGGGAAAGACGGGCGTCAAATCGCCGCCGCCACCGAACCAGCCCTGGGTGGTGACGATCATCCGCGTGTTCATATGCGCCGCTGGCACCAGCGGCGAATTGGGGTGGATGACGGTGGAAATGCCCGACGCCCAGAATCGCGGATCCTCGGCGGCACCCGGGATTCTCTGGCGGAATTCCTCGGAAAACTCGCCCATCACGGTCGAGACGTTGACGCCGGCCTTCTCGAACACGCGCCCGCCCCGCATCACGGCCATGACGCCGCCGCCGCCCATGGTGCCGGCCGCGTCACCGGGGCGTTCCCATGATTTGCGCTCAAACCGGCCGGGGGCGCGCGCACTGGTGCCGTTGGGGCCGGTCACGGCGTCCTCGATATCCTCCAGGGCCTTGCAGAAATCGTCGCGCAGGCGTTCGAACCAGGCCTTGGCGCGGGATTTATGAGCGTCGGAATACTCAGCGGCGGTCGTCACGTCGGTCATGGGATGTCGGGCTCTCCGGGATAAGCGCCGAGCTGCCCCAGCGCCGTGGCCAGAACCATGGCCGCACTGGCCGCCAGGTTCAAGGACCGTGTGCCCGGGGCCAGGGGAATCCGCACCTGCGCATCGGCCGCCGCATGGACGTTTTCCGGCACGCCGGCACTTTCCCGCCCGAACAACAGCATGTCGCCGGGCCGAAAGCGGAACGCCGGGAGGCGGGTTTCCGCCGCCGTGGTCAGCAGCACCAGGCGCCGGTCGCCCAGGGAATCCCGAAACCCCGTCCAGGAGGCATGGCGGGTCATCACCAGATGATCCAGATAATCCATGCCCGACCGCCGCATGCGGGCATCGGACAGCACGAAGCCGCAGGGCTCGATGATATGCAGGGCGACATCCAGACAGGCCACGGTGCGCATTACGGCACCCGTGTTCTGCGGGATATCGGGCTCATATAGGGCGATTTCGACCGGTGCGGGCATGGCGGCCCCATGAAGGCCCCGAAAGGCCCAGTTTGCAAGCTATTCTCAACAGTTATCCCTTGCCTGAAAGGTCCTCAAGTCATAAGGTCTCGCCGGTTCGTGCGGGCATTCTGCGTCCGCACGTTTCATGACGGTTGGGTAATATACATGCCCGCCGTTGCCTCTTTTCCGCCGGTCCCGTAGATTTGGCGGTGAGTTCGGGGGCCGTTCGGGTTTGACACCCATCAATCCGGGGCGGCGAACACAAGATCAAAACACCTTTTAAGGGGAAGTGCTTATGAGCGACACGGCGAGCACCCCGCCAACCGCCGAAATCGACGCGCAGACGCGCCGCGATTTCCTACTGGTTTCCACGGCTACCGTCGGCGCGGTGGGTACCGCGTTGACCCTCTGGCCGTTTGTTAACAGCCTCAACCCGGCGGCCGATACCCTGGCCCTGGCGACCACGGAAGTGAATCTGGAGCCCATCAAGGACGGCCAGAGCATCACGGTCGTCTGGCAGGGCAAGCCGGTGTTCATCCGCAACCGCACCGCGGCTGAGATCGAACAGGCAAAGAAAGACGACACCGCAGCCCTGCCGGACCCGGCCAAGGATTCGGACCGCGTCCAAAAGGACGACTGGCTGATCATGGTCGGCGTATGCACCCACCTGGGCTGTATTCCGCTGGGTCAGAAGGAAGGCGAGCCGAAGGGTGACTTCGGCGGCTGGTTCTGCCCCTGCCACGGCTCGCATTACGACACCTCGGGCCGGATCCGTAAGGGCCCGGCGCCTCAGAACCTGCTTGTCCCGAACTATACGTTCGCGTCGGACACCCAGGTCGTGATCGGGTAACGGGGGACGTCATGAGCGAACAAAATACGACAAGCAAATTCATGCAGAACGGCGTCGTGAAGTGGGTCGAGCATCGCATGCCGATCTTCAGCTTCATCGATCATTCCGTGGGCTCCGGCTATCCGGCGCCGAAGAACCTCAGCTACTGGTGGAACTTCGGCTCCCTGGCCGGTCTGGCGCTGATCATCATGATCGTGTCGGGCATCGTGCTGGCCATGCATTACACGCCGCACACCACGCTGGCCTTCAATTCCGTCGAGCGCATCATGCGCGACGTCAACGGCGGCTGGCTGATCCGATATCTGCATATGAACGGCGCCAGCTTCTTCTTCATCGCCGTCTATATCCACATCTTCCGCGGCCTTTACTTCGGGTCCTACAAGTTCCCGCGCGAACTACTGTGGATCATCGGCGTGCTGATTCTGCTCGCCATGATGGCGACGGCGTTCATGGGCTACGTTCTGCCCTAGGGCCAAATGTCCTATTGGGGCGCCACGGTCATCACCAACCTGTTCTCGGCCATTCCGGTGGTCGGCGACAGCATCGTGACCCTGCTGTGGGGCGGCTTCGTGGTCGATAATCCGACGCTGAACCGCTTCTTCTCGCTGCATTACCTGCTGCCCTTCGTGATCCTGGGCCTGGTGATCATGCACATCTGGGCGCTGCATACCTTCGGGTCCAACAACCCGACGGGCGTCGACGTGAAGGGCCCGCAGGACACCATTCCCTTCCATCCCTACTTCACCATCAAAGACCTGTTCGGGATGGGCGTGTTCCTGCTGATCTTCTGCTTCTTCGTGTTCTTCGCGCCGAACTACTTCGGTGAAGCGGACAACTACATCCCGGCCAATGCGCTGGCGACCCCGCCGCACATCGTGCCCGAGTGGTACTTCCTGCCGTCCTACGCGATTCTTCGCGCCTTCACCAACGACTTCATCCTGTATTGGCCGATTTCCTGGCTGATGACGGCGAAGTTGGCGGGCGTCATCGCCATGTTCGGCTCGATCATCCTGCTGGCGCTGGTGCCCTGGCTGGATACCTCCAAGGTGCGGTCCGCCCGTTACCGGCCGATCTACAAGTGGTTCTTCTGGATCTTCGTGCTCGACTGGGTCGTGCTCGGCATGGTCGGTGCCCATCCGCCGGAAGGCATCTGGGTGCTGCTTGGCCAGATCTCGACGATCTACTACTTCGCGCACCTTCTGGTGATCCTGCCCATCCTCGGCGTCATCGAACGGCCCAAGGCCCTGCCGGAAAGCATTTCCGCCTCGGTCACTCAGCCCGCGGAGTAAGGAAAATGATGAAACCAACCATCAAGACCGCCTTCGCGGCCGTTCTCACCGCCGGTGCCGTTGTGGCGCTGTCCCTGACCTCCGCCCCCGCCCATGCGGCGGGTGCCGGCCACAAGCCGGCGGCCCAGGACTGGTCCTTCAAGGGCCTGTTCGGGACCTACGACCGGGCGTCCGCCCAGCGCGGGTACAAGGTCTACAAGGAAGTCTGCTCGGCCTGCCATTCCATGAGCCTGATCAAGTTCCGCAATCTGCAGGACATCGGGTTCTCGGAAGCGCAGGTTAAGGCCCTCGCCGCCGAGTATGAAATCCAGGACGGCCCCAACGACGACGGGGACATGTTCACCCGCAAGCGCACACCGTCCGATCCGCTGCCGGCGCCCTTCCCCAACGACAAGGCCGCCGCCGCCGCCAACAACGGCAAGGCACCGCCGGACCTGTCGCTGATCACCAAGGCCCGTGCTCAGGGCGGTGATTCCATCATCAAGGTGTCCATGAAGCACCCGGATGGTTTCACCATCGGCGCCGACTACGTCTATGCGCTGCTGACCGGCTACGGCGAGGCCCCCGCGGGCGTCGAAGTGCCGGATGGCGGAAGCTACAACAAGTACTTCCCGGGCGGCGTGATCGCCATGGCCAACCCGCTGGCCGAGGACGCCGTCGAATATTCCGACGGCACCAAGGCCACCGTGGCCCAGATGGCCTATGACGTCTCCACCTTCCTGGCCTGGGCGGCGGAACCGGAGCTGGAGGAGCGCAAGCGCCTCGGTATCAAGGTGATGCTGTTCCTACTGGTGCTCACGGGCATGCTGTTCGCCCTCAAGCGCAAGATCTGGTCGGACGTCCACTAAGCCCGACCGGCTCTACATCTAATAAAAAGGCCCCGGAGAAATCCGGGGCCTTTTTATTGATTTGGCATCTTTCAGAGCGCCAACGGCTCCCAAACTTCGATGTGCCGAATTTCTCGGACCTTTTGAACCACCCATCTCGCGATCCTGTGTTTTGAAACTCCTATGTCTTGAGATGTCGAAAGAAGCTTTCCTTTGGGAAATCCATTACGCGTAATCGCGCCATCTCTGACATAGAAAGTCACTGTCGGCGCCTCAATCTTCTTGGCAAGCTCGATGCCTAGAATGTCTTCAATCTCAAAATAAATTAAGCCGCTGCCTTCAACTTCGGGGATAAAGAAGACAAGATGCCTCGTAGTTATAATCAGCAATCCCCTCCGCGTTAACTTGGTTTGCCAATTGATCGCCGCGTATGCAGCAGGCTGAAGGTATCGAAACAACAGGGCACCAATAACCGCGCCTGCGATTACCAGAAGGCTGAAAAAATTGTCACTGTTTGCCGTCGGTGGACCGACGTAGGCTGGTGCAGCCGCAATGATCCTTTCGTCGGAGTCCAAGGCAAACATGGCTTTGAACTCCTGCAAAACCGCTTTTCTGCCAAAGATGTAGCCAAAGAACATTCCCCCCACCCCCGCTGGCAGAAAACTTCAATTGACGAGGAAATCCTCGATGAACCCCCGGATCACGCTGTCCAGGTCGGCATCCTCGGGACAGCCCAGCGCCTTGGCCTTGGTGCTGTCCATCTTCAAGGGCCAGGAGCCGCAGATGGCTTCGACCGATGGGTCGCGCTGGCGGGTGATGGGGCCGAGCTTGAGGCGTTCCTCCGCCGCCACGCGTTCCAGCGCCTCGATCATCTGCGCCACGGCATAGGCCTTGTTGGGCAGGCAGACGGTGCGGTCGGTGCCGATGGCCGCCCCGTCGGCCTCGTGGACCGCCAGGAAGCCCTCGACGGCCGCGCGATAACCCAGCAGCATCATGTAGAAGCCGTCGTGCACGGGCAGGACGTGCTCTTTCCCCTGCAGCGGTTCGCGGAAGATGCCGGACGCCCAGCCCGAGGCCGCCGCATTGGGCACGCCCGGGCGGATGACGATGGTCGGCAGGCGCACGGTCCGCCCGTCGATGAAGCCCTTGCGGGTATAATCGTTGATCGCCAGTTCGCCGAACGCCTTGGTCATGCCGTAGGTGGTTTCCGGCGTGTGGCGGGTCCAGTCGTCGACCTCTTTCGGCAGGTCCGGACCGCCGAACACGGCGAGCGACGAGGAGAACACCAGGCGCGGCACCGAGCCTCGGGCCCGGGCCGCGTCCAGGATGTTCAGCCCGCCCATGAGGTTGACCCGCATGGCCATGTCGAAGTCCTTCTCGCCGCCCGCCGAGACGACGGAGGCAAGATGGAACACGGAGACGTCGTCGCGGTCGATCAGGGCCGAGACCGTGGCCTTGTCCGAGATATCACCAGCCGCCGTGGTCACCCGCTTGTCCGCCCAGGAAAAGGGCGTCACGGGCGCCAGCTGGTCGAACAGCTGGATTTCATCGACCTCGGCCAGGTTGCCGTCGGGACCGCGCATTTCACCCCGCTTGAGGATCGCCTTGGCGATCATCTGGCCGAGGAAGCCGCAACCTCCGGTGATGACGACTTTCATGCCTGTCTCCTCCCCGCCGGCCCGCGTTATGCGAGCGGCTTGATGCCTTCCTGCGCCATCACCCGCTGGGCGGCGGGAAGGGCATCGACCCGGTTGGCCAGCGCCCAGAGGGCCGGAAAGCCGTCCGGCGTCTTGGGCGTGCAGCGCAGGCCCCAGCGGGCGTGCACCCAGGCCAGGCAATCGGCCAGGGTCATCTTGTCGCCGACCAGCCATTCGCGGCCTTCGGCCCAGCCGTTGGTGCGGGTCAGGCAGGCCAGCCAGTTCTGTTCCGCCTTGGCCTTGATCCCGGCATGAGCGCTTTCTTCGTCGGTCCAGCGGAAGGGCCGCATGTTGATGGCGAAGGCCGGGTGTTCCTGCGACGCCATGAACATCAGCATCATCATCATCTGGCCATGCTCCCACGTGCCGCGCGGCGGGGTCAGGTTGCCGCCGAACTGGTCGGACAAATACAACATGATGGCGACGCTTTCCGTCAGCAGGCCGTCCTCCGTCGCCAGCGACGGCACCTGGTTGCGCGGGTTGGTCTTTTTGTACTCGTCGGACGCCAGCACCTCGTCGGACACGGCGATGGCTTCGTAGTCGACGCCCAGATCCTCAAGCAGGAGATGAACGGCCATGGAACAGGCGCCGGGGCGGTAGTAGAGCTTCATGATGTTTCCTTGATGCGGTTAGTTGCGGTCGAGAATGAGTTTTTGTTGGCCCGGATCATAGCCCACCCAAAGCGCGTCGCACATCCCGTCGTCGATGCGCAGCCAATTGCGACAGGATGCGGGCAATGCAAATCGGGCGCGGGCATCCGCGGGAATCGGCACAACGGTCGTCGTGTAGCCTGACCCAAAGGGCGCAACGGTGCTGTCGCAAAGCGCGAACTGATCGTCGCCGCCGATGGTCAAACGCAGAGGGAGCAGCCCCCCCGTGACATCCGGCAGCCGTTCCCAGCCATT
Source organism: Rhodospirillaceae bacterium (assembly GCA_002706405.1). GTDB lineage: Bacteria > Pseudomonadota > Alphaproteobacteria > Rhodospirillales > Casp-alpha2 > UBA1479. The sequence continues at coordinate 63,237 of PALN01000016.1, read as the reverse complement.
GTCTGCGGACCCGCCCGGCTGAGACACCAGGGCGACATGGAAGTAGTTCCCTTCCGGGTTGACGCCGTCGCGCCAAGCATAAATTTCGTCGGCCACCCCGTCACAGGTCAGGTCCGCCGTGATCTCGGTTCCGTTCGTGAAATCCTGGGCCCAGATCGTCCCGTACCAGTACCGCAGCAATCGATAGGCATCGCCCACCAAGGTCTCCGCATCGGCCCTGGCGTCACCGGCGGCGGCTGTAATGACCAGCCACGCGGCAATCACCGGCGCAATGAGGCGGACAGACACGATCAGGCGTTTTCCGGATAAAGCCCCCGGAGCCCGTCTGCCGAGGCCGGGGCGACCCCGCGTTCGGTGATCAGCCCGGTGACGAGGCGCCGGGGCGTCACGTCGAAGGCGTAGTTAGCGGCGGGCGAGCCGTCGGGGGTGATGGTCACGGTGGTGATCTCGCCCCCGTCCGTGCGCCCGGTCATGCGGGTGACCTCGTCGGCGGAGCGCTGCTCGATGGGAATGTCGCGCACGCCGTCATGGAGCGTCCAATCGATGGTCGGGCCCGGCAAGGCCACGTAGAACGGCACGCCGTTGTCATGGGCCGCCAGCGCCTTCAGATAGGTGCCGATCTTGTTGCACACGTCGCCGGACGCCGTGGTGCGGTCCGTGCCGGTGATGCACAGGTCGACATCGCCGTGCTGCATCAGATGGCCGCCCACGTTGTCGGCGATCACCGTATGGGGCACGCCGTGCTGGCCCAGTTCCCAGGCCGTCAGGCTGGCCCCCTGGTTGCGGGGCCGAGTCTCGTCAACCCAGACATGAACCGCCACGCCCGCGTCATGGGCCTTGTAGATGGGCGCCAGGGCCGTGCCCCAGTCGACGGTGGCGAGCCAGCCCGCATTGCAATGGGTCAGCACGTTGACCGGCCGGGCCTTGCCGGCCTTTTCCCAGGCGGCGGCAATCAGCGGCTTTCCGTGATCACCAATGGCGGAACAGATGGCGACATCTTCGTCCGATATTTCCGCCGCCCGCTTGTAGGCCGCCTCGGCCCGTTGATTGGCCGAAAGCGGCGCCAGGAGCGCCTTCATCTCGTCCAAGGCCCAACGCAGATTGACCGCCGTCGGCCGGGTCGCCAGCAGGGTGTCGTAGGCAGCGGACAGCCCCTGATCCGACGGGTCGGTATGCATCGCAAGCGCCATGCCGTAGGCCGCCGTGGCGCCGATCAAGGGCGCGCCGCGCACCCACATATCGGCGATGGATTGCGCCGCGTCCGAAACGTTTTCCAGCCGCCGGGTGACGAAATCGAAGGGCAGGCGGGTCTGATCGATGATCATGACCGCCCAGCCGTCGTCGGCCAGCCAGATGGTGCGGTAAGGGGTGCCGTCGACGTTCATGCCGCGCCTGCCTTATGCCAAAGCCTCGGTAATGCAGATATCGCGGGTGCAGCCGCCGTCGAGCGCCTTGCGCGCCTCGACATAAAGCGGCGAGTCGTAATAGGCCGCGGCGACATCCCAGTTCAGATGTTCGATCAGGGCGATCCGCGTCTGGGGAAACCCTTCCATGGTCTGAACCCGACCACCCCGCACCAGGCCGCGCGCGCCCGCCGCCTGGATCGCCGGGGTCGCCTTGGCCACATAGGCGGCCATCTTGTCGGCGTCATGGACGGTCATATGGGCGCCGATCCAATAGGCCACGGGCCCGGCGGTCTCGCCGCGGGGTGCCGGGTCCTCGATGCCTTCGACGATGAAGGTGTCGCGTTCCACCGCACCATTCAGGATATGGGAATGGGCGTCTTCATAGGCCGGGGAATGATAGGTCTTGAGCGCCGTGTCGAAATCGGGGAATTCGATGATGACCACGCGGCCCTGGTCATAGCCTTCCAACGACTTGACCTTGCCGCCCCGCGCCAGGAACTTACCGCCCCCGGCGGCGATGGCCGGCCCGGCCTTCTCCGCATAGGCCTTCATCTTGTCGGCGTCGTTGATCTGAATGCGCAGGCTCATCCAATAGGCCTTGGCCATGGGTCGTCTCCTTCTCGGTATTTAAAGAACCCGTCCGGCGACAGCGGCCAATTTCTCGACCATTTCGGGATCGCGGGCGTCAGGGGCGGTGATCAGCGCATGCTCCAGGGCCGTATGGCAGCCGTGGGAACAGGTCTCCGTGCGCCCCGACAGCTTGGGCGCGACCTGTTTCACCAGAGTGCGGCCCTTCTCGGCGTTGTCCAGCAGCACCTTGATGATGGCGTCGACCGTGACGTGGTCGTGGTCCGGATGCCAGCAGTCGAAATCCGTGACCATGGCCACGGTGGCGTAACAAATCTCCGCCTCGCGGGCCAATTTGGCCTCGGGCATGTTGGTCATTCCGATCACGTCACAATCCCAACTGCGATAGAGGTTGCTTTCCGCCAGGGTCGAGAACTGCGGGCCTTCCATGGCCAGGTAGGTGCCGCCGCGCTGGGCTGGGATGCCGACTTCCTTGCAGGCCGCCTCGACCGCGTCGCCGAGCCGCCCGCAGACGGGGTGACCCAAGGCCACATGGGCGACCAGCCCCGTGCCGAAGAACGATTTCTCCCGCGCGATGGTGCGGTCGATGAACTGATCGGCGATCACGAAAGTGCCCGGCGGCAAGTGTTCCTTGAGCGAACCGCAGGCCGAGACGGAGAGAATTTCCGTCACGCCCGCCCGCTTGAGGGCGTCAACATTGGCGCGGTAGTTGACCTCGGACGGCGGGATGCGGTGGCCGCGCCCGTGCCGGGGCAGGAACACCATCTTCTGTCCCGCCAGTTCGCCGAACAGAAGCTGATCCGACGGCTCGCCGAAAGACGACGTCACCGCTTCCCAACGGGTGTTTTCCAGCCCGTCGATGTCGTAGATGCCGCTGCCGCCGATGACCCCGATGACGGGAGGCGTACCGGATGCCGTCATGCCCCCTACCCCGCCAGATGTTCGTCGAACAGGCGGAAGGTACGGATGCTGGCGACCTGGGCGGCGTGGGGATTGAACGAGCCCCGCATGTCGCAATGGAAGCCGTGGTCGGCGTCATACAGATAGACCGGGCATTCCGGACGGGTCTTGGCGATCTTCTCCACGTCGGTCAGCGGGATGCTCTGGTCCAGCTTGCCGAAATGCAGGATGGTCGGGCAATTGGGCAGTTCGTTCACGTACGGCAGAATGCCGCCGCCGTAGTAGGCACTGGCGGCCTGGAAATCCAGGCGGCAGGCTGCGGCCCAGGTCACGACGCCGCCCCAGCAATAGCCGGTGATGCCGACCTTGCCGGCTTCGGCCGCAACCTTGCGGGCCGCTTCCACGTCCAGCATCACGTTGTCGAAATGGGCGTTGCCGTTGTCCTTCATGACCCGGCCCTTTGCGATGTCGTCCGGCGTGTAGCCGACCTCGAAGCCCTTTTCGAAGCGGTCATAAAGCGCCGGCGCCACGGCCAGATAGCCGACCTCGGCGAAGCGGTCGCAGAGATCGCGGATGTGCTCGTTGACGCCGAAAATTTCCATGATGACGACGATGCCGCCACGGGGCGTGCCTTCCGGATCGGCGCGATAGCCGTGCAATTGGAAGCCGTCGCCGGCGGTCAGCGTGATGTCTTGTCCCATGATGGTCCTCCCGGGGAATGGTCTTGTCGGTTTGGCGGGTAACCTAGCGCAGGCGGTTGTGCGGCGGAAGCCGAAAGGATGTTGGCCAGCCCTTGGAAACAACTCCTGCGTGATATTCTACTTGCCGCAAATCTCATATTTGCTACGCTCGGACGCAACAATCTGCGCGAAGGGGGAATTCAATGCGACGTATGAAAATGCTGATTGTCGTCGTCTTGATCGTTCACATGGTGTCGGCCTGCGTCACGACGTCATTCTATAAAAGCGACAAGCTGACCGCCCAGGAATCTGACCGCACGGTTCTACTTCTACCCGCCGATGTCGAACTCAGCGAACTGACCGCCGGCGGATTGACGGAAATCAACGCCGAGTGGACAGCCCAGGCACAACGCCACATCGACACGTTTCTGAAAAAAGCATTAAGCGAGCGCAAGGCCCAACTAGTTCGCTTGGCTTCCGCGTCTGGCGACACCAACAGACTGTCAAAACAAGTCCAAATTCTCAAGCTGCACGGCGCGGTGGGCCGGACGATTTTGACCCACCAGTACATTCCAGAAATGAAACTGCCGACCAAAGGCGACAAGTTCGAATGGACGCTTGGCCCGGAAACTCGCCTGTTGCGAGAAAAGTACGGGGCTCGATACGGCCTGTTCGTCTATGTCCGTGACAGCTACACAAGCGCCGGACGTGCAGTTGCCATGTTCCTTGCCGCCGCTTTGTTCGGTGTATCTCTCCAAGGCGGGACTCAGTTAGGTTTCGCTTCGTTAGTCGATCTTGATACGGGCGATATCGTTTGGTTCAACCGGCTGTTCCGCGGACATGGGGACTTGCGCGACGAGCCGGGAGCCGAAGACACCGTCAAGACCCTTCTAGAGAACTTCCCGACGTGATCCGGCCGGTAGTTATATCGGCCGCTGTTGCATCGTTACTGTCTCTCGCTGCCTGTCAGACAACCGGCGGCAGCACGACGGCCAGTCTGACCGGGGGTACGCCATCCCTGGTTGATCCGCTCGACCGTCTTATCGACAAATATGAAACAAGTGGCAGTGTCTACGAAATTCCCGATATGAAGGCCGGTGTCCAACCGCTGCTCACCTCTGACGAGGCTGGCCTGTGGTTGATGTTCGATAAATTCGAGGCAACGGCCAAAACCAGCGGCCAACGTTTAATCGACCCTGCCCTACATAATTACGTCAGTCAGCTTGTCTGCAAACTGGCTGGGCCATATTGTCCTGACGTGCGTGTCTACGTGATGCGAGTCCCAGAGTTCAACGCCAGCATGGCGCCGAACGGGATGATGAACGTTTTTAGTGGTCTTCTCTTGCGTGCCCATAACGAAGCCCAGCTTTCCATGGTCATAGGGCATGAAATTGGCCATTTCGTCCGGCGTCACAGCATTCAACGCATGCGAGATATGTCCGACAAGGCCGCGTTCCACACCTTCTTTTCGATAGCCATGGGCGCGGTGGGAATCCCCGCCATGTCCGACATTGCTTATTTGGGCATCATGGGATCGATCAGCGCATTTAGTCGCGATCACGAACGCGAAGCGGACAAATTCGGCGTCCTTTTCATGAGAGACCACAATTACGACATCACGGAAGGCGCCAAAATTTGGGAGAACCTTATCCGCGAGCTGGACGCCTTGGGCGACGACAGACCGACCCGGTCATTCTTTTTTGCGTCGCATCCGCCACCCGATGAACGGGCCAAAACATTGAACCTTTTTGCCGATAAACTTCAAGGACCGGCCTTTCCGGCTAAAGACAATAGGGACGCCTATAGAGCCGTTATAGGAAAACATCGGCATTGGATGCTCGAGGACGAGATCCGCCAACGCCGCCCAAAACGAACGCTAGAGTTGATCAAAATTCTGATTGCGGACGGATACAACGTCGGTGAGTTGAAATTCTTCGAGGGGGAAGTCTACCGCCTGCGCAACGACAAGGACGAAGACGATCTCAACAACGCCGTCAGCGCATACCACGAAGCCAAACGCCTTGGCGGATACCCTGCAAAGCTGCACCGCTCGCTGGGAATCGTCTATCGCCGACTCGACCGCATTGACGATGCCCGCGACGAACTGGGCCAATATCTACGTCTGATGCCTGACGCGCCTGACGCACCGTTCATACGCCAAATGTTGAAACCGGTAGGATAACATGACGACATTGCGACGAATTGCCGCCATCGGCCTGATCCTGGCGCTTGGCGCTTGTACGACCTATTCCATGGTCGAAGCTACCAAGGGCTACGAAGTTGGTGATGCCTTCAAGGTCGATACGCCGATTGCCTGGAATAAGGCCCGGGTTCATTCACCGAATATCGAACTTTGGACCCTGGACGGGCTGCTCCAGACCCTCGTCTTCGTCACGGGTGTTTCCAATGGGGATACACTGTTCAGCGGCCCTGACGAGAAGAAACCGAAATTTGACGAGAAATCCACGATCATTGAAGCCAAAGCATTCATTATCGACAGCCTCCTGACCAGTGGCGTCCTGGAATACCGCGAAATATCATTCGCTCCCGCCAAATTGGCCGGTCAAGACGGATTCCGGGTCGAGTTCAAATTCACCAAGGAAGACGGCATGGAGCGGCGTGCCTTTGTCGTCGGCGCTCTGAAGGATAAGAAGCTCTACGCCATCATGTATTCGGGCGCGGAAATATATTTCTACGACCGCGCCAAGCAGGAAGCCGAATCCGTCATTTCCTCTGCGCACTTCCTGTAAACCGTGGTGTCCGCCCCTACACGTTGAACCGGAACAGCATGATGTCTCCGTCCTTGACCACGTACTCGCGGCCTTCCTGGCGCATCTTGCCGGCGTCTTTCGCCGCCTGTTCCCCGCCCAGGGCCACGAAATCCTCATAGGCGATGGTTTCGGCGGCGATGAAGCCGCGTTCGAAATCCTTGTGGATTACCGCCGCCGCCTGGGGCGCCTTGGTGCCCTTGTGGATGGTCCAGGCACGGGCTTCTTTTGGGCCGACGGTGAAATAGGTGAGTAGGCCCAGAAGCTCGTAGCCGGCGCGGATGACGCGGGCCAGGCCCGTTTCCTCCAATCCTAAGCTTTCCAGGAATTCCTTTTTGTCCGCCGGGTCGTCGAGCATGGCGACCTCGGCCTCGATCGCGGCCGAGATCACGACACTGCCGGCCCCCTGGGCCGCGGCCATCTCCGCGACCTTGGCCGAGAATTCATTGCCCGTGGCGGCCGAACCTTCGTCGACGTTGCACACGTAAAGAACCGGCTTGGCAGTCAACAGCTGCAGCATGCGGAAGGCCCTGCCCTCGCCGTCCTTGAGCTCGATCTTGCGTGCCGGCTGACCGTCGCGCAGCAACTCCAGGCAGCGGTTGACGATCTCCAGCTGCTTGGCCGCTTCCTTATCCTGCCCGCGCGCCTTCTTGGTCAGCGGATCGATCCGCTTCTCCAGGCTTTCCAGGTCGGCCAGCATCAATTCCGTTTCCACGGTTTCGGCGTCGCGCACGGGATCGACGGTGGATTCCACATGCACCACGTTGCCGTCCTCGAAACAACGCAGGACATGGCAGATGGCTTCGACCTCGCGGATGTTGGCGAGGAACTGGTTGCCCAGGCCTTCGCCCTTGGAAGCCCCCCGGACCAGGCCTGCGATATCGACGAATTCAAGCTGCGTCGGCACGGTCTGCGCCGACTTGCCGATGGCGGCGATCTTGTCCAGGCGCGGGTCGGGCACGGCGACCCGGCCCGTATTGGGCTCGATGGTGCAGAACGGGAAATTGGCCGCTTCGGCCTTGGCCGTCGCCGTCAGGGCGTTGAAGAGGGTCGACTTGCCGACGTTGGGCAGGCCGACGATGCCGCAATTGAAGCCCATCTTAGTCCTTCTTTTCCTTGTCTTCGCCGGCGCCGTCTTGCCGCCGGGGCGCATTCTGGCGCGGCGGTTTCAAGGCCAGCGCCACACGGTTCTGGAATCCGGCGTCATCACCGGAAACCAGCAGGTCCGCATTGTCGGCGACGGCATCCAGCAGCGTGTCACGCCATTGAAGGTCTTCCTTGGAGAAGTCCTTCAGGACATGGCCGACCACCTGGTTCTTGTCGCCGGGATGGCCGACCCCGATCCGCACGCGGCGGAAATCCGGGCCGATATGGGCCTGGATGTTGCGCAGACCGTTATGCCCGGCATGGCCGCCGCCGGTCTTGACCCGAAGCTTGCCCGCGGCCAGATCGAGCTCGTCATGGAACACGATCAGGTCGGCGGGTTTCAGCTTGTAGAAGGTCATGACCGCCTGAACGGCGCGGCCGGATTCGTTCATGTAAGTTTGCGGCTTGAGGACGAGAACCTTGCCGCCGGCAATCGCGCCGTCGGCAAGGTCGCCGTGAAACTTGGTCCGATAGGGGCCCAGCCGCCAACGGTCGTGGATTGCATCCACGGCCATGAAACCGACGTTGTGCCGGTTGTCGCGGTAGGATGGGCCCGGATTTCCGAGCCCGACCAGAAGCAGCATGGAACGCCCTCCCCGGAACCGATCCGGACGAGAGGATTACTCCTCGCCGCCCTCCTTGTCTTCGCCTTCTTCGCCCTCTTCGCCTTCTTCCTCACCTTCGGCCTGAGCTTCGGCAGCTTCGTCCTTGACCACCGTCGGTGCGGCGATGGTGACCAGCACGAAGTCGCGGTCGGTGATGGTCGGCTTGACGTTGTCGGGCAGTCCGGCATCCGAGATGCGCAGGGCATCGCCGATGTCCAGGCCTTCCAGGGACAAGGTGATCATTTCCGGGATATTCTCCGGATCGCAGCGCACTTCCACTTCGTGACGAACCTGGTTCAGCACGCCGCCGCGCTTGAGACCCGCGCACAATTCCTCGTCCTTGACGTGGATGGGGATCATGACGGTGATGCGCGTTCCCTTGCCGACGCGCATGAAGTCCACATGCATCGGCGTATCGGTCACGGGGTGGAACTGGACGTCGCGAGGCAGCACGCGATGGTGTTCGCCTGCAACGTTGAGGTCCATAAGCATGGAAAAGAAGCCGGACTTCTGCAGGTGCTGCATCAGTTCGACGGGTTCGACGGAAACCAGGATCGGATCCTTGTGATCCCCGTAGATCACGGCCGGAACGCGGCCGGACCGGCGGGTTGCGCGGGCTGCCCCCTTGCCTGCCCGATCGCGGGGTTCCGCCGTCATGGTGGTGTTACCAGACATGGCATAACTCCGTATCAGTCTAGAAAAGCCCCGGCCTCCAGGGGTGCCGGCGGCGAAAAACCCCCTTGCGAGGGCGCGCATACATAGCCCCACGGGTCCTGTGGGTCAATACCGGCAGTGATCAGGCGGAAATCCGGGGATTGCGGACCTACTCCCGGCGGTTCTCAAGCCCCCATGGTGTGGCTATAGAAGATATAAAGCCCGATCGCGATCAGAACCAAGCCGCCGGCAACCTCCGCCCGGCGGCCCAGCATGCGCCCGACGCGCGGGCCGATCAGCAGGCCCAGGGTGCTCATGGCGAAGGACACCGCGCCGATCACCGCGACCGTCCGCCAGATGTCGACCGCGATCACCGACAGCGCGACCCCGACGGCGGCGGCGTCGATGCTGGTGCCGATCACGGTGGCAATGTTGCCGAGGACGCTGCGTTTGCCGCGCGGGGCGGGCGGCGCGTCGTCCTCTTGCTCATCGGCGCCGAACAGGCCTTCGTAGAGCATATGCCCACCGACCCCGCCCAACAGGACCAGGGCAATCCAGTGATCGACCTCGGTCACGTAATCAGCGAAGCGGGCCGCCAACAAAAAACCCAACAGGGTCATGGCCGCCTCGCTGGCGCCGAACATCAGCCCCATGCGCGCCGCCGACACAAAGGTACGAAAGCGCCCGGATGCTCCCCGCCCTAAGGACACGGCAAAAGCATCGGCCGACAGCCCGAAGGCGATGGTCAGTACGGTAGCGAAGGACATGGTCGATCCGGATTTACTGCGCCGTCCAGCCGCCGTCGACGACCAGGGACGCCCCCGTCATCAGGCTGGACGCGTCGGATGCCAGAAACACCACGGCGCCCATCAGGTCCTCGACCTGGCCCAGACGGCCCAGGGCGATCTTCGATTTCACGAAGGTGACGAAGTCGGCATCGGCCAGAAAGCCTTCCGTCATCGGCGTTTCGATGAAGGTCGGACAGATCGTGTTGACGCGAATGCCCTGGTCGCCCAGTTCCCAGGCCATGGCCTTGGTCGCCCCTTCGATGGCATGCTTGGTGGCGCAATAGACCGTGCGCTTGGGCCCGCCGACCAGGCCCATCTGCGACGACACGTTGATGAGGGAGCCGGGCAGGCCGGCCTCGACCAAGCCTTTCACGACCGCCTGGGCGACGAAGAGGGCGGCACGCACGTTCAGGTTCGTGACCGCATCGTAATCTTCTTCCGTGATTTCCAACAATTCCTGCGGGCGGTTACCGCCGGCGTTGTTGAACAGAATCTGGAACGGGCCGCGGGCCGCGATTTCGGCCTGCATGCGGGCCGTGTCGGTGACGTCCAGGGTTAGGGCCTCGGCCTCCTGGCCGCGGGCGCGGATGGCCTCGGCGGCCGCAGCGACCTCATTTCCCGATCGCGCACAGAGCGTCACATGGGCCCCCGCCTCGGCCAGAGCCGCGGCGGCGGCCAGGCCGATGCCCCGACCGGCTCCGGTCACCAGGGCCTTGCGGCCATCCACGCGGAATGAGGGTGTCTTCGGCAGGTCCATGATCGGTCGTCCTTACGTAATGCGTCTCATAGGCAACGGCGACGGCCCCGGTCACCGGCGCCGTCACGATTAGGTCAGAGATCGGAAAACGAGAAAAGGCCCGTCGGGGCCTTCCCTCAATTAAACAGGGACGACACCGAGGATTCTTCGGAAATCCGGCGCATGGCCTCGGCAATCAGGGGGGCGACCGTCAGCTGCTCGATGTTATGGGCAACGCGCACGGCTTCCGTCGCCATGATGCTGTCGGTCACGCAGAGCCGATCCATGGGCGAGGACGACACCCGCGCCACGGCGCCGCCGGACAGAACCCCGTGGGTGACATAGGCGGAAACGGCCTCGGCCCCCTGTTCCATCAGTGCCACGGCGGCGTTGCAGAGTGTGCCGGCGCTGTCGACGATATCGTCGACCAGGATGCAGCGCCGGCCTTCGACGTCGCCGATGATGTTCATGACTTCGCTGACACCGGCCCGTTCGCGGCGCTTGTCGATGATGGCCAAATCACCATCCAGGCGCTTGGCCAGCGCCCGCGCACGCACCACGCCGCCTACGTCCGGCGAGACGATGACCAGATCGGCGCCGTCTTCACGATCCTGAATGTCCTTGGCCAGCACCGGTTCGGCGTAGAGGTTATCCGTCGGGATGTCGAAGAAGCCCTGAATTTGCCCGGCGTGCAGGTCCATGGTCAGGACCCGGTCCGCACCGGCTTCCGTAATCAGGTTGGCGACCAGCTTGGCCGAGATCGGCGTTCGCGGGCCGGACTTCCGGTCCTGGCGGGCATAACCGAAGTAAGGAATGACGGCGGTTACCCGGCGGGCGGAACCGCGGCGTAACGCGTCCAGCGTGACCAGCAGTTCCATCAAGTTGTCATTGGCCGGGAACGAGGTCGACTGGATGACGAACACATCTTCGCCGCGCACGTTTTCCTGGATCTCGACGAACACTTCCATGTCGGAGAAACGCCGGATCGAGGCTTTGGTCAGCGGCAGGTTGAGATAGGCGGAAATCGCCTCCGCAAGCGGCCGATTGGAATTACATGCAAGGATTTTCATGGCTGCGCACTTTCCGTTTTGCGTCCGAAGGCGGAGCAAAACCACCCCTGGAGATGCCGGTGCCGAGCGCCGATACGGGATATTCCCGCGTCGGGCGCGCGGACTCTAACAATGCCGGCCCCGCCTGTAAACGATCTTTCATAGTCCTGTATTTTCAAATACTTATCATATTATCGCCGGGGCGGCGGAATGGCATCGCCAGGGTCCCAGGGAAGAGTCTCTCCGCTTTTCGCGGGCGGCGGCACGGAGTCGGCCGGCAGCCGGCGGGCAAACGGGCGCGCCTTGTCGCCAAGAACACGCTGAATGCCCACGACCGCGCCCATGGCGACATCGAGCGCCGTTTCCCCCCAATTGTCGTCGAGCGCACCCGCCGTTACCGTATTGTTCTGCTCGGCACTGCCGAGGGCCTTGCCCTCGATATCCTCGACCGACCACACGATGCGGGCGCTCTGCTTGCCGTTCATGGGCTCCGACATGACGACCAGGCCGCGCACCAGGAATCGGGCCTGGCGCGGATCGTCGGTGACGTTCTGGTCGCGCGCCCGCAGCACCCGCTTCAACGCCTCGCCCAGCAGGCGATTGCCGTTGCCGGGCGCCCCCGTGACCTCGGCGATCAGGAAGGAATTGGCGGCGTCTTCATCGTGGGTCCGCAGGGTCGGCGGCTGGAACGTATCCTCGATGACCTTTTCACCGGCCGCGTCCTCGGGGCCGAGCACACTTGGCGCCTCGGCCGGCGGCAAGGCGCTCTCGGCCGCCTCGGGGCGGGCGTCTTCCAATTCCTCCCGGGCGGTCTTCTCGGCCGGAGCATCCTTGTTGACCGGCGCATCCAGCGGCACCAGATGGTCCTGCATCTTGGCGATCACCCGTTTGGGGCCGCCGGGCTTCGGCAGGCCGGCCTCGTCCAGATTGTCCGGCACGCCCAAGCCGCGGCCGTCGGCCAGCATGCGTTCACGCTCTTCCCAACCGCTGATGACCTCATGGATGCCGTCGACGGCGGCGGCGGCGATCAGCCGCGCGGTCGGCATCCATTGCTCATCGAAGGTGCCCGACGGCACGGTGTTGTCCTGTTCGGCCTTGCCCACTTCCTTGCCGTCGGGGCGGGACAGGCGCCAGGTGATGCGCACGCCCTGGCGGCCCTGAACCGAGGGCGAGACCTCCATCTTTCCGTTGAGAACGTATTTCGCCTGCTCTCGGTACCGGGTCAGGCGGGTGCCCCGCACCTTCAGGGCCTCGGCGATGGCGCGGGTCAGGGAAAAATCGCCGTCACCGGGCGCCCCTTCGACCGGCATCACGAAGATGCCCTTGTCCGGGGCCGGTTCCGCCTGGGCCGGGGCGATCCCGGCCAGGATGGCGGCGACACGGTGGGCGACGTCCTCGGCGACGCGGATGATGACCTCGGGCGTGCCGAACTCCCATTCCCCGCTGGTCGCGTCGACGGGCTGCTCCAGATCGGCCAGCAGCAGGCCGTCCTTGTTGGACAATTGCCAATGGATGGTGACGTAAGGAATGGCGTTGGGGTTCTTGTCGCGGTGGGCGCGACCGTGAAGGATGTATTCCGAGGCATCGAAGGGTGCCACCCCGGCGGGCAGGCCGTAGGGTTCGAAGGAATCGGCCGTGGTCCGCGCCAGAATCTTGGACATGATGGGCGCCGTGCCCTCGACCGGATTGACCTGGATACCCTTGGTAAAGGTGCCGTGGACGATGGCGTTGCCGACGCTGTCCACTTCGCCCGGGGCGAAGGCGCGCGGCACGGGCGTGCAGGCGGTCACGGCCAGCGCCGCCGCCGCAAAAACCCAGATCGCGAATTGAACCGTTGCCCGCAAGGCCGTTCGTCCTTCGGCTTCACGCGTCATCAGACGATGGCGCTTCTAAACGATAACGCAGGTGACGAGAATCACCGCGAGCGTCGCCAAGGTCAAGACCGCCAGATAGGGCATCGTTTTGGCTCCTCAGCCGGTGGCCAGCGCGACCACGGCAAGCTCGCGCCCGTAATCGGGCTCGCCCTGATGGGTGGCGCGGCGATAGCTGTAGAATCGCTCGGCATCGGCATAGGTGTCGAGCCCCACGTCATGGGTGGTGGCCAGGTTCAGGGCCGCCAGCCGGTCCATGATAAAGCCCGCAAGATCGAACTGGTAGTGCCCGGGCCGCGCGCCGCCGGCGAAATACTTCTCATGGTCATCGTGGCGTTCGGCGAAGGCATCCTTCATGTCCTGGCCGACCTCGTAGGACGGCTGGCGGATGCAGGGGCCGAGGGCGGCATGGATATTGGATCGCTTGGCACCCTGCGCTTCCATGCGTGCGACGGTGTTTTCCAGCACCCCGGACATCGCCCCCCGCCAGCCCGCATGGGCGGCGGCGGCCACACCCGAGGTTCCGTCGGCGAACAGCACGGGGGCGCAATCGGCGGTCAAAATGCCGAGCGCCAGGCCCGCACGACGGCTGACCAAGGCGTCGGCCTTTTCCATCGCCGCGCGATCACGGGGAGCATCGGCGGTCCACACGTCGGGTGAATGGACCTGGTGGACCAGGGCCAGGTCATCAGCCCCCAGGCCCATCGCCGCCATGGCCCGGCGCTTGTTTTCCCGGACATGGTCCGGATCGTCCTTGGACCCCTGGCCGCAGTTGAGCCCGGCGTAGATACCGCCCGAGACCCCGCCCCGGCGGGTGAAGAAGCCGTGCATGATCCCCTTCTGGTCGGCCAGATTGGGAGCGCGGACGATGTCGAGGGATNCGGNNNTNNGGANTTTNACCTTGTTCGCANCGGNCANTTNNANTCNNGGATTCGANNNNGGNCTATTCAAATCCGGGCGGTGCCGGCAGGCTCGGATGCTGCACGGCCAGAACCCGGAACAGGCGTCCCATCTGGTCGTCGCCGGTCAGGCGGGCCAGAGCCGCCGCGATCGCCTCTTGCTGGCCGGCGTCGGCCCGGGCGGACAGCGCCTGGGCCCGCTGACCGATGCCGAGGGATGACAGGAACGCCCCCTGCCCGACGGGGCCGAAGGTCACGGCACCGGCCTGGATGCAGGTCTGGGCCAGTTGCTGAAAATCGACATGGGCGGTCAGGTCGGCTTCGCCCGGGTCGGCCAACACGTCCGCGTATTCGTGGTCCTTGACCGCCTGCAGGGTGTCGCCGGGGGCACTGCGGTCATGCCCGTAATCGACGATCAGCGCCGCCCCGCCCTCGGCCGCCAGCCGCGCCGCCAGGGTATGGCCCTTGCGCAGGCCGACGGGGCAGATTTCGATCAGGCTGTCCTCTGGCACCGCGTTGAGGGGCGGCGGGATCAGCGGGCTTTCCGCCTGCGCCCCCGACAGGACAAAGGCCAGGGCGTCGGCGTCCTGATCCCAGGCGACCAGACGTTCACGCCAGCCCTCGGCCCCGCGCAGGAATTGGCGGATCGGCAAGGCGTCGAAAAATTCGTTGGCGATGACCAGGGCGGGACCCGCCGGGACTTGGGACAGGTCGTTCCACCATTGCGGCCGGACATCGGGATGGTGGGCCGCCAGGGTGTCCCGCTGGCGGTCACGCAACACCGGGCTGGTTTCGACCAAATGCACCTGCACGGCGGCCCGGAAAGGGGCCACCGTTGCGACCGCGCGCAGCGCGTCCGCCATCAGGGTGCCGCGCCCCGGGCCCAGTTCGACCAGATGCACGGACTCCGGCTCTCCCATGGCCTGCCACTGCACGGCGGCCCAAAGGCCGATCAGTTCACCGAACATCTGGGATATTTCCGGGGCGGTGGTGAAATCGCCGGCGGCGCCTAAGGGATCGCGGGTCATGTAGTAGCCGTGGGCGGGGTTGCCCAGGCATTCTTCCATGTAGCGGGCGACGGTCAGCGGCCCTTCCAGGGCGATGCGGCGGCGGAGATGCGCGAGCAGCGCCGTCATGCGCCCGTTTTGGCCACTCGGCCGGCGCGCCAGATCAGCCACAAGCCGAAGGCGATCATCGGCAGGCACAAGAGTTGGCCCATGGTCGCCCCCTGGAACAGGAATCCGAGATAGGCATCGGGTTCACGGAAGAATTCGGCGGTGATGCGCGCCGCCCCATAGCCGATGAAAAACAATCCGGCGAGGGTACCGGGCTTGGCACGCAGCCCCGGCCGCCGCCACAGGATCGCCATCACGACGAACAGCACGAGCCCTTCGAGCAGGGCCTCATAGATCTGGCTCGGGTGCCGGGCCAGCGGGCCGCCATAGGGGAACACCATGGCCCAGGGCACATCGGCCGCGCGCCCGAACAACTCGCCGTTGATGAAATTGGCGATCCGCCCGAAGAACAGGCCGATGGGTGCTGCCGCGCCCAGCATGTCGGCAAAGGTGAACAGCGGGATGTCCCGCTTGCGGCAGAACAGGATGGTCGCGACACAAACCCCCAGCAGGCCGCCGTGAAACGACATGCCGCCCTGCCAAACCGTCAGGATGTTCAAGGGGTTCTCGAAGTAGAACCCGGGCTTGTAGAACAGCACGTAGCCGAGCCGTCCACCCAGGACCACGCCGATCGTCGCCCAGACCAGGAAATCATCGACGGCCAGGCGGCTGACGACAGGCTCCTGCACGGTCGTGGTCTTGCCGTGTTCGTCCGTGACCTGAACGGCCCGCGTCGGCAGATCCCCGGTCAGGCGTAGCACGTAGCGCCAGCCCAGGATCAGCCCGCTGATATAGGCCAGCGCGTACCAGCGAACGGCGAAGGGGCCGATCTCGACGATGATCGGATCGATGGCGGGAAAGGCCAGGACGGGAAGAATGAGCGCGAAGGTCATGCGAGGCTGCCCATCACAGATAGGGGTCGTCGGCGGCGAGGAAGTCCTGCACGTAGCGGCGCACGCCCTCTTCCAACGGTGTTTGCGGATGCGTGTAGCCGGCGGCGCGGATGCGCTCCATGCGAGCTTCCGTGAAATACTGGTACTTGTCGCGGATGTCTTCGGGGGTCGGCACGAAGTCGATCTTGGGCTCCTTGCCGAGCGCCCGATAGACGGCGGCGGCCAGGTCGGCGAAGCTGCGCGCCTTGCCCGACCCGCAGTTGAACAGGCCTGATGCCTCGGGATGATCCAGCAGCCACAGCACCATGTCGACGCAATCGCCGACCCAGACGAAATCACGGAGCTGGCCGCCGTCGGGGTAATCCGGATTATGGGATTTGAACAAGGTGCAGGTCTCGCCCCGGGCGGCTTTCTCGTAAACCTGGCGGGCGACCGACTGCATGCGGCCCTTGTGGTATTCGTTGGGCCCGAACACGTTGAAGAACTTGAGCCCGGCCCAGCCCGGCGGCTTGGGCCGCCCGGCCGCGACCTGTTCGGCGACCCAGATGTCGAACTGATTCTTGGACCAGCCGTACAGATTGAGCGGCTGCAGCGCCTTCAGTGCGTCGATGGCGCCGTCGTCGTCGAACCCCCGGCTGCCGTCGCCGTAGGTCGCCGCCGACGACGCGTAGATGTAGGGCACGCCCTGTGCCGCGCACCAATCCCACAGGCGGCGGGACAGGATGATGTTGTTCTTGATGATGCGGACCAGCCGCGTTTCCGTGGTCGCCGAGATGGCGCCCATGTGGATGACGCCGCGAATCCGGCCCGTATTGGCACCGAGAAACCGAGTGAGGTCCTCGGGCGCGACCGTTTCCACATCCCGACGCTTGGCGATGTTGCGGGCTTTCTCGTCCGAATCGATATGGTCGACAACCGCCACCGGGCCCAGGCCCGCAGCCTCCAGCCCGTGCACGATATTCGATCCGATGAACCCGGCGCCGCCGGTGACCACATACATGGGCTGCTTATAGGATGGGCCGGCCCCGGGAGCAACCGGGCGCGCGACCCGGCGGCGCTTGCGAAAGCCCGCCAACAGGACCATATATTCCCTGCAATTCACGTGACATGGGCCAAGGAGTTCCACGATGCAGACGTCCAACCGAATCTTCGACGATCTGGCCAAGGTCGCCAACGGCGCCGTGGCGACCCTTGCCGGCATCAAGGATGAAGTCGAAACCATGATTCGCCAGCAGGTCGAACGCTACCTGGCCGACGGCAACCTTGTGCCGCGCGACGAATTCGATGCCATGGCCGAAGTTGCGAAGAACGCTCGCGCGGCCCAGGAAAAGCTGGAAGCCCGAGTCGCCAAGTTGGAGGCCCAATTGGCCGGAACGACGACCGCCAAACCGCGCGCACCCGCGAAAAAAGCCGCCGCCAAAGCCGCCCCGCGCAAGGCTTCCGCCGGTAAAGCCAAGGCCTAAGGCCACCACCCATATATGGAATCGTTTCAGGACCTTGCGTCCGGTGGGTTTTGCGCGCGATTGCGCCTAAGCCGTTCTGATTCCCGATTCTTCCACAAATATTCACAAAAGCCCGCCAATCCGCCCTTGCACGGCTATCCCCGTTAAGGCAGGCTACCTCTTGTATCCAAGGGGGCCACAGATACCATATTTCGGTAAGCTCCGAGATGTTGTGGGGTGTCCCTTTGGCGACAAGCCTGGAGGCGCCCGCCCGGGCGCCGCCGGTCCAGCCACGAAGGAGCAGCGGCCATGCCTGCACTCGAATTCGCCGTAGATACCCATAAACACAATCCTTTGGATCTGGTCGAACAGATCGTCGAAGGAAACGACTGGACCTTCGACCGCCGAAGCGACCAGGAACTGGCCGTGCAAGTGCCGGGAACCTGGTGTGACTACAGCCTCTATTTCGCCTGGAACGAAGAGATCGAGGCCATGCACTTCACCTGCGCCTTCGACATGCGCGTGCCCCAGGAGCGGCGCACGCCGGTGTATGAGCTTCTGGCACGGGTCAACGAGAAGCTCTGGCTCGGCCATTTCGGCATGTGGGACGATGAAGGCCTGCCCATGTTCCGCCATGTCCTGCCTATGCGCGGGGCCAACGGCCCGACCCTGAGCCAGATGGAAGACATCGTCGAAACGGCGCTGTACGAGTGCGAACGGTTTTATCCCGCTTTCCAGTATGTCATCTGGGGTGGGCGCACCGCCGACGACGCCGTGGCCGCCGCCATGGTGGATACGGTCGGCGAAGCCTGATCCCGCCCCGCAGGATCGAAGGAACAATGCCATGACGGCTGCCCGCCCTCTGTTGGTTGTCGGCGGCGGCAAGATGGGCGGCGCCCTGATGGCCGGCTGGATCAGCCGCGGCATTCCGGCGGCGGACATCTTCGTCGTCGAGCCCAATCCCGACAACGCCGCCGCCCTGGTGCGCAACCATGGGCTCACCGCCGTTGCCTCGGCGGATGACCTCGACGCTGATTTCTCGCCCGAACTGGTCATGTTCGCGGTCAAGCCGCAGGTCATGGCCGACGTGGTCCCCGCCTACCGCAAGTTCACGGAGGCCGACACCGTATTCCTGTCCATCGCCGCCGGCACGCCCATCGCCTTTTTCGAGGACAGCCTGGGGGGTGCCGCCATCGTCCGCACCATGCCCAACACACCGGCGGCCGTGGGCCGCGGCGTCAGCGTGGCCTGCGCCAATGCCCGCGTGAGCGACGCCCAGCAGAAACTGTGTCATGACCTTTTGACCGCCGTCGGCCAGGTCCATTGGGTCGAGGACGAAGACCTGCTGCATGCCGTCACCGGCCTGTCAGGCAGCGGCCCGGCCTATGTCTTCCACCTGGTCGAATGTCTGGCCCGGGCGGGCCGTGCGGCCGGCCTGTCCGACGAGCTTGCGACGGCACTGGCCCGGGCGACGGTGGAAGGTGCCGGCGAACTGCTGCACCGTTCGGCCACGGAAACGCCCGAAGTCCTGCGCCGCAACGTGACCAGCCCCGGCGGCACCACGGCGGCCGGGCTCACGGTGCTGATGGGCGGCGATCCCAACAAGGACAATCCCGCCGACGGTCCCCTGGGGGACCTGATGACGGCATGCGTCGCCGCCGCCGCCAAACGGTCCCGCGACCTGGCAGGATGACCATCGGGCCAGCTGACGCTGGCAATTCGCCATTTCCTTCCTACATAATAAAAAGCGCAGGTAAGGAGAGTCCCCCGTGGCCAAACGGTCGTCAGGCAAGACACCCGGCAAGAGCAAGGCGAAGACCGCCGCGGCAAGCGATCCGCGCGATGCCGTGATCGATGCGGCGATGGCCCGCATCGCGCGGGACGGCTGGCGGCGGCTGTCGTTGGCTGACGTGGCCGCCGACGCCGGGGTGCCGCTCGCCGATGTCTTGATCCCCTTTCCCACCAAATACGATCTTATCAACGCCTTCCAAGACCGTATCGACGCCCAGATGCTGGCGGCATCGGGTGACGCCAGCGTCGATCTCCGCGACCGCCTGTTCGACCTGCTGATGGAACGGTTCGATGCCTTGGCGCCCTATCGCGCCGCCCTGGCGGAAATCGCCAAGGATTCGCTCTGCGATCCGGCGGCGGTCCGTTTCCTGCCGCGCATGGCGCGAACCATGGCCCGGGTGCTTGCCGCCGCCGGCCTTGAGTCCACCGGCCCCTGCGGGCTGCTGCGGACCAAGGGCCTGGCCCTGGTCTATGCCGATGCCTTCCGGGTCTGGCTGACCGACGACGGCGACGATCTGGCGAAAACCATGGCCGCCCTGGACAAAGGCCTTCGCCGGGCCGAAACGGCGGTGATGTTTCTCAACCGGTTTCGCCCGAAACGGACGTCCCGCCGGGAGGCCCCCGAGGCCACACCGGCCTGAGTCTTATTTTATTGCACCGCAATATAAGACTTGACTTACATCCCCATTCAGCCGCATATAGGGATCACTGTTGCAGTGCAGCATATCTCTCGCACATGCACAAAGCATATTCCCTTACGCGCTCCAATGGAGGACCGACCCTATGTATTCCGATATGTTCAAGCTCGACAAAAACGGCTTTCCCGCCTGGGCAGCCGACTTCACCAAGATGTACGGCGACTTCGACCCCGCCAAGATGTCCGACCAGATCATGAAGACCATGAAGGGCGGCTCCATGGAAACCATCGACGTCAACGCCATGATGGATATCCAGCGCAAGAATCTTGAAGCCCTGAACAAGGCCAGCCAGGCCGCCTTCGAAGGCGCCCAGGCCGTTGCCCAGAAGCAGGCTGAACTCTTCAAGGCCGCCTTCGATCAGGCCACCTCCGCCGCCGAATCCCTGGGCAAGGTTTCTTCCCCCCAGGATCTGGCCACCAAGGAGCTGGAACTGTGCAAGGCCGCTTTCGAATCCTCCCTGGCCAACTCGAAGAAGGTCACGGACGTCGTCGCCAAAGCCAACGACACGGCCGTTAAGGTGATCAACGCCCGCATCGCCGAAGCCTTCGACGAAGTGAAGGGTCAGATGACCAAAGCCAAAGCCAAGTAACAGGCTTTACCGTCTTTCGAAGAAGGCCGCCCTTTGGGGCGGCCTTTTTTGTTGCGCGATCGGATGGGGCGGATAGATTTTCGGGCCAAAGGAGACCGTCCATGGCCGATAGCCCGCCCCCACAGATCACCTTCGATGACTTCCTGGCCGTGGACGTGCGGGTCGGGACGATCGTCCGCGCCGAGCCTTTTCCCGAGGCCCGCCGTCCCGCCATCAAGCTATGGGTCGATTTCGGCCCGGAGATCGGCGAACGCAAGACCTCGGCCCAGATCACCCGCCACTACACGCCGGACGGCCTGATCGGCCGCCAGGTCGCGGGCGTCGTCAATTTTCCGTCAAAGCAGATCGGCAAGTTCATGTCGGAAGTCCTGGTCCTGGGCTTCCCCGACGCGGATGGCGAAGTCGTGCTGATCCACCCGGACCTGAAGGTGCCGAACGGCGGGCGCCTGTTCTGACGTCCGCGGAGCGCCTCAGACCTGGCGTTCCATTTCTTCCTTTTCCAGCGCACGGGTGCGCGCTTCGTTCTCGGCCACCCGGCGGGCATAGGTGATCGATTCCGCGACCATCAGGCGCAGTTTTTCAGGCTGAATCGGCTTGTGCATGACCTCGAATCCGCTCGCCGCCGCCTCACGCAGACGATCCGGGCCCGTATCCCCGGTCAACAGGAAGCCCGGCACGTCGCCCCCCCAGACATGGCGAATGGCCAGGATGGCGTCGGCGCCCGTATGGCCCAGCTTGAGCCGGTAATCAGCGACCACCAGTTCCGGCTTCTTGCGCTCCTGCTCCAGCTTGGCGATCGCCTCGACCGCCGATCCGGCGACCACGGCGTCATAACCCCACCCGGTCAGCAGCAGGCCCAAGGCATCGCGGATATCGGCTTCGTCATCGATGCCGACCACCACGGCACCCGTCACGTCGGCATGGTCATCCATCGGCAGAACCATCTCCGCCGGCGCGTGGTCGCCCGCCAAGGGAAGGCTGACCGCGAACCGCGATCCCCGGCCCACCCATGACTGCACATCCACGGGATGGTTGAGCAGATTGGACAAGCGCTGGACGATGGCCAGCCCCAGCCCCAGGCCCTCGCGCCGGTCGCGGGCCGGATTGCCGACCTGATGAAATTCCTCGAAGATCATGCCCAATTGGTCATCGGGGATGCCCACGCCCGTATCCCAAATTTCGACGCGCACGCTGGTCCCGGCCCGTCGGCAACCGACCAGGATCTTGCCGGCCTCCGTATGGCGCACCGCGTTGGTCAGCAAGTTGCGCAACAGACGGTCGAGCAACCCCGGGTCGCTGTCGACCAGAAGCGCGCAGGGCACCATGTGGAGGCTCAGGCCTTTTTCTTCGGCCAAGGGACGGATTTCCGAGCACAGGCGCTCCAGCACCGCACCCAGATTGAAATCGCGCCGTTGCGGCACGAACAGCCCGGCGTCCAGCTTCGAGATATCGAGCAGCGAGCCCAACAGGCGCTCCAACGCATCCGAACAGTCGCTGATGCGGTTGATGAGCTGCTTCGCCTTGTCGTCCAGGTCCCGTTCCGACAACACGTTGACGAACATGGCCAGGGCCTGCAGGGGTTGGCGCAGGTCATGACTGGCGGCAGCCAGGAACCGCGATTTGGCCGCACTCGCCAGTTCGGCCGCGTCCTTGGCCTCGGCCAACAATTCCTCGGCCTCTTTCGTGGCGGTGATATCGCGGCCGACGCCTTGGATCTCCACCATACGGCCGTCGTCATCGAACACCGCCCGTTCGGTCCACTGCTGCCAGCTGACCTTGCCGTCGCGCCCGACCACCCGGTGGAGGTTTTCCTCGATCGGGTTGTTCGGGCCGATCCGCCGGATAATGGCCTGGCGCGTGGCCGCGTCGCTTTCGCTGAGTTCGGAGCCGACGGGCCGACCGATCAGCTGCTCGCGGGGGACACCGTAATACTGGCAATAGGCTTCGTTGACGAAGGTCCGGACCCCGTCCGGCGTGCAGCGCCGGATCAGTTCCGTCTGATCTTCGACGATGGCGTGATAGCGCAATTCGGAATCGCGCAATGCCTGCTCGGCCCGTTTGCGTTCGGTGATATCCTGGGTCACCCCGAACAGCCGACGCGCGCGGCCGTGATCGTCGAAATCGGCGCTGAGATCCTCATAGACGTAGCGCACGCTGCCGTCCGGTCGGAGAACCCGGTATTCATGACGGCAGTTGGGCACCGGATCCTCATAGGCCGCGGCGATGCGCGGCCGGTCGTCGGGATGAATCATGTCGAGAAAGACCTTGCCCGTGGGCCCGGCGCGCCCGGGGCGCAGGCCCCAGATCCGCCACAGAACGGGCGAGCAGACGGTGCGGTTATCTTCGGGGAAGTGTTCCCAATAGCCGACACCGGCGGTGCGTGATGTCGCCTGCAGCTTGCTTTCGGAATCGGCCAGCGCCTCTTCCCAGCGCTTGTCCTGGGTAATTTCCTTGGCCGCGCCCACGACGCGGACGACCTCGCCGCTGGTGCCCCGTTCGGGGCGCGAATAGACGCGCAACCACCGCACCCGGCCGTCGGCGGACAACAGGCGGAATTCGTCCGTCGACGGAATGCCCAAGCGCAGACGCTGGTCGCGGGATTCCAGGATCGGCACGTCGTCCGGGTGAATTTGCGTCAACCAGGCAAGCGGCGCATTGCTTTGCCCGGACTGCCCGGCCAGGCCGTCAATGCCGCCGACCTGCCATTTCGAGGTCACGCGGCCATCCGGCGCCACGTCGTAGGCATAGACCACGTCCGAGGTCAGTTCCGAAATGATACGATAATGGGCATCCGTTTCGGCGTCGCGTTCGGCGGAGGATTGCGGCCGCCGCCGCGGTGCGTCCGAAGACGGTGCCTCCGGCACCGATGGTGCGGCGGGCGCCGCGCGCCGCCGGCCCAGCCACAGCCCGACCAGGAACGCCGCCGCCACGGCCAACCCCAGCGCGATGAGCGGCACCGGCTGAACCAGCATCTCGCCGGCATCCGCCCGCACGGGCGTGGCCGCGAACAGCACTGTCAGAGCTGCCCATGTCGCCCCTTGGCGGCAGTGGGGTATCGAGGGATGCTTTTCGTTTTCCCGGCGTCTGGGGCGAAAGCCAGAACGGGGACAGCGGGACGTCATGGCGCCCTCCTTGTCGGCGCGGTCAGTCCTGTTCCAGACCTTGCGTCAATCCCAGGGACGCGGCCTTGATCACCGCCTGCGTCCGGTTGTTCGCATCAAGCACCTTCAAAAGCCCCGTGACGTGCAGCTTGATGGTGCCTTCGGCAAGACCGAGAATGCGGGCAATTTCCTTGTTCGACTTGCCGCCGGCCATGAGGTTGAGCACATCGCGCTGACGCGGGGTCAGGTGCAATCCGCCGGGGCCCTCGGCCTTGGCCCCGCCGGGGGTCCAATCAAGCAGCGTCGGCGGCAGATAAATTTCCCCGGCAATGACCTTGCGCACCGCATTGACCACCACGGAACTGTCCAAAGTCTTGGGGATATAGCCATGGGCGCCGCAATCCATCGCCAGGCTCATTTCCTCGGACGTTTCGGCGGCGGACACAACCACCACCGGCACCCCGTCCAGGGATCGGATCAATGCGTTGAGCCCGGCAAACCGCTCCATCCCCGGCATGCCCAGATCGACAAGCGCGAGGTCGAGATCGTCGGTTTCGTTGGCCGTGCGCAGGGCTTCGGGATAACTGGCGGCTTCGACGACCTTGATGTCGGGATCGATGATTTCCAACAGCGAGCCCAGCCCCTTGCGAAAAAGGGCATGATCGTCGGCAATCAGAACTTTCGACGGCAGGGAATCAGACACCTACACCCCCCGGGCACCAAGCCAAACCCTCCCAGGGCTGCGGCGCCTCTATTTTCGGACCAATACTTGACCTAATTCTCATTATATAAGGCATCAACAGAAATACCATGAATTCCGCCGGGATCACGCGCCGCTGATATGGCTATAGCGGCAGGCGGATGCGGCCGCGCAGACCGCCGGCCGGTGACTCCGACAGCAAAATCTCGCCGCCATGGCTGCGCACCACGTCGCGGGCGATGGTCAGGCCCAGGCCCACCCCGCCCGTTTCCGGGTTGCGGGAGTCGTCCAGCCGGAAAAACGGCCGAAACACTTCGGCCCGCTTGTCTTCGGGAATACCGGGCCCATCGTCGTCCACGGTGATCTCGATGGCATCGCCGCGATGCCCCGCGCGCACGGACACATGCTGGCCATAGCGCGCCGCGTTCTCGACCAGATTGGTGATGCAGCGCTTAAAGGCGTTGGGACGCAACGGCAGATTCAACCGGTCCTCGAGGTGAAGATCGATGGGCCGACCACGCCGGCGAACCTGACCGACCACGTCTTCCAACAGCATGCCGAGATCCGTCGGCGACGGCTTCTCCGTACCTTCGCCGCGGGCGAAGGCAAGGTAGCCTTCCAGCATGCGCTCCATTTCCGAAACGTCGCCGGACAGGTCGTCCACGCCGTCCACGTTTCCGAGCATCGCCAGTTGCAGCTTCATCCGCGTCAGCGGCGTGCGCAGATCGTGCGACACGCCGGACAACATGTCCGTGCGCTGGGTGATCTGACGCTGAATGCGTTCGCGCATGGCCATGAAGGCCTGGGCCGCCTGCCGGACTTCGGTCGCCCCTTCGGGCTTGAAGTTGGAAACGTCCCGTCCCTTCCCGAAATTGTCGGCGGCGCGCGCCAAGCGGCGGATCGGCTTCACCTGATTTCGCATGAAGATCGTAGCGACGCCGAACAGGATCAGCGACGTGCCGATCATCCAGATGACGAACACGTAGACCGTGGTGGAAAACAGCCGCTTGCGCGTCGTCGTAATGCGCAGCACCCCGTCGGCAAGCTGCACGTCGATGATCACGTTGCGGTCCGAACTTTGCGAATCCAGGCGATAGGGTTTGACCACGAAGTTCTGCATGGAGCGATCGAGCATGTCTTCCAGATCGTTGGCGGGCGGCGTCACCCTGTTGGACAGGATGGCGCCCGGCAGAAAGGTGACGAACATGTCCATGCTGCGCCCGGCCAGAGCCGCGGCGCGTTCGCGGCCTTCCTCGCTGGGGTCGTCGGTCACCAATTGCACGATCACCGCCACGTCGCCCGCGACGCTGCGCGCCAGGCGGTAGGACACCTTGTCCCAATGGGTTTCATAGAAGATCAGACCCGACACCACCTGCAACAGGATCAGCGGCGTGACGATGATCAGCAGGGCGCGCCCAAGCAGGCTTTTCGGCAGGGCGTTCTTGAGGGACGTGCGAAGGGGCATGGCCGGGATCTTCAATCGGGACGCAGAACGTATCCCTTGCCCCGCACGGTCTGCAGGTAGCGGGGATCGCGGGGATCGGGTTCGATCTTACGGCGAAGACGGGTCACCTGTACATCGACGGCGCGCCCGCCGCCGGCGGCCCCCGTGCGGGCGATCAGGTCGTCGCGCGTGAGCACGTCCCCCGGACGGGCGGCAAGGGCGCTCAGCAGGCCGGCTTCCAGGTCGGTCAGGCGCACCGGCTGGCCGCCCTGCAACAGTTCGCCCCGATCGCGTCGGAACACGAAATCACCGAGATGCAACTCGTCACCGGGCGCTTGCACCTGAGGGGCCCGCTTCATGATGTTGCGGATACGCAAAAGCAGTTCACGCGGCTCGAACGGCTTGACCACATAGTCGTCGGCGCCGCCTTCCAGGCCCGAGATGCGGTCCTCGATTTCCGCCATGGCGGTCAGCATCAAAATCGGAATGTTGGAACGCGTGCGCAGATCACGGGCGAACTCCAGGCCGCTTTCCCCGGGCATCATCAAATCAAGGACCACGGCGTCGAAATCAAAATGGGTCAGTCGGCTGCGCGCCTGGGCGGCGTCGGCGGCAGTCACCACGACGAATCCGTTCTCGGTCAGGAAGCGGCTTAACAGGTCGCGCAGGCGACCGTCGTCATCGACAACGAGAAGATGCGGCAGGTCGGCATTCACGGCAGCATTCCCCCTTGCCTTGCGGTCGGGCGCTCAGGCGGCCACACGGCCGATGGAAATCTTACCATGGATCAATCCGGACACCGCAGCCCGTCAGGTGCGAACCGGCGTCGCCGGCGGGGTCACGCGATGACGATCCGCTTCGTTGATCAGACCGAACAGCACGCGGCGGAACCCTTCGGTCGCCTCGAGACCTGCCTCGCGGTAGGCGCGGGCGATATGGGCCGACTGACGGCGGGTCACCAACTGTTCCAGATCACGCCCCTTGGGCGTCAGGTGCATGAGGCGCCGCCGTCGGTCGCCGTCGTCGGTTTCCTGCACCACATAACCTTCGTCGATCAGGGTCGACAGCACGCGGTTGAGGGATTGCTTGGTGATCTTGAGAATCGCCAGCAGCTCCGACACGCTGATGCCCGTGTTGGCACCGATGAAATAGATCGCCCGGTGATGGGCCCGGCCCATATCGTAATCGGCCAGGATGGCATCGGCTTCGCCCGTGAAGTCACGATAGGCGAAGAACAGCAATTCCATGGCATGGCGCAAATCGTCGTCGCGCGGAACCAGGGGATCGGCCTGCTGCTGGACCCAGGGGGCCTGTTCGTCCATGACGGTTTCCTTCACCAGGGCCGTCGAAAAAATGACGGACGGCCCCGCAAAAATAAGTCAGTGTTATTGACTTATATGCCTGAAACTGATAATTAACGCAAGATCGTTCTTGGGAAAAACGGACGGACGAAAGAATATTACAATGGCTACTGGTGCTTTCGATGACCGCGACGGTCTGATCTGGTTCAATGGTGAATGGGTCGATTGGCGCGACGCGCGCGTCCATGTCCTGACCCACGGCCTGCATTACGGCTCCTGCGTGTTCGAGGGCGAACGCATGTATTCGGGCCAAATCTTCAAGCTGCGCGAACATACGGAACGGCTGTTCTATTCCGCCCAGACCTTGGGTTTCAAAATCCCCTTCACGGTCGAGGAAATCGATCAGGCCTGCATCGACGCCTGCACGAAGAACGGCATCGTCGACGGCTATATCCGGCCGGTCGCCTGGCGCGGGTCGGAAATGATGGGCGTGTCGGCCCAGCAGAACCGCATCAACGTCGCCATCGCCGCCTGGGACTGGCCCAGCTATTTTTCGCCGGAACTGCGCGAAAAGGGCATCAAGCTGGAAACCTCGAAATGGCAGCGCCCGGCCCCCGAATGCGCCCCCGTTCATGCCAAGGCGGCGGGCCTGTACATGATCTGCACCCTGTCCAAGCACACGGCGGAATCGCACGGCTGCCAGGATGCTCTGATGCTGGATTACCGCGGCCAAGTGGCCGAGGCGACGGGTGCGAACATCTTCATTTCCTTCGGTGACGGCAAGCTGCACACGCCGACGCCGGATTGCTTCCTCAACGGCATCACCCGCCAGACCGTCATCGCCCTGGCCAAGGCCCGAGGGATCGAGGTCATCGAACGGGCGATCTTCCCGGACGAACTGAAGAAGGCGACGGAAATCTTCCTCACCGGGTCCGCCGCCGAAGTCACGCCCGTCGGCCAGATCGACGACATGACCTTCACGCCGGGCCAGATCACCCATTGGCTGATCGAGGACTATGAAAAGGCCGTCGGCAAGAAGACGGAAAGCGCGGCGGCGGAATAGGCCATCGGAATGCCGGAAGACACGCCGTCAACGCCTTCCGCCAATCCGCCCCGGCATCGACGACGCGGCATTGCTGTCCATCGCGCCAAGCCCGGCTCTCCCCCCGGAACACTAATCGTCCATTCGGGCGCGAAGGAAACCCGCGTCCGCATTCTCGCCTATGGCCCCGAGGGTATTCATGAGGGCAGCCCGGCCCCCGACGCCGACCTCCCCGCCCTTGGCGGACAGTTTCCCGTCACCTGGATTCAGATTTCAGGCCTTGCCGATGTCCGGTTGATCGAGAACATCGGCGCCCGGTTCGGCATCCACAGCCTGGCCCTGGAAGATATCGTCAACGTTCACCAGCGCCCGAAAACGGAAACCTTCAAGGATCAGGTGTTCGTCGTCTGCCGCGCCATCACGGTGAACGGCAGTGAAGACACCGAACAGGTTTCCCTGATCCTCGGCGACGGCTACGTCATCAGCTTCCACGAAAGCCATACGGACGGCTTTGATCCCCTGCGCGAGCGCATCCGAGACGGCAAAGGGCGGATCCGCCAGTTGCCCGCCGACTACCTCGCCTATGCCATCATCGACACATTGATCGACGCCTATTTCCCCGTGCTTGAAGCCGCCGGCGAGACCCTGGACGACCTTGAAGACCTCGTCATCGCCCGTCCCGAACCGTGGCAGGTGGAGGACATTCACGACCTGAAACGGCGCCTGATCCATCTGCGCCGTTGCATCTGGCCCATGCGTGACATGGCCAACGCGCTGATCCGCGATGAAAACCCGCTGATCACCAAAGACACCCGCATCTATCTGCGCGACTGCTACGACCATCTGGTGCAGTTGATGGATATCGTCGAAACCGACCGGGAGACGGTCTCATCCCTGCTTGAGGTTTATCTGTCGAGCCTCAGTGCGCGCATGAACGAGATCATGAAGGTTTTGACCATCATCGCCACGATCTTCATTCCCCTGGGCTTTTTCGCCGGCCTTTGGGGCATGAACTTCGACAGGACGGCCTCCCCGTTCAACATGCCTGAACTGGGATGGCGCTACGGCTATCCGGCCGCCCTCGCCTTCATGGCCGCGATTGCCGCAGGCTTGATCTATTACTTCAGGCGGAAAGGATGGATGGGCGGCACCCGACGGTCGAAACGGCGGCCAAGGCGTTAAGCGAGAAATCGCGCCTAGGCATCGACCTTAACGTCGACATCAGCCCCCAGGCGGCTCAGACGCATACGCACGGGCATATCGTTCGGATTGGCGGCGAGGCATTCCTCGAACAATCTCCGGGCGCGAACCATGTGGCCCGACTTTAGCGCCGCGATTGCGGCCAGATAGGTATCAAGGGTCGCTTCCTTGGCGGCACGTTCATGATCGGAAAGGCCATCCAGGACTTCGAACACGGTCACCTGCTTGGTCTTGCCTTTGACCGTCACGGAATCCAGCGGCCGGATCGAATATTTCCCCGGGTCCGATAGGGAATTCAGGGTGTTGTCGGTGATGATCAAGGGCACGCCGTATTCTTTCGTCAGCCCCTCGACCCGGGCCGACAGGTTGACCGCATCGCTGATCACGGTGCCGTCCATGCGGTGCTCTTCACCGATGGTGCCGAGCATCAGGGAGCCCGTATTGATGCCGATACCGATGCGGATGGCGTCACGGCCGTAGCGGATACGTTCTTCCTGGTTATAGCGTTCCAGGCGCTGCAGCATGTCCACTGCCGCCGCGACCGCATTGTCCGGTTCATCGAACAACGCCATGATCGCATCACCGATGTACTTGTCGATGAACCCCTTGTGATCGCGGATGATCGGGCCCATGCGGCCGAGGTAGTTATTGATGAAGCGGAAATTATCGTTGGGCGTCATCGTTTCGGACAGTCCCGTGAAGTCACGGATATCCGTAAACAGCACCGACATGTCACGCAGCGCGTAATCACCCAGCTTGACGTCGATGACGTTTTCTTTTTTCAACAGCTTGAGGAAGGTATTCGGCACGAACCGTTCGAAGGATTTGTTCGTATCCGTCAACAGAACGATCTGCGCTTTGATCTGATTGTACAGATCAAGCTGCTCTTCCTCCAATTCGACGCGCCGCTTGGCATTCTCGCGAAACACTTCCAAGGCGCCGCCCAAGGCACCGATCTCGTCGTTGGATTTGGAGGTGGGAATATCCACATCCCACCGCCCATCTGCGACTGCCTGCACGGCCCCCCGCATCTCGCTCAGACGGTGGGCGATCGGGCGGCCGATCATCACACCGACCAGGACGATCAACAAACCGCTCGCGATGAAGGCCGCAATCACGAAGCGGCTGACCCTGTCGCCGGTCCCCAGCAGACGTTCCACATCGACGACGACCTCGAAAATGCCGCGCAAGTCGCCCAGCTTCCAACCCTTCTGAATCGACAGAGGATGGTAGTTATGACAATCCACGCAGGTCTGATCTTGAAAAACGTCGCCCACGGCAACACGGTAGGCACGGTGACCGCCGATGGTCGTCTCTTCACTGATCACCGCGTCCGGATCGGCCTTCAGCGCTGCCCAGGCCTTGGCGCCGAAGGCATCCATTTTACGGTCGGCGCGGTTCGCGAAGGGATAGGGGCTGTAGAACTTCAGCGAGATGCCTTCTTTCGACAAGGCCTCGCTGATATCCAGGATGAAGGTTGCAGGCGGAGGAATTTCGTTGATGTTGTCGCTGTGCTCCACGGTCGCGGAAAATTCCGGATGGGCGAGCACTTTGCTGACGACGTTGCGGCTGTAGATCCCGCGCACGGTTTTGTACTGATGAATGGTTTCAAGGGCGGCGTCGCGGGCGGCGGCCTCGACGTTGGTGCGCACCATGGGCGGCACGATCAACAGCACCACGACAAGACTGATCAGCACGACAAGCGGTGTCGGCGCCAACATCTTCCATACAATGCTAAGCCGTGAAAGGCTGGCACTCGACATTCTGACCAATTCTCCTGGAGCGCCGTTCGCGGGCGAAGGGCCTTGGTACCGCGACCGTTTAATTGCCTTTAACTTACTGGGAAGGCGCGAGAAATGGAATATGACCTAAAGTCATACCGATAGTTATAAAGTATGGGGTGGGCGCCTGTTCCTAGAGCTCCGGCCCCTTGGGCGCGTCCAAGCTCTTGGCCAGTTCACCGGTGATATAGGAGAAGGCCTCGTCGACCGTATCGACCATGTGCAGAAGGTCGATATCCTCGGCATTGATCGTGCCGTATTTCACCAGGGCATCCAGGTTCAGCACTTCGTCCCAGAAATTCCGGCCGTAAAGGACGACCGGCATATGCTTCTTGATCTTGCCGGTCTGGATCAGGGTCAGGGTTTCGAACAGTTCGTCCATGGACCCGAAGCCGCCGGGAAACACGATCAGCGCCTTGGCGAGATACATGAACCACAGCTTGCGCATGAAGAAGTAGTGGAATTCAAAGGACATCTCGCGGGTGATGTAGGGGTTGGCATGCTGTTCGTGGGGCAAGGAGATGCCCAGCCCGATGTTGATGCCCTTGGCTTCCGACGCCCCTCGGTTCGCCGCCTCCATGATCCCAGGCCCGCCGCCGGAACACACGATGAAGCGCTTGTGCCTGTCCTCCAGCCCTTTCGACCATTCGGTCAGGCGCCGGGCCAGTTCGCGGGCGTCCTCATAGTAACGCGACATGTCCAGCGCCATCTCGGCGCGGGCGACATCGCCGCCGTGTTCGCGGGCCGCCTGCAGGCGGTGTTCGGCCTCGTCCCGGGGAAGAATGCGGGCCGAACCGAAAAACACCACCGTATCCGCCACGTCGAAGGCGCCGAAACGTGCCGCCGGCTCGACATACTCCGCCAGGATCCGCAGGCCCCGGGCGCTCCGCGAATTCAGGAAGCGGTCGTTCTTGTAAGCCTTGGGCGGACGGTAGACCTGATCCGGGTCGTCGCCGTTGCTCATGCCCCGGCCTCCGCCTGCGGCCGGGCCGTCGTGCCCCCGGCCAGGGCCAATGGCCACATGTCCGAGGCGACCTCGGTGCCGTCCGGGAACCGGCTTTCCCGCCAGGCCGGCACGCGGCCGAGAAAGCGGGTACCGACGGCCACCGCACAATCGTAATCGGTGATGGAATCGCCAACGAACAGGACACGGTCCGCCTGAACCCCGATCCGCGAAAGCTCGTCTCCAACAATGTCCGGTTTGACGCGGGGCGACCCGAACACGGTTGAAAAATACCCGTCCAAGCCACGGCGCTTGGCGATGCGGCGCAGTTCATCCTGGGGCGTTCCGGACACCACATAAAGCGGGCAATGATTGGCCCAGGCGTCCAATGCCGCGACCGCGCCCGGCACGGCGTCGCAGGCGACCACGACGTCCTCGACCATGTTGGAATAGGTTTCGGCCAATTCAGCCAACCCATCGTCATCCAGCGTGATGTTCAGGAACTCCCGGTGGAAGCGCTCCAGCTTGACCACCCGCGACACGCCTTCGTGGCGGATATGTTCGGCAATCACCCGCTCCACGACTTCGGCCCCGAAAGGTTCGTAAAGACGGCGAAAGGCGTCGATCTTGACCTCGTTGGATTCGACCAGCACGCCGTCGAAATCGAAGAACACCGCATCGATGTCCCGCGGGTCGATATCGGCGGCGGTGGGCGCCCCCGCCGTCACTCGGCCGCCTTCCCGGAAGACTGTGTCCAGCGCCGAGTCGCCGCCTCGTCGGAATCGCGGGCATCGACCCACTGGCCGCCGCCGGGCGTGCCCTCCAGCTTCCAGAACGGGGCCTTGGTCTTCAGAAAATCAATCAGGAAATGACAGGCCTCGAACGCCGCCTCGCGGTGGGCCGAGGCAGCGGCGACCAGAACGATCTGGTCCCCCGGCTCCAGCCGCCCGTATCGATGGATGATCAGGGTCGCGTCAAGGGGCCAGCGCGCCTGGGCCTCCGCCTCGATGCGTTCCAGCTCCTTTTCCGTCATGCCGGGATAATGTTCCAGGGTCATGGCGCCGATCGCCTCGCCGCCCGCCATGTCGCGGACCAGGCCGACGAAGGAACACAACCCGCCGATAGCGTGGTTGCCGGCGGTCAGCGCCTTCAGTTCGGCGCCCAGGTCAAAATCGTCGGTCTGTACGCGGATCATGGGTTCGCCCCGCCCTGTCAGCCGCCCGTCACCGGCGGGAAGAAAGCGACTTCGTCGCCCGCCGTCACGGGATGGTCCAGACTAACATATTCCTGGTTCACGGCGACACGCACGACCTTCCGGTCGGCAAAGGCCTCGGCACGGCCGCCGCCCTGGGTCTCCAGCCAGTCGATAAGCTGGGCCACGGTAGCGACCGTCGCCGGCGGTTGGACGTCTTCCTCGCCGACCCCGGCCTTTTCACGCAGCCAGGCGAAATACAGCAGTTTTACGGGTGCAGTCATTCAGGTCACCTCACGGAACGGCAGGAAATTCACGGTCGCACCCTCTTTCAGTTCGGTCAATTCTTCCGGCAGTTCGACCAAGCCGTCGGCGTCGACCATGGAGGTCAGAATTCCCGCCCCCGACGAATGGCGTTTTTCCGCGACAAGCATGCCGCCGCCCGGCACAAGCTTGGCCCGCGCCCATTCGCGCCGCCCGGTCTTTTTCTTGTAGGAAAAGCCGGCCTTGACCGCAAAGCGGGGGGCATCCGTCTCCGCCGCCCCCGACAGCATCATGATCACCGGCCGGGCGATCAGCATGAACGTAACCATGGCCGCGACCGGGTTGCCCGGCAGACCGACAAAGGCCGTATCGCCCACCTGCCCCAGGGCCACGGGCCGCCCAGGCTTGATCGCCAGACGCCAGAAATGGATGGAGCCCCGACTTTCCACGGCGGCTTTTACATGATCTTCCTCGCCGGCGGAGACCCCGCCCGAGGTAATCAGCAGATCGTGGCCCGCCTCGGCCGCCGCCAGGGCGGCGGCAATGGCCGCGTTATTGTCCGGCAGGATGCCCAAATCCGTGACCGCGCAGCCGAGCCCGTCCAGCAGGCTCATGACCGTGTAGCGGTTGGCGTCGAAGATGCAGCCCTCGGGGGCGCCCTCGGCGGGGTCGCGGACCTCGTCGCCGGTCGAGAACACGGCCGCGCGCAGCTTTTTTCGCACGGTCAGCCCGCCGCGCCCGACCGAGGCCGCAAGACCGATTTCCTGGGCCCGCAGGCGTTGCCCGGCCCGCAGGATCACGTCGCCCTGTTGTACGTCCTCGCCCGCGAACCGCCGGTTCGACCCTTTCTTCAGGCCCTTGGGCAGGATGACCTCGCCCCCCGTGACCTCGGCATCCTCCGCCATGAAGATGGTATCCGGCCCGCCGTCGTCGCCGCTCGGCATGGGGGCGCCGGTAAAAATCTGATAGGCCTTGCCGCGCTGGGCCGGCCCGTCCAGGGGATGGCCGGCGGCGATCCGCCCGGCAATGGGCAGACGGGTGTCGCCATCGGCGTTCAGGTCCGCGTGATAGACGGCGAAACCGTCGACCGCGGAATTGTCGTGGGGCGGCACGTTGCGGGGGGCAGTCACGTCTTCGGCCAGGATGCGGCCCAAGGCCTGACGCAAGGGCATGTCTTCGCTGCCGACGACACAGGACACCCGTTCGCCCAGGATCGCCAGGGCATCGTCCACCGGCATCAGGCCGCCGTCAAAGGCGAAGCAATCGTCCTTAAGCTGCGCCATGGCTCACCTTGCCCGCCTTGCCGGCGGCGGGGACCGCCAGGGCACACTGGGCGATGATGAAATCGGCGACCGCCGTGACGTCGTTCACGTCCAGGACCGGACAGGTCACGCCGTCGACCGGCCCGTCCGAGGCAACGGCGACGATGGTGTCGTCATCGGCGGCGATCAGATCCTTACCCACTTCGGCGCGGAAGACCTCCAGCTTGGCATGGCGGTGGCGTTTGAAGCCTTCGATCAGGATCAGGTCGACCGGCGCCATGCGCTGGATCAGGCTTTCCATGTCGGGTTCGTCCTCGTCCCGCAATTCCCGCTGCAGGACCCAGCGCTTGCCCGAGGTCAGCATGACCTCGGTCGCCCCGGCGGCGCGGTGCTCGTAAGAGTCCTTGCCCTTCTGGTCGATGTCGAAATTGTGGTGGGTATGCTTCATGGTCGAAACCGTGAGCCCCCGCGACGTCAGTTCCGGGATCAGACGCACCAGCAGGGTCGTTTTACCGCTGCCGCTCCATCCGACCAAGCCGAATACCTTCATCCCGCCGTTTCCTCTTGGATGTTTCTTACCTGCCGGGCCGAGCGCCACCGGAAGGTCGTTGATATTGGGTAGAATGGCACAAAATTCAATGGTTTTCAGCGCCTTGCGTGCCGCCCGGCGCGGGCGGCGGGGCGTCATCGGCACGGCGGATATGGCGCAGTCCCGCGAGCAGGTAGTCGAACCCGGTAACGAGCGTCAGAAGGGCGGCGATCCACAGGCCATACAGACCGACCTCGGTCGTCGTAAGCGGGCCGAAGTCAGGGCCGGCCGGGCCGACGATGAGGAACCCCAGAGCCAGGATCTGCACCGTGGTCTTCCACTTCGCCAACGTCGAGACGGGCAAACCGACCCGGGCCGAGGCCAGGAATTCACGTAGGCCCGAAACCAGGATTTCACGGCACAGGATGACGGCGGCCGGCAGGATATGAATGCCGTTGAAACGGTCAACCCCGACCAGCGCCAGCAGCAGTGCCGAAATCAGCAGCTTGTCGGCGATAGGGTCGAGGAATCGGCCCAGGGACGACTGCAAATCCCAGGCACGGGCGAGATAGCCGTCAAAGAAATCGGTGATGGAGGCATAGCAATAGACGGCAAAGGCCAACCAGTTGCCCAAGGGGGCGTCGATGAACAGCATCAGGCAAACCACCACCGGAATGGCGGCGATGCGCGACAAGGTCAACAGGTTCGGCAACTGGGTCAGCAAAAACGTCTCCATCGCGGCGCTTCGAATTCGGGCCCTTTAGGCCCCGATCGGCGCCGCCCCGTGCCGGCCTCCCCACCCCAGTGCGGGAATGACCGGCGGGCGCATTCAACCATATCAATCGTCAGGATGAAACCAGTCATAGATTTTGCGCGCCATTGATTTGGAAATACCGTCGACGGCGGCGATATCCTCGGGCCGCGCCTCTTCCACCGCCTTGGCGTGGCCGAAGTGATGCAGCAGGGCCCGCTTGCGCTGCGCCCCGATACCCGGAACCTCGTCCAGGCGCGAGGTTTGGATCGCCTTGGTCCGACGGCCGCGATGGGCGCCGATGGCGAAGCGGTGGGCCTCGTCCCGCAGGCGTTGCAGGAAATAGAGCACCGGGTCTTGGGGTTTCAGCAGAATTTCGCGCCCGTCTGGCATGAAGATATGTTCGCGCCCGGCGTTGCGGTCGGGGCCTTTGGCGATGGCGGCCAGGGCCACGTCCTCGATCCCCAGGTCCTCGAACACCTCCAGGGCAATTCCCAGCTGCCCCTTGCCGCCGTCAACCAGGATCAGGTCCGGCCATTGGCCTTCGGCCCGCTCGGGATCGTCCTTGAGCGCGCGGGAAAACCGGCGGGTCAGGACTTCGCGCATCATCGCGTAATCATCCCCGGGGGCGAAGCCCGTGCCCACCTTGCCGTCGGCGTCCGGCACGTTGGCCGCCCCCTTGATATTGAACTTGCGGTAGGCGCCTTTTTCGAACCCGTCGGGGCCGGCCACGATCATGCCGCCCACGGCCTTGGTCCCGCCGACATGGCTGTTGTCATAGACTTCGATCCGGTCGGGGGCGGATTCGAGCCCCAGGGCGTCCGCCAGCCCCTCCAGCAGCTTGCGCTGGGTCGCACTTTCCGACTGACGGCGTGACAGGGCCTCTTTCGCGTTGTTCCGCGCATGATCGACCATCTTGCGCTTGTCGCCGCGGGTCGGAACGATGATGCGGACCCGCCGGTCGGCGCGCACGGAGAGCGCATCCTCGACCAGCGCCCGATTGGGCAGGGCGTGGCTGAGGATCAGCGCCTTGGGCGGCAAGGCGCGGGCGTAGAATTGGCCCAGGAAGGCCTCCAGCACCTCGCCCATGTCGTCGTCGGGGCCGTGGCTGGGGAAATAGGCCCGATTGCCGAAATTGGCGCCCGTGCGGAAGAAGAACACCTGGACGCAGGTCTGCCCGCCCTGGCGATGGGCGGCGACCACATCGGCATCCCCCACGGTGCGGATGTTGATGTCCTGATGGGCCTGAATGCGGGTCATGGCCTGGATGCGGTCGCGGTACTGGGCCGCCAGTTCGAATTCGAGCGCATCCGACGCCGCCTGCATGCGCTTGGACAGGTCGGCCTGCACGGCCCGCGAGCCGCCGGTCAGGAAGGCCCGCGCCTGGCCGACCAGGTCCGCGTATTCGTCCTTGGAAATGCGCCCGACGCACGGTGCCGAGCAGCGTTTGATCTGATACAGCAGGCAGGGCCTGGACCGGCCGGAAAACACATGGTCCGAGCACGAGCGCAGCAGGAACGCCCGCTGCAGCACGTTGAGCGCGTCGTTGACCGCCCAGACGGAGGCGAACGGCCCGAAGTAGTCCCCCGGCCGCGACTTGGCCCCTCGGTACTTCACCACCTGGGGGTAGTCGTGATCGCCGGTGACCAGGATGTAGGGAAAGGATTTGTCGTCACGCAGCAGGATGTTGTAGCGCGGCGCGTAGCGCTTGATCAGGTTGGACTCAAGCAGCAGGGCTTCCGCCTCCGTCGCCGTGGTCACGAACTCCATGTCGGTGGTCAGCGCAATCATGCGGCGGATGCGGGTGGATTGGCGTTCCGGCGCCGTATAGGCGACGACCCGCTTCTTCAGGTCCTTGGCCTTGCCGACATAGAGGATGGCACCGTCGCCGGCGATCATGCGGTAGACACCCGGCGTGTTCGGCAAGGTCTTCAGATGGCGGGCAATGACGGCCGCGCCCTGAGCAACCGAAACCGTCGGCGCGTCCGGGTCCGTCATTTCACCGTTGTCAATTTCCGATCCGGCGGTCACCAAATTCCTCGTCAGAAAGGTCCGCGTTCGGAGAAATCCGAACTGAATCAATACTATACCGAAAGATATATCCGACGGCCCAAATTCGCGACGGACAACTATCCACGACTCTTGTGGATAAACCTGTTGAAAAACCCACTCGCACAGGCGAGGGCCCGGAAAATCCCGGGATTCCTCCGCTTTGCCTAAAATTTGGGCAAGCCGTTAACATATTGAAATAAAAAGAAAATTATAGACCCGGGCGCGGAGGGACGGGCGTTGAAATATTTCGAAAACAGGCCGGACACAAATATGAAACGCAACATGGGCCTGTGCACAACTCCCCCGGAGCCACGCCACAAGGCCGCTATTTCAAGCACTTAGAAGAAGGCTTTCAACTACCTGTCAGGCCCGGGAGTTGAAGCGCTCGATCTCGACGCCGACACTTTCCGCATTTTCGAAAATGTCCAGTTTCTCGACACGCACTCGGGCCGAGCGGACCCGAGGGTCCTCCAGGCACATGGCCGCAATATCTTCGGCCAGGGTTTCCACCAGATTGACATGGCCGCGCCCGACGATGCCCTTGATGCCCTCGGTGACTTCTTCGTAGCAGACCACCTGATTGATCTCGTCGGCGGGCGGCTGTTCCGTTTCACGCACGGCAAGATCGACGTTCAGGCGGATGCGCTGCGCACCGGTCTTCTCGAAGGAATGAATGCCGACATTGGCCTGCAACACCAGATTGCGCACGAAGACATGGCGGATCAGCGACCGCGCGTCGGCGATCTTGGCGGTTTCCGAAACCTTGTACTGGTCGACGGTCATCCGTTCCCCGGTTGCTTTCGCCGGCCCGCCCTATTCCGGTGCGGGTGCGTTGTCCCAGGCGGCCCCCATGTGCTGGCCGCTGTCCAGGGCGATGATTTGGCCTGTATAGGCCGGCGCGTCAAGGATGAAGCGCAGGGCGCCGCAAATATCCTGAAGATCGACCGGCCGCCCAAGCGGCGTTGCCTGCCATTGCGCCGCGAACTGTTCGTCGCTTTGACGGGGGCTCGGCAAGGTCGGGCCGGGACCGATGGCGTTGACCCGAATCCGGGGGGCAAGGGCCCGTGCCAGCATCTGAGTCAGGCCCCACAGCCCGTATTTGGACAGGGTATAGGAGGTGAAGTCGCCGCGAAGGTTGAGCACCCGCTGGTCGACGATGTTGACCACGTTGCCCTCGGCATCCGCCGGCAGACGGGCTGCGAAAGCCTGGGTCAGAACAAAGGGTGCGCGCAGGTTGACCCCCATATGGGCGTCCCAGCTGTCGCGGGTCACCGTATCGGGCATGTCCAATTCGAACAGCGACGCATTGTTGACCACAAGGGTCACGGGGCCCAGCACCTCGGCTGCCGCGGGAATCAGACCGGCGGTCGCGTCTTCGTCCGCAAGATCGGCCTTGAGCGCCGCCGCCCGGCCGCCCTTGGCCGTAATCTCGGCCACCAGGGCTTCCGCCCCGGCCCGCGAGCCGTTGTAATGCACGGCGACACGCCACCCGGCGTCGGCGAGGTCCAGCGCCATGGCGCGGCCGATGCGATGCGCGGCCCCTGTGATCAGGGCCGTTTCGGGACGCGGCGCTCTGTCGTTCTGTGTCATGTCGGCATCAGAATATCATGCCGGCGACCGTTTCCGGCAATCCCACGACCTGGGCCGCCAGATAGCCGCCATAGAGAACGAGAAGCGCCAATGCTCCCGCCCGGGACACGCCGCTCCACCCGGTCATCGCCGGCACGATCAGAACGAGCGATCCCAGCATGACCCATAGATCGAAGGCCAGCATCGACGACGGCACGGGCAAGGGGGCGGCCATGGACACCACACCGGCGATCCCCAGCATGTTGAACATGTTCGATCCGACGACGTTGCCGATGGCCACATCCGCGTGTCCCCGCCGGGCGGCGACCACCGATGCCGCCAATTCGGGCAAGGACGTGCCGATGGCGATTAGGGTCAGGCCGATGACTTCTTCGCCCATACCGAAGGAACGGGCGACCGAGACCCCGCCGCCGACCATCAGATCGGCGCCGACGGCGATCCCCGCCAGCCCGCCCAGAGTCGCCGTCCAGGCGATCCAGGGCTTCTCCGGCACCTTGCCGATCTCCTCGACGTCGCCGACCCGCTCGGCGGAAGCCTTGGGGTTGTTGATGTCACGCCAATAGGCGCTGCCCATGAAGCCCAGGAAGATGATCAGCAGCAGAACACCCTGCGCCATCCCCAAACTGTCACCCCAGCACAGCATGACGAACAGCGCCGTACACAGGATCAGCAACGCACCATCGCGGTACAGCCGGTCGCTGCGCCGCGCCATGGGCGAAATCACCGCCGCCGCCCCCACGATCAGAAGCGTATTGGCGATGTTGGAGCCGACGATGTTGCCCGTGGCGATGCCCGCGTTACCGGTCAATGCCGCATCCAGCGACACCACCAGTTCCGGCGCGGAGGTGCCCAGCGCGACCACGGTCATGCCGATCAGAAGCGGCGACAGACCGAACAGGCGGGCCAAGCCCACCGCCCCGCGGATCATGACCTCAGCCGCCGCCATCAGGATGGCGAGCCCGCCGAGCAGTTCGATATACATCATTGATTGGGGGTCCCGACGTCACCGTCCAAATGGCCGAAGACCGTCAAGAGGTCGTGGTAAAGCCCCCGCTTGAAGGGCACCACCAGGGTCGGCAGTTCTGCGAGCGGCGCCCAGCGCCATCTGGAAAACTCAGGCTTGTGGTGGGTCTCCAAATCAAAATCCTCGTCTTCACCCAGAAAGCGCAGCGCATACCATTTCTGGCGCTGGCCGCGGAACCGCCCCTTCCACACCCGGTCGCGGACATCCCTGGGCAGGTCATAGGTCAGCCAATCCGGCGTTTCGGCGATGATTTCCGCCTTGGCCGTACCGGTTTCCTCTTCCAGTTCACGGAGCACGGCATCACGCGGGTCCTCGCCCGCATCCAGGCCGCCCTGGGGCAGCTGCCAGGGATAGTCCAATTGCTGGCCGGCGCGGCGGATCCGCTCGCCGATCCACACGTGGCCGATGTTGTTCAGCAAAAGGGCGCCGACGCCGATGCGGAAAGGGCGTGGGTCGTCGTCAGGAAAGGTCATGGGGTAGGGTCACGTCCGAACAAGGGGTTCCAGGGTGGGTTGTCTTATTGCACGATTTGGCGGTCAGCAATGGCGCTGACGGGCACCAAGCGCATCTTTGTCGGTTGCTGGGCAGCCAGCCAGTTCTTCAATTCGCGGATGGTATGGGGATAAGGGTCGCCCATGCCCACGGCGACCGATTGGCTGCGGGCCAGGGCGCCCAGGCGCAATAGATTGGAGGCGATCTCGTCCTCGGTCGGCGTGCGATCGATTTGGATGTTGACCACCGCCTTGGGCAGTTCCAATTCGGCGGCAATCCGCGCCATCGCGCCGCTGCCGCTTTCGCCGGAATCGATAAACATCAGGCCCCGTCCCTTGATCTCCTCGAAGACGGGCTTCAACTGGCCCTCGGCAACGCCGAACTTGGACCCGAAGCGCGACACGAAGCCGACGTAGCCCGGCACCATGCCCATGATCGTCCGAAGCGTCCGCATGTTGTCTTCAACCTGCTTCTGCGAATTAAGGGCAAGCGGCCCCGCATCCTCGAACGGGAAATTGGCGCTCTCCATGGGCAGCCCCATGAACACCTCGTGCCCGGCCAGGCGCGCGCGGATGACCCAATCGCCGGGATCGCGGGCATAGGGTGAGATCACCATGCTGACCTCGGGCGGCAGGGATTTGATGGCGGTGATGGAAGCCGTTCGCGACAGGCCAATGCCGCGGATCAGGATCGCGAACTGGGGAATGCTGGCATCCACTTCGGGCATCGGGCGGGCATAGGCATCCATCGGTCGGGTGCCGTTGCGCGCGACGATAGGCATATCGCGGCCGTCGGGACCTTTTTCCACCAAGGCCAAGTCCGGCACCCGGGCCAAGGCTTCGACGTCGTCGATCCAGGCGATGCCTTTGTAGGCCTCGGCGGTGGTGAAGGGGATGACGCGGCTGCGGTCCGGGTCCTGACCGGCGCCGCCCGGCGCCGTGGCGACCGCCAGGCCGCCGACGCCTTCGTTCTGCAACGCGATCTGAGATGAGGACACGCCCCCCACGACGCGCTCGACCCCCGGTGTCGTGCCCGGTGCGGCGGCGCCCTTGGCGACGGCGGGTCCTTCTGCTGCCGGGGGCGCCCCACCTTCGGCAGGGGGCGTCAAGCCACCGCCTTCGGGCGGCGGGGTCGTCGGAATGGCGATGGAGCCGTCCGGGCGGCGCGGGTCCGCGACCGGCGCAGGCTCGGGCGAGCCCAGAAGAAACCAAGCGGCGCCGCCGAAAATGGATGTCAGAAGAAGGCCGCCGGCCAGGGCCGAAATGATGAGAACCTTGCGCTGAGGGTCCATGCGCTCCCAGGCACTTCCCTCTTCCTCCTCATCATCATCGTCGTCATAGGCGTCGTCGTCGTCGTCTTCGTCCTCATCGTCGCCTTCGTCGAGGTCAAATTCCTCTTCGTCGTCATCATCATCGCCGCCCTTTTTGCGGCGTTTCAGCGACGGCAATTTCAACGATGGTAATTTCAACGGGTCACCCGTTCACATAAGGCCGGTTTTCGCCGTGGAACTCCCCCCACGAAATCAACCGGCGTGCGCGGCCGCCCGCCATGGCGCGCATGGCTGGGCCGCCGCCGTTAAGTCCACCCTAATAAACCCAGGGTACTCAATTGGTTGACGAGGTCAACGCACCGGAAAACAGGGCCACCCC
The DNA here is from genome assembly GCA_002706405.1 of Rhodospirillaceae bacterium. Classification (GTDB taxonomy): domain Bacteria; phylum Pseudomonadota; class Alphaproteobacteria; order Rhodospirillales; family Casp-alpha2; genus UBA1479. The sequence continues at coordinate 20,302 of PALN01000016.1, read as the reverse complement.
GCGCAGCAGGTCGACCGCCCGCAAAAGCTGGTAATCAACGGGCTCGGCCGTGTTGTCCCCCTCTTTTTCCGCCGTTTTCCCGGCTTCCGGCTTGGCATCCGGTTTGGCCTGGGGTGCCGGTTCCTTGACGTCCTTTTCGTGTTCGCCGTTGTCGAGGGCACCACGCAGGTTCTCCTCGCGGCGGCCGGGGCGGCTTTCGATCTCTTCGATTCGCGATTGCTTCACCTCGATATCCGGGTGAATGCCCTTGGCCTGGATGCTGTCGCCGGACGGCGTGTAGTAACGCGCCGTGGTCAGACGCATGGCCCGCTGTCCCTGCAGCGGCACGATGGTCTGAACCGATCCCTTGCCGAACGACCGCGTGCCCATGAGCACGGCGCGGCGGTGATCTTGCAACGCACCGGCGACGATTTCCGACGCCGAGGCCGACCCGCCGTTGATCAGCACGACGACCGGCTTGCCGTCCGTCAGGTCGCCCTTGGTCGCGTTGAATCGCTGCGTGTCGTTGGGATCGCGCGACCGGGTCGAGACGATTTCGCCCTTGTCCAGGAAGGTGTCGGAGACGGCGATCGCCTGATCCAACAGGCCGCCCGGGTTGTTGCGCAGATCAAGGACGTATCCCTTGAGCTTGTCGCCGGCCTCTTTCTTGATCTTCTCGATGGCCTTGTCGAGGCCCTGCTTGGTCTGTTCGCTGAACGACGTGATGCGGATGTAGCCGATATCGTCGCCTTCCATATGCGAGCGCACGGAGGTGATCTTGATGATCGCCCGGGTCAGGGTCACGTCGAACGGTTCCTGGCCCTTGCGGAAGATGGACAGCTTGATATCGCTGCCGACCTTGCCGCGCATCTTTTCGACCGCCTGCGACAGGGTCAGGCCCTGGATCGATTCACCATCGAGATGGGTAATCAAATCGCCGGGTTTGACCCCGGCACGGGCGGCGGGCGTGTCGTCGATGGGTGAAATCACCTTCACCACGCCGTTCTCCATGGTCACCTGAATGCCCAGGCCGCCGAACTGGCCGCGCGTGTTGACCTGCATTTCCTTGTAGGTGCGGACATTCATGTAGCTGGAATGGGGGTCCAGGGACTGCAGCATGCCGGTGATCGCGGCTTCGATCATTTGCTCGTCCGTGGGCTGATCCACGTATTGCGAGCGGATGCGTTCGAACACGTCGCCGAACAGGTTGAGCAGGCGGTAGGTCTCTTCCGTGTTCTTGGCGTCCGCCGCCGGGGCCGTCGCCGGCTCCTGCGCTGTGGCCGGATGGCCGAGGAACGCCAGTCCGCCCAGCACCGCGGCAGCAGCCAAAGCCCGCATGCCCGCAACCTTCATCATTCTATGTGTCATCCGCTTACCTTGTCTTTGCGTGACGCCAACCACGGCAAAGGATTGATCGGCTGTCCCTTGCGGCGCAGTTCAACGTAGAGAATTGGCCGGTCACCCCCTTCGGCCCCCATCAGGCCCACGGGCTCACCGGTGGAAACATGCTGGCCCACGGCCATGTCGATGCGGGCCATCCCCGCCAACAGGGTATGATATCCGTCGCCGTGATCGATAATCAATAATTGCCCATAACCCCTGAATTTTCCCGCGAACGCAATCTTTCCGTCATAGGTGGCGATGACCTGGGCGCCGCCGCGGGCCGCGATATCGATGCCCTTGCGCGAAAGCCCGGTCGGAAGGTTCTCGCCATAGCGGCCGATCAGGTCGCCGACCACGGGCAGCGGTAACCGGCCACGACGACTTGTGATGGACGCAGATGGCGAAACTGTGGCGGCGATCCGGGGCTGGCGCTTGACCTTGGCGTGATCGTGGGCAGCCTGCCTCTTCGCGGCGGCCTCGGCGGCCGTGCGTTCGTCGGCCGCGCGCTGTTCCTCAAGCCGATCAACCAGGTCTTTCAGGTTCTCTGCTTTGGCGGCCAGGCGGGCGACCCGTTCGGCGGCCCGGCGTTCCTTGGCCCGGGTCTTGGCGAGAAGCCGCCGCCGATCGGCCATGAGCTGGCGGATCTCAGCGCGCTGGCGGTCCAGGTCCTGGGCCGCCGAATTCAGGTTCAGGCGTTCGTCGGCGGTCTTCTGCCGGGTATCGGCAAGGGATTGAAGATCCAGGCGAATGCGCGTCGCCCGGCGGTCGATTTCCGGCACCACGGCGCGCAGCAGGATGGCGCTGCGCACCAGATCATCCGGGCTGGACGGCATCGCCAGCAAGGCTTCGGGCGGGAACTGAACCATCTTCTGCAAGGCCACCAGGACGCCGGCCAGCTGCGAGCGGTTGGTGCTCAATTGCGCCAGCTTCTCTTTCTCCTGACGGACCAGGTCGGCGATCTTGGCTTCCAGGGTAATGACGCGAAGTTCCCGGTCCTGCACGACCTTGGCCGCGGAAACGAGGCGGTGCTGCAGGTTGTTGAGATCGGCCTCCAGCGCCTGAGCCTCGCCCTTCAGGCGTTCGCTTTCGGCGCGGCCCTTCTTGATTTCCTGCTGAACCTTGTCGAGGGAGCCGGCAGCCGGCTTGTCATCGCCCAAGGCGACGGAAGCCGCCGAAATCTGGACGGCCAGGGCCGCCGCCAATAAGGGTCCGAAAGAGGATCGACGGGGCCGGGCCAAGGGCCCCGCCTACTCCGCCGCCGCGCGGGCCGCGTCCGCGCTGCCGTCGATCAGGGACCGGCCGGTCATTTCCGCCGGCTGTTCCAGGCCCATGAGTTGCAGCAGCGTCGGCGCCACATCGGCCAACCGCCCGTCATGCAGGCCGTTGACCCAGCCGGGGGCATTGACCAGCAGCGCCGGCACCAAATTCAGGGTATGGGCCGTATGGGGGCCGCGGTTCTTGGGATCGGCCATCTGCTCGCAGTTGCCGTGGTCGGCGGTGACCAGCATGACGCCGCCGGCATCGACCACCGCCTTTTCCAGGCGGGTCAGCGCGGCATCAATGGTTTCCGCCGCCTTCATGGCGGCTTCAAGCACGCCCGTATGGCCGACCATGTCGCCGTTGGCGTAGTTGACCACGATCAGGTCGAACGTACCCTCGCCGATCACACGGACCAGTTCATCCGTGACCTTGGACGCCGACATTTCCGGCTGCAGGTCATAGGTCGCGACCTTGGGCGACGGCACCAGGATGCGCTCCTCACCGTCGAACACGTCCTCGCGGCCGCCGTTCAGGAAGAAGGTCACATGCGCGTATTTTTCCGTCTCGGCGATGCGCAGCTGGGTCTTCTTGGCCTTGGACACAACCTCGCCCAGAATTCCCGACAGGGTTTCCGAGGGGAACATGGCCGGCAGGAAGGCATTGAGATCGCTGGAGTATTCCACCATGCCCAGGCGGGCCGCGAAATTCACGGTCTTGGCCCGCGCGAACCCGTCGAAACCGGGATCGACCAAAGCCGTAAGAATTTCCCGCGCCCGATCAGCGCGGAAATTGGCGCACAGCAGGCCGTCGCCATCGGCCATGCCCGCGTAGTCGCCGATCACGCAGGGCTCCATGAATTCATCGGTCTTGCCGACGTTGTAGGATTCCTCGATCGCGCGCACGGGATCGTCGGATGTATTCACGCCTTCGGCCCGGACCATGACGTCATAGGCCTTGGAAACCCGGTCCCAGCGTTTGTCCCGGTCCATGGCGAAGTAACGCCCGGTTACCGTGCCGACGGACACGCCCTCGCAAGCGTCGAGATCGGTCAGGAAGCGGCCCATATAGCTCTTGGCCCCTTTGGGTTGGGTGTCGCGGCCGTCGAGGAAGGCATGGACGACGACGGGCACGCCCGCCTTGGCCACGGTCTTGGCCAGGGCCACCATGTGGTCCTGATGACTGTGGACGCCGCCGGGGCTGAGCAGACCCATCAAATGGCAGGCGCCGCCGGAGGCCTTGAGGCTGTCGATGAAGGCGCCCAGCGCCGGATTTTTGGCCAGCGAGCCATCGGCCACCGCCGCGTCGATGCGCGGCAGATCCTGCATGACCACGCGCCCGGCGCCCAGGTTCATATGCCCGACCTCGGAATTGCCCATCTGGCCCTGGGGCAGGCCCACTTCCTGGGCCGAGGCGTCCAGGCGCGCACGCGGGCAATCGGCGACAAGCCGGTCCCAGGTCGGCGTTTTGGCCAGGGAAATGGCGTTGTCGGGAGCCGCTTCGCGGTCGCCCCAGCCATCCAGGATGCACAACACGACGGGCCGGGGGTATTTGGTCGCTTCGGACATGGCGCTCTTCTTACGATTTAACAGGTATTCGGGGTGCTGAAATGGGGTGTTTTCGGTCTGCCGTCAACGGCGCCGATCCTCAGGCCGTCTTTTACCAGAGGATCGCGCCGGATGGTAGCCTTGGCGGCGCGGTCGCCTTCGGGCGAAAACGGGCCTCACACCCGGTGATAGGGGTGCCCGGTCAGGATCGCATGGCCCCGGTAAAGCTGTTCGGCGAGCAGCGCCGGGACCAATTGGTGCGGCCAGGTCTGGGCGCCCAGGGCCATCACGAAGCCCGCCTTCTTGCGCAGATCGGCCGCCAATCCGTCAGCCCCGCCGATCAGGAACACCAGATCGCGCACGCCGTCGTCCCGCCAGGCACCTAAGCGTTCAGCGAATTTGGGACTGGTATCGGACGTTCCCCGTTCGTCGAGCGCCACCAGGGTGGCGCCGTCGGGTGCTGCGGCCAGCAGCAATTCCGCTTCCCGCGCCTTCAGGGCGTCGCCGGAAAGGGGCTTCTTTTCCTCGACCAGCTTAAGCTCCAGCGGCCAGGGCAGGCGTGCCTTGTACTGATCGAACAAATCCTGTTCGGGGCCTTGCTTGCGGCGGCCCACGGCGATGATGGTGATGCGCATGGATCTAGATTAGCGTGATTTGGCGACGGCGCGAACAGCCCTGCCGGAGGCAGGCTTCAAGCTTTGGACAAAAAGCGGCTGCCGTCGAGAATACGTCGGTCCCTACATCCCGCCGGCGTTATGCCGGGGGACCGGGTGTGAAGCGGTCAGCCTGACTTCAGGCCGGCGCGGCGGAGGCGTCGTGAACCGGCGCGCCGGTCCACAGCTTTTCCAGGCCGTAGAACTGCCGCACTTCGGGACGGAACAGGTGAACGATGACATCACCGGCGTCGATCAGCACCCAATCGCATTGCGTCAGGCCCTCGACATTGATGCCCTTCAACCCGTTCTGTTTGAGTTTTTCCCGAAGGTGGTCGGCCATGGCGCCCACTTGGCGCTCGGATGTACCGCTGGCAATGACCATGTGGTCCGCGATATCGGTCTTGCCGTGAAGGTCGATGACGGCCAGGTCCAGTGCCTTGTCGTCATCCAGGGATGCGGTCACCAGCTTCAAGACGTCATCGCCGGTGAGCGGCATCGGTTTCGCTTTTGGTATGGCCTTTTTCCTTTTCGTTCGTTGCACGAACCGTCGGCAATCTTGCCAGCGGCTTAGTTAACCGCCAGGACGCCGGAACAGACCCCGCGCCCGGAGCGCCGTGGCCGAGGTCGCGTTCAAGGGCGTATGAAGGAAGACCCACGCCGGAGGACGCATGTCGGCCAGCCGACCCGCCCGGGATTCCTTGACGCGTTCCCGGCGGAACCGGCGCGCTGCCTTGCCCGACAACGCCTCTAGAGAATAGGAAGGACGGTCGAAAACCGCAACGGGCACGGTTTGAAAGATTTGCGTCCAGCGATTCCAGTGGGAAATCTGCGCCAGGTTGTCGGCGCCCATAAGCCAGACAAACCGGTGATTTGAGAATCTCCTGACCAATCTGGCCAAGGTTTCCGCGGTATAGGTGGTCCCCAGGTCCTTTTCCACGTCGGTGACGCGGATCCGGGGATGGTCGGCGACGATTTGCGCACTTTCGATTCGCGCATCGAAGGGCGCCATGCCGGCCTGCGGCTTCAACGGGTTCTGCGGCGAGACCAGCCACCACACCTCATCCAGCCGCAGCCGCTTCAGCGCCTGCAGGCTGATGTGCCGGTGGCCCTGATGGGCGGGGTTGAAGGACCCGCCCAGAATGCCGATGCGCCGAAAATGCCGTTTCAAGGGGTGCCCGCCTGGGGGTCAGATGTGAGGGAAATGCCCGAAGGCGCTATGGCCGGACCTGGCCCGTGCCGCGGACGACATATTTGAAGCTGGTCAGTTGTTCGACGCCGACCGGCCCGCGCGCGTGCAGCTTGCCCGTGGAAATGCCGATCTCCGCCCCCATGCCGAATTCGCCGCCGTCGGCGAACTGGGTCGAGGCATTGACCAGAACGATGGCGCTATCGACCTCGTTGATGAACTTTTCCGCCGCCGCCGCGTCGCCGGTGATGATGGCGTCGGTATGGTCGGAGCCATGGGTGCCGATAAAGCGGATAGCGTCGTCGATGTCGTCGACCAGCTTCACCGCGACGATGCTGTCGAGGTATTCCGTGTCCCAGTCGTCGTCCGTGGCGGGGATCACGCGGGCGTCCATCTGCTGCACGTCCGCGTCGCCGCGTACCTCGCAGCCGGCCTGGACCAGGCCGTCGAGAATGCCCGGCAGCAGGGCGGCGGCCGCATCGCGGTCGACCAGGATGTTTTCCGTCGCCCCGCAGATACCCGTGCGGCGCATCTTGGCGTTGACCACCACGTCGCGCGCCATGGCCGGGTCGGCGGCCTTGTTGACATAGGAATGGCACAGCCCTTCCAGGTGCTGGAACAGGGGCACCTTGCTTTCCTTGATGACCCGCTCGATCAGGGACTTGCCGCCGCGCGGCACGATGACGTCGATGTAATCGGTCATCTGCAGCATTTCGCCGACGGCCGCGCGGTCGCGGGTCGGCACGGTCTGGATCGCATCTTCGGGCAGGTCGGCCGCCTTCAGGCCGTCGCGCAGGCTTTCCAGGATCGCCGTCGAGGAATGAAAGCTTTCCGAGCCGCCGCGCAGGATCGAAGCATTGCCCGCCTTCAGGCACAGCCCGCCCGCGTCCGCCGTCACGTTGGGCCGGGATTCGTAGATCACCCCGATAACCCCCAGCGGCACGCGCCTGCGCTCGATATGCAGGCCGTTGGGGCGATCCCATTCGGCCAGGGTGGTGCCGACGGGGTCATCCAGCTTGGCGATGTCCTCCAGACCCTTGGCCATGGCTTCGACCCGGTCCTCGTTCAACAGCAGGCGGTCGAGCATCGAGCCGGTCAGCCCCTTGTCCTCGCCGAAGGTCATGTCCTTGGCGTTTTCCGAGAGGATGTGGTTCTGGCGCCGGCGCAGACTGGCGGCGGCCTCGGTCAAGGCCTTGTCCTTGGCGGCACGCGGCGCCGTCGCCAGCTTCGCCTGGGCGGCGCGGGCGCGGCGGCCGATCTCGGCCATCATCTCGGGGATGTTCTCGGTCTTGCTCGTCATCGTTTTCTCCTCACCACGCGCGATATGGGGGGTGCGGGGCCTTAGTCCAACACCAGATCGTCACGGTGGATCATCTCGTCGCGGCCACGATAGCCCAGGATGGCCTCGATTTCCTTCGATTTTGCGCCCGCGATGCGGCGCGCGTCGGGGGCCGAATAGGCAATCAACCCCAGGCCCAGATGCTCTCCCGCCTGATTTTTCACGGCCACGGCGTCACCGCGCTTGAACCGGCCTTCGACCTTCACCACCCCGGCCGGCAGCAGGCTCTTGCCCCGGGCCAGGGCACGGCTTGCCCCGGCGTCGACCACCAGAGCGCCGCCGGGCTTGAGCGAGCCGGAAATCCATTGCTTACGCGCCGTCAACGGCGTGGCGTCGGGCAGGAACCAGGTGACCCGGCCGCCGGCTTCCATGCGCGCCAGCGGATGATCTTCCATCCCATTGGCGATCACCATGCGGCAACCGGCACCCATGGCCATGCGGGCCGCGACCAGCTTGGTCACCATGCCGCCCGACCCGTCGTCGGTCTTGTTGATGCCGGCCATGGCTTCGATCTCGGGCGTGATACCGTGGGTAACCAAGGGCACGTGGACGGCGTCGGGGTTCTGTGTCGGGTCGCTTTCATAAAGCCCGTCCGACGACGACAGCAGCACCAGGATATCGGCCGACACCATGGCCGCCACGCGCGCCGCCAGGCGGTCGTTGTCGCCGAAACGGATTTCGTCCGTCGCCACGGTATCGTTCTCGTTGATCAGGGGAACGGCTCCTAAGCGGATGATCTGATCGATGGTATTGCGCGCGTTGAGATATCGGCGGCGGTTTTCGCTATCGTCCAGGGTCAGCAGCACTTGCGCCACCGTGACGCCGTAGTCGCCCAGGACCTCCTGATAGGCATGGGCCAGGCGGACCATGCCGGCGGCGGCGGCGGCCTGGCTTTCTTCCAGCTTCAGCTTGCCGCGGGCGGGCAGGCCCAAATGGCGGCGGCCGACGGCAATGGCACCGGAGGACACGATCAGGACCTCATGCCCGCGTTCGCGCAGGGTCATCAGGTCCGCCGCCAGGGTTTCCAGCCAGCTGCGCTTGACGGTGCCGCGTTCCTTGTCGACCAGAAGGGCGGAGCCGATCTTGATGATGATCCGCTTGCCGTCGGTCAGAGCGGGTGTCCCGGTCATGGCCGCCAGGCCCCCTCCTCCGTCGTCCCTTCGTCCGCGTCGGCGGTTTTCTCCGCGACCGTGGCGTCGCCGATCTCGGCCACCAGGGCGCGCAGGACCTCGGGCACGCCCTTGCCGGACACGCCGGAGACCACCATCACGTCGGCCATCTTGCATTTGGCCGCCCGGGCCAGCTTCTTGCGCTGGGCCTTGATCTCGTCGTCGGTCAGCGCGTCGCATTTGTTGAGCGCCAGGATTTCCGTCTTGTCGGCGAGCCCGCCGCCATAGGCCTTCATTTCGTGACGGACCTGGCGGTAGGCCTCGGCGACGTTTTCCTGCGTGCCGTCGACCAGATGCAGCAGCACGCGGCAGCGCTCGATATGGCCGAGGAAGCGGGTGCCCAGGCCGGCGCCCTCGCTGGCGCCTTCGATCAGGCCGGGAATATCAGCCAGGACGAAGGACCATTGGTCGACCATGACCACGCCCAGGTTGGGATGCAGGGTGGTGAAGGGATAGCCGGCGATCTTGGGCTTGGCCCGCGACGAGGCGGCCAGGAAAGTCGACTTGCCCGCGTTGGGCAGGCCGACCAGGCCGGCGTCGGCGATCAGTTTCAGGCGCAGCCAGATCCAGCGTTCCTCGCCAGGGAAGCCGGGAATGGTCTTGCGCGGGGCCTGGTTGGTCGATGTCTTGAACCGCGCGTTGCCGAGCCCGCCGTCGCCGCCCTTCAGCAGCACGATGCGCTGACCCACGCGGGTCATGTCGGCCAGCACGGTTTCCTTGTCGTCGTCGAGGATCTGGGTGCCGACGGGCACCTTGAGCACGATGTCCTTGCCGCCGGCGCCGGTGCGGTTCTTGCCCATGCCGTGGTTGCCGCGCCCGGCCTTGAAATGCTGCTGATAGCGGAAATCGATCAGCGTGTTCAGGCCGTCGGCGCATTCGATGATGACGTCGCCGCCGCGCCCGCCGTCGCCGCCGTCGGGGCCGCCGAACTCGATATACTTCTCGCGCCGGAACGACATGCAGCCGCTGCCGCCGTCGCCGCTTTTCACGAATACCTTCGCTTCGTCGAGAAATTTCATAACGAGAATCTACACCTTACCGCGGGCACGAAAAACGGGGGAATGGCTGGCCATTCCCCCGCGCATTTCAAATCGCGAATGGCCGTTCAATCCGTCAGACGGACGGCTCCACCGAAATGTAGGTGCGGCCCTTGGCCTTGGTCGCGAACTTCACCCGGCCTTCGGTCGTGGCGAAGATCGTGTGATCCTTGCCGATGCCGACGTTGTCGCCGGGGTGATACTTGGTGCCGCGCTGGCGCACGATGATGTTGCCGGCCTCGACGGCCTGACCGCCGGACTTCTTCAATCCCAGGCGGCGACCTTCCGAATCGCGGCCGTTACGTGAACTACCACCGGATTTCTTATGTGCCATCGGTGACTACTCCTTATTCCTCGCCCTTCTTGGGGGCGGCTTTCTTGGCGGGGGCCTTCTTGGCCGCGGGCTTCTTCGCGGCCGGCTTGGCGTCAGCCTTCTTGGCGGCTGGCTTGGATTCCTTTTTCGCCGGCTTGGCGTCAGCCTTGGCGTCGGTCTTGGGCTCGGCGTCGGCCTTCTTCGGCGCCGCCTTCTTGGCCGATGCCGGCTTGGTGCCGGTGGCGCTCACATCCAGGATGCGCAGCACCGTCTCGAACTGCCGATGGCCCTTGAGGCGGCGGTAGTTGTGGCGCCGCTTCTTCTTGAAGATGAGAACCTTGTCGCCCTTCTGCTGTTCCAGCACTTCGGCGAACACGGCCGCTTTTTCGACCACGGGGGTGCCGAACGTGGGGGCCTTGCCCTCTTCGCCCAGCATCATCACCTGGCCAACTTCAATCGTTTCACCCGGCTCACCAAGCAGCTTTTCCACGATAATGACGTCGCCGGACGTCACTCGATACTGCTTTCCGCCGGTCTTGATAACCGCGTACATCGTTTCAGAACCCTATTAATTGTTGATCTTGTTTGGTTATTTTAATTCCGCCGCCCCTTATGGATCGGCAGAAGGGCGGCACTATAGCCGCGAAACACCATAAGTCAATGGCGGAAACGCGCGGAAACACGGGCGTTCCGGGCATCCCCGGCGGCGGCGGCCGGCACGCCCGGCGACGCGCCCGGCAACGCCCCCTGGCGGCCGCCGATCCCGACGCCAGTGACGAACCAGTGGACAGGGAAAAATTCGCGGCTATAAAGGGGCGTTCCCGGACCATGAATGGTTTCGACATATCGGGCGGCGTCTTGGCGGACGCCGCCGGGCTTCTGAAAAGACGCAATTTTTCAGGGCTTTAGGAGAGGTGCCGGAGTGGTCGAACGGGGCGGTCTCGAAAACCGTTGTGGGCGCAAGCCTACCGTGGGTTCGAATCCCACCCTCTCCGCCAATCGCCCCAAGCACCCCTTCCGGGGCTTTTTTTGGGGCCTATATACATGACTAGCCAATTAGTATCAGGGTTTGCGCCCGGGGCGATAAGCCGCCCCGGGACACATGAAACGGACCATGATCCTAGAAACCCGTTCCTGAGAGCAGACCGGCACCTCCGCGTTGTGGCGTGCGGTGCTGAACATTTAGGGGCGGATTCAGGCTCTCAATCACGTCCTTTTCCTCGGCTACCATTGCCGCGTGATCGTGATTGATGTGAGCAAAGACATGGGTTGCACCGTGGCGCTTTGCCGCCTCAATCTGCTCGTGGTTCGGTAGTCGACCACGAAGCGTTCCCCCAGCAGGGGTAGAACCGGCATAGATCACCTGCCAGTTGTTGCCTCCAAGGAATTTTGCGAACAGGTAATTGCCCGGCTCATCCTTGATGTCTGCCGATTGGATGCTTGGCAGTTCAAAATACTCGTACTTGCCAAGAACGGTAAGAGTGGTCTGTGAAGTCATGTCGCACCTCGTCTGTAGCGAGACGCGCTCGCGGTTGGAGAGCCGCTACTTGACTTGGAATCCGACGTGAGGGATAAATCACGCGTGAGTTTGATTCTGACCCTAGCGGCTCGACACTGCTTTGGGGTCTGAAACGGGAGGCCGACGGCTGGGGAGTTGTCGGCCTTTTCCGTTTCAAGTCAACTTGGTACGATTCCACGGGCGCGACACAAAATCAAGCGTCTGTTCCGTTTTTGTGCTCACAAAATGCGGTATCCTTTAGCGCACCCTTTTCAGGTCTTCGTACATATTGGCGATCTGCGCCGCCTCGCGGTTCCCGCCAGCCAGGACGTTAGCTTTTTTCAGGATATACGGGGGGAACTTGGTCGGCAGGTAGTGATGACGGAACCACTGGCGAAACAACGGAAGCGCGTCGTCAGGGTATGCCCAAGGGGTCTGCGGATTGCTAGCCGCTTGCGGGTAATAGGTCGGGTAATAGTGATCCCACTTGATCCGCTCGCCGTACTTCGTGGACAGGTCGTTTTGCTCCCAGAACTTGCCCCAATGGATGCCGACGCTGATATCTGGAATTGTTTTGTCGTTGACGGTGAGGCCAGCGTTTATCAGGTCAACGGCAAGGCCGGTGATTTCATTGAAGACGATGAAGTAGCCGTCGGGCGAGCTGTCCTTCAGGATCGAAACTCGGTCGTTGAAGTACTTCCATTTATCCTCGGGGACGTAGCCTAGGGCTTCGTAGATGAACTTCTGGAGGCCATAACTCGCCAACCGTCGAAAGTTCGCCAGGGCCGTTTCATTCGTTCTTTGCGCCTCGAACGCAAAGAACTCAATGACGGCCGTGCATACGATGTCGGGGTACGCATAATAGGGCGACCCGTCTTTTTCGATTTCTAGGTAAAGCTGCGGTTCAGTGTAGCTGTTCCGAAACAGATAATCCTTGAAGTACCCGAGGCGCGTATTGGGTACAATTGGATCGTCGTAACCATCAGCCCACTCGCGGGTGATTTCGAAGATCGTCGAACGTGCCGCGCCGGCCATCGTCGCTAGCCCGCGCTGCGTCAGATAAGGAAGCCCGTTTTCGAGGACGCCCATTTCGATGCCGTTGACGTCCTTCTCGACCTGTATTTCAAGGTCCAGACGCAACTGCATGGGGGGTGCCGCCTCGGCGCCGGATTTTGCCACTAACGCTTTGTTTTTATTGCGCTTGGGGGGTGCCGGGCGGATCAGGTTTTCAACAACGTCTTCGAACGGCGCGTTAATCGGTTCGATGTCTTTCGGCGGCTCAGCCATGTGTCAGTTCCTTGTAGGTCAAACGCAGACCAACCATGCGGGCGGCAGTCATGCCCATGAAGTCAATGGTATCAACTTTGGCGGTGTTGTGGCGGAACGAAAACTCATTCACGTAGCGATGCAGGTGCTTCACGCTCATGTAGTGGTAGATGCCGTAATATCCGCGCTTTAGCAGCGACCAGAAGCTCTCAATGCCGTTAGTGTGGGCCTGTTCGCGAACGTATTCGCCAACGCCGTGGTTGACCGAAGCGTGATTGTAACCGCGCATCCCACGGTAGCCCGCGTGGTTGTCGGTGTAGACCGTCGAGCCGGGGGCCACGTGGTATCGGATGACACCCTTCAGGGTGGGGCCATCTGTTGACGGGATCGGGCCAGCAATAACCCTGCCGCCACGTTCCATGATGCCGATAACCGGCTGTTTGCCAACCGCACCACGACCGGCCCGCAGTTTCTTGTTGGAATGCTTGTTACGTTCGCGGCCACCGACGAAGGTTTCATCAACCTCAACCGTCGGCCCCATGTCACCGCCGCCGATCGACGCCATCCACGTTTCACGGATGCGCTGGGCGAGGAACCAAGCCGTTTTCTGGGTGGTCCCAAGTTCGCGGGCCATCTGGGTAGAGGGAATGCCCTTGCGGGCCGTGGTCATCATGTAGATCGCCATGAGCCACTTGTGCAGCGGAAGGCGGGACTCGGCCAACACCGTGCCGACACGGACGCTGAAGTGCTTGCGGCACGACCGGCACCGATACGGCATCGGCTTGTGGTCTTTGCATTCGGAGGTTTCGTGCGATCCGCAGTGCGGGCATTCGACGCCATTCGGCCAACGCTTCTGCTCAAAGAACAACCTGGCGGCTTCCTCATCGGGAAACTGCTGGAAGAACTCGTAGAGGCTGATGGTTTCGGGCTTCGACATCTCACACTTCCTTGCTGGTGTGAGATTATATTAGCCAAAAATGTGCGGCTAGTCAACGAAATCGTGGCTAGTTAAATATATAGGCCCCCTTTTTTTCGTAGCCGCAGGATGGACAAGGCTGGCATCTCCCGCCCTTGATGCTACTTTTTGTCATTTCATAGGAATAAATACTTGACATTGGTTGCATCATCTGTCAATGTCACATCACAGAGTGCCCGCTGGGCCCCGCCCCCTCTCATGCGCCGCGATTGCCGCGCCGCGTGACGGCGGGACAACCCGCTTCGGCGGACAACGCTCCGAAATTCCAGCCGCCACATTCCCGTCACCGGCCCACCGGCCGGCGCCCCTTCGGCCACGCCTGATCGTGGCCGTGGCTGGGCGCCGCCCCGGGTCTCTGCTCAACGCCACCGCCGCGCCCGTCCGTCGCGACCCGGGCGCGCGAGGAGACGCCACATGCGCACCCCCATTCGCCTCAACAAAACCATCGGCGAGGCCTATGCCATGGATCTCGCCGATACCCTCATCACCAAACAGGCCCTGGCCCGCCTGGGCCACCTTGAGCCGCCCGAGGACGGCTTCGACGAATACCCGGACCGGCCGATGATCGAGGCCGTGAAATCCTTCCAGCACGCCGAAGGCCTTGCCGAGGACGGCGTCATGAAGCCCGACGGGCCGACCCTGGCGCGGTTGAACAAGAGTCTCTCTTCCCGCAGCGCCACGTCCTGGGTCAACGGGTCGTTCATGCCCGCCCCGCGCAGGAAGCCCGACCACCCCTTCACCCCCATCCTCCTGAAGCGGCCTGTCCGGCCGTCGACCAATACGGACCCCGGCGACACGACACGGATCAAATCGGCTCTGGAAGCGCTCGGTCTGCCGATATCCGGCGGAATCACCAGCCCCTACCCGACCCGGGACCTGTTCGACACCATTCGCACCTTCCAGCAGCGCCACGGCTTGGTTGCCGACGGCGAGATGAAACCCGGCGGCGAAACGGAATCCAAGATGAACACCGAGATGCAACGCCTGAACCGCCAGCCGGGCACACAATCGCCGCAACTGGCGTCATCGCCCGACACTCCGCGGCCCGGCCACACACCCGCCGTAGGCGCTCCCGATACCGAGCCCAACGCCCACAACCTCATCCTCGACGGAGAACGCGTCGGATTGGACGACCTCTCCGACCGGCTCGCCGCCTGGGACAACATCGTCAACGGCGGCGTCACGGACGAAGCCGGTGCGTCGACCGTCAACGACGCCCCCGAGTCCTTAAAGCGAAAAGTCGGCGAGGCGCTTCTCGGCATTCTCCCCTTCGGCGGCGAAGCGATGGAGGCCAAGGAGGCCTACGACGCCTTCCAGGCGGCCCGCGAAGCGCTCCGCAGGAGCGACCTGTCCGACGCGGGAATCAACGCCGCGATGGCCGGCGTCAGCGCCGCCGGCGCCATCCCCGGGTTCGGCAAAATCCCTGCCACTGCCAAGAAAGTCGTTCGCTTTCTCGCGACCGCGATCCGCGACACGGCCAAAAGCAAGGCCGCCAGTGCGGTCGCCGCCGGGACGGCGGGTGGACTGCTGGGACGCGCGTCGAGAGAAGATGAGGACCGCACCGCCACCAAGCGAACCGACATCGCACCAACCTTCCCGCCGCCGCCGGGGTATGAGCCCGCACCCGAGGAATTTCGCAAGGCTCAGAAGACAGAGTTCCCCGCCGAACCGCCAGAGATTCCAAAGTTAGGCGGTTTCCCGATCAACGAGCTAATGCGGAATGAACCTTTGGTCTTCCAGGCCATCAGCGATGAATTCAGACGTCAATTGGCAGCGCCCGTCGAAAGCCATCCCGGCAATCCGGATACCATATGGTGGAATGGGCATATTGCAAATGACCTGATACCTAAAGTGCTGAGCCTTTGGGGCCCTAAAATCCATGAAGAGTTCGCGCATTTTGGTGGCGGCACTGATGAAGATGGCAATCGAAAGCCAGAACTCCATTTACGGAACCGCGACATTCCAATCGGCCAAGACGGCCGAAAAGGGTCCTCTAATCCGGATCTATCTTTTAAGCACGGACCGACTGGGAGCCTATTGCATTTTAACACCGGCAGGACGTTGAAAGATGGCAGGACCGGCATCTCGATCGAGCGAAAAAGCTTCGCGCGTCTTACCAAAAACGCCGGCGATCATTTCGCCGGTTTCCTACCAAAATACCGCGCTGGTATGGACATCGACGAGCTCGACTATACGACGATGGACATTCTCAAGGAGATCTTCACCCAGCTTCTTGGACCCCCCTTTAGAACGCGGCCGGATGAGGAACCTCGACCATTTTCCTGAATTGAATTTGTTGAACCATGGAATTTTTAATCAACCCAAGATAAAATTGGGTGATGTTCGCACGACGCGGTCAATATCGGATCGGGGTTCCGCATGCCCAGCCATCGACAGACATTTTTCACCCGACAAGATGAGGCAAACCTGACCCTGGCGTTGAAGGAACGATTCCCCAGCATCCGCTTTGTAGATCCAATTTCGGATTCACGGAAAGAAATCCACTACATCGATGGGATCGAGTTCGGAACAAGCGATGAGGTGAAGTTATTCATCCCACCGAAAAGCTGGAGACCAAGGTTCCGCAAGCTCGAGTATTCTCCCGAAAAGTACGGTGTTGCCAATTACCCGGAGGAATGGATGCGGTTCCATCGTTCCAGGGAATATAGCCTAGAGGGCATGCCACCAATGATGTCCCAAGGATACATTCAGGTCGGCAGATCAAACGTCATGACGCCCGTCGAGAAGACGTTGCGCAACAAGGTCTGGCAGATCATGTCGAAGATTTCCACGCCCCGATTAAAAGCCCGGGCAGATTGGCAGGGCGGGAAACCCTGGGTTGAGATCGGCGGACAGATCGACTGTGCCGGGTGGGACGCGGTTCGCTGGGCACTGGAAGACGAGCATCGAGTCTTCAGAAGCCACATCTACTTCCGACCGGCCGACGGTATCTTGCCTCGCTGATCCACTACGCGAGAATCCCCGATCTGAAAATTAGGAAATTGGACATCAAGTGGCCTGCTTGCCCGGCGTTACTAAGCAAACTTCCCCCGATTGCCCCTTAGGCCAGAGGCTCCCTCACCCGAGGCTGCCTCCACCGCGATAACCAAAAAGCCCCCAGAAATGGGGGCTTTTTGGTTATCGGAGTGCGGGAGCGGTAGACGGGCCCTAGGCTCGGCGAGGCCGCCGAGAGGGCGTCTTTCCACAGTTCTTCCCGGTCAATAAACGATATCTCGGTTGGCTGCAGGCATTCCATTGGCAGAGTTGCAGACGTCAGCTAAGCTTAATAGATGGGCTATTGCGTCTTCATGTTGCGTCCGGACTCGATCTACAACGACAGTCCGGCCGAGCAGTATCAGTTCCCAAAGCAGTACTTCAGTAGAGCGAAAACCGCCGAAGGGGACTGGATTGTCTACTTAGAACCTACGAAGGTTCCAAACACACGCGGCTATTTCGGGATTGCCCGCATACAAACAATCATTCCGGACCCAAAAGCGTCCGAAATGTTCCTCGCCATCGTGGAGCCGGGAAGTTATCTCGACTTCGCACATCCAGTTCCATTCAATAATCAGAAAGGCCCAATCGAACGCGGGTTGCTCAACGAGCAGGGCAGATTATCGGGACGCGCCCAATCTGCCGTCAGGCCGATTTCACCTGCAGACTTCTTACGAATTATCGAGAAAGGCTTAGCACAATCCGCCCCCATCCTGCCCCGCCTGGAAGAGACTGCCCCCGTACCTGGATTAGCAGAAATACAAGAGACGCCCGCATTTGAAATCGAACGCCAACGTATCCAGCAACTCACGAGCCGAACTGTCCGCGACCGAACATTCCGCCAGATTGTCCTCCGCGCGTACGACGAACGCTGCGCAATCACTGGCTTAAAGTTCATCAATGGTGGAGGTCGCGCGGAAGTCAATGCAGCTCACATCCGTCCGGTGGAAAGAGATGGTCCTGACACCGTCCAAAACGGCATTGCCTTGTCCGGAACCGCGCATTGGATGTTTGACCGCGGCCTAATCAGCCTGACAAACGACCTCGAAATTCTTATCTCCCGACAGGTAAACGACATCGACAGCGTGAAATCCTTCATCAACAATGACGGCAAGGCCATTCCGCCTTTGTTCCCTAGAAACCGGCCACACCCACACTTCCTAAACTGGCATCGTGAACACTGCTTCAAATCCTGACTGGTCAATCCTTGAATGAACATGAAGGGCCGCCCCAAAGCGACGGCGGGACCTACGTCTTTGGCCCCGCTACTCGCGGAGGCGCCGTCCGACCGGCTTCAGCAAACTTTCTTTATTCAAACTGTTTACATCCAAACTATCTTTGAATAAACAGGCTGCATGAAAGCCAAGCCTGCGAAACTTCATCCCCTTCTGCATGCCGCCACTTTGATCGAAAAGCGCGTTGAAACGTTGCTTGCATCAACCGGCGTGCGCCATCGGCAGGCGCTGATTCTGGATGCTTTGGACCGTTTCGGGCCGGCATCCCAGGGCCATCTGGCAAAAGAATTCAACCTGTCGCCGGGCAGCATGAGCACCATGACCGAACGTCTTGTCGTGCTTGGTCTCATCACGCAGCGCACCAATCCCGACAACCGTCGCCAGGACATCCTGGACCTGACGGGCGAAGGCCGGGAGGCGCTGAAAGCGGCCCGGCGTGTCTGGCGGCAAGTGGATGCGCAGATCGACGCCGCTCTGGCGCCGGAAGACAGCGCGCCGTTCTACGCCACGGCGACCGTGATCCGGGATTCCTTCGGCGGGCGGGTGCCCGGCGCGCCCCCCGCCAACACCGCCCGCCCCGCTGCGAGAAAATGAGCCCATAGCGAACAACACCGTGCACTTCGCCGCGGCGGCCGCTGGTTCCGGTCGCCTGGTCCGCCTCCAGGCCGCATCCGTCGATGCCGCAATCCATCTGGCCGCCCTCTCACCAACGCCGTGCAGTTGCATCGGACGGTTGACCCAAGAACCCGGAAGGCAATGCGCCCCCTAATCACTGTGGAGACATGACATCATGCGCACCCTCAAAGTATGGCTCTGGGCCTTCCTTGGCCTTCTGACGGTTCTCTGGGCCATCGCCGCGTCCTGGCCCGAGACATCCGGATTAATGGCCCTGCGCAAGCCGGCCATCTATGTCACCGGGCTGCTGGCCATCTGCGCGATGAGTTTCGCCATGGTTCTGGCCCTGCGACCGGTCCGGCTGGAATCCTGGCTGGGCGGCCTCGACAAGTCCTATCGCCTGCATAAATGGCTGGGCATCACGGCGCTGGTCACGGCGGTGGCGCATTGGCTCGTGGTCAATGCACCGAAGTGGGCGGTCTCCCTGGGCCTGATGGAACGCCCGAAGCGGGGTGAGCGTCCCGATATCGCCGAATTACCGGCCCTCCAGCAATGGTTCGATGCTCAGCGCCACACGGCCGAATCCATCGGCGAATGGGCCTTCTACGGCCTCGTTGCGTTGATCGCACTGGCGCTGATCAAGCGCTTTCCCTACCGGCTGTTTGCCAAGACCCATACGATTGTGGCGCTGGTGTACCTGGCGCTGGCGGTCCACTCCGTCATTCTGATGGACTTCGGCTATTGGACCCAACCGGTGGGTCTTGTCGCCGCCCTGTTGATGGCCGCCGGCACGATCGCGAGTGTCTTGGTCCTGACCGGGCGGATCGGTCACGCCCGCAAAACGGCGGGAACCATCGAAGACATCGACCTGTTCCCCGACCTGGGCGTCGTGGAAACCTCGATCCGGCTTGAACAGGGCTGGCAGGGCCATCAGGCCGGTCAGTTCGCCTTCGTGACGTTCGATCCGAAAGAAGGGGCGCATCCGTTCACCATCGCCTCCGCCTGGAAGGGTGATGACCGGCGGATCAATTTCATCACCAAGGGGCTGGGCGATTACACGGATCTAATGGCCGATCGGCTCAAGGTCGGGGACAAGGTCATCGTCGAAGGCCCCTACGGCCGGTTCATCTTCTCCGACGGCAAGCAACGCCAGATTTGGATTGGCGGGGGCATCGGCATCACGCCGTTCATTGCCCGGATGAAACAGCTTGCCTTGGCCCCGCATGATCAGGTCATCGACCTTTACCATGCCACCCAGCCCCTAGACCCGAAAGCGGCCGAGAAGCTGACCGCAGACGCCAAAGCCGCAAACGTCCGCCTGCATTTGGTGATCGATGGACAGGACAGCCGGTTGACCGGTGAACGCCTGCGCCGTGAAATTCCGGACTGGACCACGGCCAGCATCTGGTTTTGCGGCCCTGCCCAATTCGGCCATTCCCTGAGAACTGACTTGGTATCCCATGGCTTGAAATACGAGGACTTCCATCAGGAACTCTTCAATTTGCGGTAAGGATGGGTTGACCGGGGCGCTTGTCTTTGCCGAGCAATGCGGGAGGCGGGCCCCATCGCAATTGATCTTGTTTACGGATATATCATTCGCCTTTTTCTATTTGTTCGATCATGCGGCGCATGATCGACTGAGCGCCCGACCTGGGCCGGGCAGCGGGTCCGGTCATCCAACATCCAAGAAAATGCGAGACATCCCCCATGCCCACGACCACGCCCACCACCGACAACCCCATCGGCCATGACGTTGACCAGGAAGCGCGCGAGGTGCTGGACGTGCTCGACGGCGGCGGGATCGCGATCATTCCGCTGAACGTCGCCTATGCCATCCTGGGCCGCACGGAGG